>JBBPZY010000360.1:0-10354 GCA_038276315.1 Mycobacteriales bacterium
GCGACCCCTCGGGAGATCTCCTCTCGATCGGCCTCGGTCAACATCCTGCGCTGAGAGTCCACTCGGTGCTCCTCATCGACGGTGACGCCGACGATCTACACCAAGATCAATTGCTTCGACCAGTTGGGATCAAGCAGTGGTGGACGAGTTGGTGGCGGTTAAGCGCAGCACCACGTCGTCACTGCTGTCTTGCATACAAGCATGAGCGGGTCGGTGACCGGGAGCGGACACTCTCGGTCACCATTAAAAGCGGTCATGCCCTTTCTGGGCAGCGACGTCATCGTGTGGCGCTGGCCGAGCGCATCACCGGCGGATAACGCACCAGCACGCAGCGCCGATCAGCGCTGCTGTCGAGCTCCGCGCACCGAGGGCTACCCCTCGGCGCGATGCCGTCGGCGCTCGCCTCGCTGGTTGCACTCGTCGGCCCGATCCTTGCAAAGCGCTAACGTGGGTAGGTGCTGAAGGCTGCGTTTGCTACACCTGTCGCCGCATTCGTGTTGGTATGCGTTCTTGGATCGGCTGCGGCTCCGCATCAGCGGATAACCAGCCATCAGGTCATTCGACGTTAACGTCAGCGGTTGACCACTGCTGTCGTGGTAGCCGCTCATAGTGCAGAGCACTCACGCTTACGTGCCCTTCCGATCACCTATCGTGATTTCCCTTGGAGCATCCTGTATGTGAATAGCCACGCTGAGTGATTCACCGGAATGCCACCTCCCTCGAGCGCCTAAAACGTCGTGTACCGATGCAAGAACTGATGCAATCTAATATGGTTGGGGCGCATGGTTTCGGGCGTTATGACCGCTCTGGACGGCCTGCTGGCCGACCAGAGCCTATGGGAGGTGGAAGGTGGCGCCGGTGACCAGCGGTATACCGGCCTGGCTACCGCGGGGAGTCAGGTGGACGAAGAGTAGTCACAGTAATCCCAACGGGAACTGTGTGGAGTTGGCAGAGCTGACGGTGGACACCATCGCCGTGCGCAACTCCCGGCGACCGAGCGGCCCCGCCCTGCTCTGTGCCCGTGCCGAGATGGCCACGTTCGTGCGAGCCGTGAAAAACGGTGAGTTCGCGCGGGTAGCGGGTTGAGCGCCTCGGCTGGGGCGGGGCACCGGCAGGCCGGGGTTCCCGGTGGGGCAGCTGCGGTCTATGGTGAGAAGATCCGTTGTGCTTCACCCGTAGGAGGAATGGTGAGGACGGCTCGGTCGGGTAACGATTCGATCAGCAGTCACGCTCAGGCACTCTCGCAGGGGCCGACCGCGCTGCGTATTGTGTTGGGCAACCAGCTCCGTCAGCTCCGCGAAGCAAGCGGAATTACCACCGGAGCGGCTGGCCACGTGATCCGTGCATCCCATGCCAAGATCAGCCGCATGGAGCTCGGGCGGGTCAGCTTCAAGGAGCGTGATGTGGCAGATCTGCTCACCCTCTACGGCATTATCGACGAACACGAGCGAGGAGCGTTCCTGGCGCTTGCCCGGCGGGCCAACGTGCCCGGCTGGTGGCACCATTACGGCGATATCCTGCCAGGCTGGTTCGAGATGTATCTCGGCTTGGAGCAAGCCGCCGACGTCATTCGAACCTATGAGCCCCAGCTCATACCCGGCCTGCTGCAGACCCCCGAGGGTGCTCGCGCGGTGATGCAGATGGGCCATCCCAACGCATCCGTCGAAGATATCGAGCGTCGGGTGGCGCTGCGGATTAAACGTCAGAAAGTGCTCACCCAACCCGGAGCGCCCAACCTGTGGGCAGTGGTCGACGAGGCGGCGCTATGGCGCCTCGATGGGCGTTCGGTGTTGCAGGAGCAGCTCCAGCACCTGATCATGATGGCGGAACTGCCCAATATCACCCTGCAGGTGATGCCGTTTTATTCCGGCGCTCACGCGGCGGTAGGCGGACCGTTCACGATGCTGCGGTTCTCCGAGCCCGACTTACCGGATCTCGTTTACCTTGAACAGCTGACCAGCGCCCTGTACCTGGATAAGAGTGAGGATGTTCAGCACTACCTGGTGGTCATGGACCGGTTGTGTGTCCAGGCGAAATCTCCGTCCGAGACGGTCAGGTTCTTGACTAGTACCCTCAAAGAATCCTGAGCCGGGCGGCCGATCAAGGCTTCCGGGCGACTCCGCCGTACTGATGCACCTCGGCCTGGGTTCCGACCTCGGTGGGCTCAGTGTGCCAGAGTGAACACGACACAACACCGGGTTGGAGCAGCTCCAGCCCGTCGAAGAAGCGAGTGAGCTCCTCGCGGCTGCGGGTTCTGATCGGGGCTGCGCCGCTTTCGTTCCAGCGCCGCATGGACGCTTCTACCGCTGCACCGTGTATTTCCGCGGTGGGATGCGACAGTGCCAGATAACTGCCCGAAGGCAACGCATCCAGTAGCCGGCCGACCACAGCATGTGCTTCGTCGGTGTCCGGGATGTAGTTGATGATTCCGAGCAGCATGAGCGCGACCGGCCGGGTGAAGTCCAATGTCCGGGCAGCTGCTTGCAGGATTGCGTCCGGGTCGCGCACGTCGACGTTGAAATACTCGGTGGTGCCCTGCGGCGTGCTGGTGAGCAGCGCGCGCGCATGAACCAACACGAGCGGGTCATTGTCGACATAGACGATGCGGCACTCCGGCGCGGTCGCCTGGGCCACTTGGTGGGTGTTGTTCACGGTGGGCAGCCCGGTGCCGATGTCGAGCAGCTGGCGGATCCCCGCCTCGCCTACCAGGTACCTGACAGCCCGGACCAGGAACCCCCGGTCGGCGCGAGCGGCGTCACGCAGATCGGGGTCGATGCGCATCACTTGGTCACCGACCTCGCGGTCGACCGGGTAGTTGTCCTTGCCGCCCAGCAAGTAGTCCCAGAACCGAGCCGAATGCGGAACCGTGGTATCGATAGTCGGAAGCGGCGCCCGAGCGGCCGCGGGCGAGCGGTCTTCCACGAGTCGTGTCCCTCCGTTGCGCTGTGCTCTGGACCTGACCCGCGCAACTGTAGCCTCCGCACGGCGGGCAGCGGGCTCGTCGGCGCACCCCAACGACGGACAGGATGCATCATGGCGACCAGCCTTGAGTGTCGGCTGCTCTGCGCAAGCATGACCGGTTATTCCATCACCAACGACGGCCCGATCGCTCCACAGCAGCCGTATTTCGACGCAGCACAATTTCTCGACGACCCGGTCGGCTTCGTCGGCGGCAATGAGGCGATCAACGCTTGTCTTATCGGCACGACCGCTGACGGCGTCGTGATCGCCTTTCGCGGGACCTTACCGCTGGACAGCCCTGATTCGGAACAGGCGATTCGCGACTGGATCAACGACCTGGACGCCGAGCTGGTGCGAGGCGCCGGCCTGCCGGGACTGGTGCACGCCGGCTTCTGGGGATCGCTGGACAGCCTGTGGGTCAAGATCCTGCCCGAAGTGCAAAGGCGCCTCACGCAAAGCGGACCGAATAGTCAGCTCTACGTCACCGGCCACAGCAAGGGCGGAGCGGTCGCGAACCTCGCGGCGATGCGTTTTTTGATCGAGCGCGGCCTGGGTGCAAAGGCCTTTACCTATGCCGCGCCGCATCCCGGCAACGAGGACTTCGCCGCCGCGTACGACGGGCACATCGCGAGCGTCCGCTACGAATACGCCGACGACATCGTGCCGCACCTGCCGCCGAACCTCGCGTTTCGTCATATGTTCGCATCGGTGCCGTTCGCCAAGCCGTACGTGCATCGGCTCGATCTTGATTACTCGGCGGTGGGCACGCTGCGCTACATCACTCGAGCGGGGAAGATCGTTGACGATTCGCCGATGCTGCGCTTCGAGCGCTACTCGAACCTGGCCGAGCTGATGATCATCGGCGGCTTCGAGCAGATCGCCGAAGACCACCGCGGCGCGTGCGGAGGAGGCTATATGGGCGCCGTGTGCCCGCTGGATGTCTGCCCGTGACGTCGCATTCTCGCTAGCTCCGGCAACCGTCACCGGCGATGCTGTGGACGTGCATGAGGACACTGAGCGATGCGTGCGGGCGGTGCAGTCCAAGGACGCGCGGTTCGACGGTTGGTTTTTCATCGCGGTGGTCACCACTGGCATCTATTGCCGGCCGAGCTGCCCGGTAGTACCGCCCAAGACGACCAACATGCGCTTTTATCCGAGCGCGGCCGCGGCCCAGGCGGCGGGGTTTCGGGCCTGCAAGCGATGCCGGCCGGACGCCAGTCCGGGATCTCCGCAATGGAATCTACGCGCTGACCTGGTGGCCAGAGCGATGCGGTTGATCGCCGATGGGGTGGTCGATCGCGACGGTGTCCCTGGCCTGGCCGCGCGGCTGGGATACAGCGTCCGGCAAGTCCAGCGGCAGCTGCTCGCCGAGTTGGGCGCCGGCCCGCTGGCGTTGGCGCGAGCTCAGCGTGCCCAGACCGCGCGGTTGCTGATCGAGACGAGTTCCGTTCCGATGAGTGACGTCGCCTTCGCCGCGGGTTTTGCCAGCGTGCGGGCATTCAATGACACCGTCCGGGAGATCTTCGCGTTGGCGCCGACCGACCTACGTGCGCGTGCCGGGCGCAGACACCCGCCGACGACGTCCGGATCGTTGCTGTTGCGGCTGCCGTTCCGCGTGCCGCTGTGTCCCGACAACCTGTTCGGGCATCTCGCGGCGACCGCGGTGCCGGGAGTGGAGGAGTGGCGTGACGGCGCTTACCGCCGGACCTTGCGCCTGCCGCATGGCCATGGTCTTGCAACCTTGCGACCGCTGCCAGATCACATCGAGTGCCGGTTGGCCTTGACCGACCTGCGTGACCTGTCCACCGCGATCACTCGGTGCCGGTGGCTGCTCGACCTCGACGCGGACCCGGTGGCCGTCGACGATCTGCTGGGCACCGACCCGATGCTCGCTGTCCTGGTGGATAAGAATCCCGGCCGTCGGGTGCCGCGCACCGTCGACGCGTCGGAGTTCGCGGTGCGTGCGGTGCTCGGGCAGCAGGTATCCACCAAGGCGGCCTGCACCCACGCCGCCCGATTGGTGGCCGCACACGGCGAACCGGTGGCCGACCCGGCCGGCGGGCTGACCCACCTGTTCCCGGACATAGCGCAACTGGCCTCGCTCGATCCAGCCGCGCTCGCCCTGCCCCGGGCGCGGCGAACCACGCTCACCACCCTGGTCGGTGCGCTGGCTGGCGGCGAAATCGACCTCGGCACCGGGAGCGACTGGCAACGGGCGCGCACCCAGCTCGCCGCGCTGCCCGGCTTCGGACCCTGGACCATCGAGACGATCGCGATGCGCGCGCTCGGTGATCCAGATGCCTTCGTACCGACGGACCTGGGTATCCGGCGCGCAGCCAGAGATCTGGGCCTCCCGTCGACCGCCGCGGGGCTTGCCGGCCACGCCGACGCCTGGCGCCCGTGGCGTGCCTACGCCGTGCAATACCTGTGGGCGACCGGCGGCCACGCCATCAACCGGCTACCAGCCTGATGAAAGGAACACTCGTGCTAGTTCACACTGTGCGGGACAGCCCAGTCGGCCAGCTCACCCTGGTAGCCCTCGACGGCGTCCTCGCCGGCCTCTACATGGACCTGCAGCGGCACCGACCGCCTGCGGAGACGTTCGGCGACCCCGACCCCACACCGTTTACCGAGGTGACCAGGCAGCTGGATGAGTACTTCGCTGGACAACGCACCGCTTTCGAGCTACCGACGAATCTCGTCGGCACCCCGTTTCAGCGCACAGTGTGGGCCGCCCTGCAGGAGATTCCTTATGGCGAGACACGGTCCTACGGCCAGATCGCCGAGCGGATCGGACGTCGCGGCGCCGCCCGGGCAGTCGGTCTGGCCAACGGCCGCAACCGGATCGGCATCATCGTGCCCTGCCACCGCGTCGTGGGCGCCACCGGTGACCTCACCGGCTACGGCGGCGGTCTGGAACGCAAGCAGCAGCTGCTCGACTTCGAGCGCCGTAGACCCGGATCCGCTCACGCGGACGTGCCGGCAGGCCCTCCAAAGTCGCAGTCTGGATGCAGCCGCGCATGACGACTGCATCCAGACTGCGAGGTGGCCACCGACCCGGACCAGTTGAGGACCTCTGTTGACCAGCGAAAACGTGCCCCGCCTGCCCTTTCCACGGCCTGACGTCCTGGACATCGCGCCACTGTTGCGCACCCTGCAAGCCAGCGCGCCCGTCACCCCGGTCCGAACCCCCGCTGGGGACGTAGCCTGGCTGGTGACCGGCTACGCTGAGGTCAAGGCGCTGTTCGCCGACCCCCGGCTCGGGCGCTCCCACCCCGATCCCCAAAACGCCCCGGCGCATGCAGGCCCTGCGGGCGCACGTCGTCGAGCTGGTCGAGACGCATCGACTACGGCACCCTGCTACTGCTCACCCACCCCGTGCAACGCGATGCACTGCGGCACGATCCAGCGCTGGTCGCGGGGGCAGTCGAGGAGATCCTGCGGGTAGCTGCCCCGGGTGGCGGCGGATTGCCCCGCTACGCCCAGGACGACATCGACATCGCCGGGGTGACCATCCGCAGTGGCGACGCGGTGCTGCTGAGCAGTGTCGTCGCCAACCGTGACCCTGCCGCGTTCCCCGACCCCGACCGCTTCGATATCATCCGTACCCCCAACCCGCACCTGTCCTTTGGGCACGGCCCCCGCTTCTGCATCGGCGCCAGCCTGGCCCGTGTCGAACTCCACGCCGTCTTCACCGCGTTACTGCACCGATTTCCCACCCTCGAGCTGGCGGTGCCCCTGGATCAGCTTCAACTCCGCGGCGACCTGCTCACCGGAGGCCTCACCGCGCTTCCCGTGCGGTGGTGACCCGTGAGGTGCTCCCGCGCAGCGGGACCTCCCGAATGGCCCACGCGGCGATGAGTGCGACCACAGCGATCACCGAACCCCACAGGAACACCTGGTGGATGCCGTTGGTGATCGCGGCCTGGTAGGCCTCCCGCAGCGGTGCGGGCAGCTGCCCGAGCATGCCGGGGGTGATTTGACCGCCGGCTGGCGCGCCGCTGGCGCGGTCGGGGAGCGCGGACTGCACCTGCTGGGTGAACAGGGTGCCCAGCAGCGACACCCCGATGGAACCGCCGATGGTGCGGAATAGGGTGGCGGCGCCGCTGGCGACACCGACGTCGCGCTGGGCGACGCTGTTCTGCACCACCAGCATGCCCCGGTGCATCAGGGCTATCCGGTCGCAGTGCTGGTCGGCTTCCTCCATGTAGTGCGTGGTGACCAGCACGGTCATCCCGGTGCTCGCGCGGACTTCGCCGATGCGATCCCACACGTTGGCCCGGCCGATCGGGTCCAGGCCGATCGTCGGCTCGTCGAGCACCAGCAGGCGTGGCGCGTTGACCAGTGCCCGGGCCAGTTCCAGCCGGCGGATCATGCCGCCGGAGTAGGTACCCGCGGTGCGATCGGCGACGTCGGCCAAACCGACAGCGTCCAACGAGACATCCACGACCTGGCGCCCGCCGCGCGCGTGGTACATCGAACAGTCGGGCGAACAATGCCACGTTCTCCCGGCCGGTCAGTGCCGCGTCGGCGGACAGCTGCTGCGGCACATATCCGATCAATCGTCGAACCGCCAGCTTGTGGCGGGCCACGTCCACGCCGAAGACCTCGATCGCCCCGATCGGCGCGGGCAGCAGTATCGTGATCATGCGGATCGTGGTGGTCTTGCCGGCACCGTTCGGTCCCAGCAGCCCGAATACCGCTCCCGCGGCGACGGCCAGGTCACCCCATCCACCGCGACCGTGTCACCGAAACGGTGCCGGATCGCGGTACCGCGCACCGCAAGCGGAGCAGTCATCGCAGGTCTCCGGGGTCGAGCGCGACCACTAGGGCGCGCAGCGCAGGCAGCGCCTCGGTCAGAGCCTGACGATCGGCAACGGGAAGCCGCGCCACGCCGCCGGTGATGAGCTCGACGCGGGCCTGCCGCCACGCCGCCAATCGGTGGGTAGCCAATTCGGTCAACCACAACTGTGCGGCGCGGCGGTCGTCGGGAGCGGTCTGCCGTACCAGCATCCCCAGCTCGACGAGCTGGTTGACCAACGTGCTCACCGAGTTCGCCGCCAGGTGCAGGGCGCGTCCCGCCGGCGCGATCCCGATACCCGGCTGCGCCTCGATGACCTGCAGCAGCTCCACGTGTGCACCTCGTAACGGTGCTCCGGCCACTGCGCTGCGCAGCCGCCGCCGCACCAGGCGCCGCAGCGCAGTCATGGCCGTCATCAGCTCCTCGCCCAGCACCGTCAACTCAACGCTCGTCATTCCCCGACGATAGCTCTCACTAGGAGCTATCGTCGGGGAAAAATCCAGGACGGGTTGCCGATCCCGGTTGCAGTGCGGTCGGGACCCAGCTTATGTTAGTTGCGTGAAGCAACCAACCACATCACGCCGTGGGCGGGCATCTGCCACACAATCAGGCTGACGTTGCGATGACGATCGACGCAGAATCCCAAGTGAGCATCGCTGCGGCGGCGCGCCCCGCTGGTGGGGTGGCTGCCCGGAAGGGTGCCGGGGCGGGCTGGGGATTGCCGCTGCTGGTGTTGATTGTCGGGTCATTCATGTCGATCCTGGACACCAGCATCGTCAACGTGGCCATCCTCACCATTCAGAACGAGTTCGGAGCGACCACCGACGACGTGCAGTGGGTGGTCACGGGCTACACGCTGGCGCTGGGCGTGGTGGTACCCGCCAGTGCATGGTTGGGGGATCGCTTCGGGTTGAGCCGGATGTACAAGGTGGCGATGCTGGGGTTCGCCGCGGGGTCGGCGCTGTGCGGGCTGGCCTGGGACCTCAACAGCTTGGTGATCTTCCGGATCGTGCAGGCGATTCCGGGCGGGCTCCTGCCGGTTCTGGCGCTATCGATCTTGTACCGGATCGTGCCGCGGGAGAAGATCGGTGCCGCGATGGGTCTGTATGGCCTGGGGGTAGTGGTCGCCCCGGCGATCGGGCCGACCTTGGGGGGGTACTTGGTCCAGTACGTCAACTGGCGGCTGATCTTCTACATCAACGTGCCGATCGGGATCCTGGGTGCGGTGGTCGCGGCGCTGGTGTTGCAACGATTCCCCAGGGTGGCCGGGCGCCGATTCGACGTGCTGGGCTTTGTCACCGTGGCGAGCGGCTTGTTCTCGTTGCTGCTGGCGCTGTCGGAAGGTGCGTCCTGGGGGTGGTATTCCTACCGAGTCCTGATTCTGATCACTGTCAGTGTGCTGAGCCTGGCGTTGTTCGTGGTGATCGAGCTGGAGGTCGCCGAACCATTGCTGGATATCCGGGTCTTCCGTTACTGGCCGTTCACCAACTCGCTACTGTTGATCGCGATATTGATGATCGGACTGTTCGGGGTGCTGTTCTACATCCCGTTATTCTTGCAGCAGGTGCAGGGGCTGGGTGCCTTCGACGCCGGGCTCACCCTGCTGCCTCAAGCGGTGGTGATGGGCGTACTGATGCCGATCACCGGGCGGGTCTATGACCGCATCGGCCCCCGCTGGCCGGCGTTCATCGGTCTGACGATCGTGGCCGCCGCTACCTACCTGATGCACAACTTGACTGTGGACACCTCCCGGGAGCAGCTCGTGTTGTGGCTGATGCTGCGCGCCGTCGGCTTGGGTCTGGCGATGATGCCGATCATGGCAGGGGGTATCGCGGTCATCCCCACAGCCCAGGTCAGCGCAGCGAGCGCGTTCAACAATGTCGCGCAACGAACCGCGGGCGCGCTGGGTATCGCGGTGCTCACCGCCATCCTGACCACCCAACAGGCCCAGCAGTTGGCCGGGCGCGCGGCCCTGCTGCCCGTCGACACTGTCACCCCGCACCTGGGCGGTCCCGCTGTTCCTGATTGGGTCGGCGCGTACGCCGTCTACCAGCAGACCCAGCTCCAGGTGTTCGTCGCAGGGCTGGATGACCTATTCTTGATCGCCGCCGGACTCAGCGCGCTGGGCGCACTGGGGGCGCTGCTGCTGCGATCCGGGCCCGCTCCCGCGACACCGGCCAGTCGCGTCCCGCGGCAACAGGCCATCACGCCCACGGCACCCACCAACGGCGATCCAGTCGAGAACGGCTCAGCGGCCAACGGTGCGGTAGCGAACGGCGCGATTGCGAACGGGCGCAACCGGGTTCGACCTCATACGGCCACCAACGCCGCGGACAACGGTAGTCGGACTCGACAGCCCCACGGGCTGCCTGACGTCGAGCGCGGCGCTCGTCCCCTGGACACCTGACCGTAGCGGGCAGTTCATCGGTGAGCGGATCAGTTCGGGAGCGACACCCGGTACCATGATCAGCCGTTTCCCCCCGGCACCATGGCCCTGGATGTTACTGTCCGTGACGTCCAGGGAAGGACTATCGCGCTGTGCGGAGTTGCCTCAGCCGGCAACTTTTCGCTTGGAGTTGCCGGCTGTGGCAA
>JBBPZY010000361.1:0-11494 GCA_038276315.1 Mycobacteriales bacterium
CACGCCCCCGCCCCCGCCACGCGCGCCCCGGCCCCCCCCCGCCCGCGGCCGAGCTGGTCTTGCTGGCGCTGCCGCAGCAGCGCCCGCATCTGATCGGGTTCCAGCAGCCCGGGTAGGCCGAGGTAGTCCTGCTCGTCCTCGGTGGTGGCGAAGGCGGCCGTCCCGAAGGATGCCCCGTCGTAGATCACTTGGTCCAGCTCGGCGTCGGCGCTCAGCGCGGTGAACGCCCGCTCCTGGTCCCCGGGTTCGTCGCGCTGCGCGTTGGCCTGTGCGAGCGCGGCGTCGTCCCAGCTTTCCTCCGCCCGGTGCGGCGCACCGAGCACGTGATCGCGCTGTTTCTCGAGTTCGCTGGCCAGCCCTAACAGCACCGGCACGCTGGGCAGGAACACCGTCGCGGTCTCGCCGGGTCGCCTGCATCTGACGAACCGGCCCACCGCCTGGGCGAAATACAGGGGGGTAGCTGCCGATGTGGCGTACACGCCGACGGCGAGTCGGGGCACATCGACGCCTTCGGACACCATCCGGACCGCCACCAGCCAGCGCTCGTCGGAGCCGGCGAAGGCCGCGATCCGGCCGGTGGCCGATGGGTCGTCGGACAGTACCAACACCGGCTCCCGACCGGTGATCGTTCCTAGAATCCCGGCGTAGGCCCGGGCTGCGGTGTGGTCGGTGGCTATCACCAGCCCGGCGGCGTCGGGCAGTGCGCCGGCACGTAGCTGGGTCAGCCGGGTGTGCGCGGCGCTGAGCACCGCCGGCATCCAGTCTCCCGCCGGATCCAACGCGGTGCGCCAGGCCCGGGCGGTGTGCTCGGCGGTGAGCGGCTCACCCAGCCGCGCCGAGTACTCCTCCCCCGCGCTGGTCCGCCAGCGGGCCTCCCCGGAGTAGGCGAGAAACATCACCGGCCGCACCACCCCGTCGGCCAGTGCCTCAGAGTACCCGTAGAAGTGATCGGCGGCGGAGCGCAGCGCGCCGTCGCCATCGGGTTCATAGTTGATGAACGGGATGGGAGTGTCGTCGCTGCGGAAGGGAGTCCCAGTCAGGGCAAGCCGGCGTGCCGCCGGTGTGAAGGCCTCCCGCACTCCCTCACCCCAGCTCTTGGCATCTCCGCCGTGGTGGATCTCGTCGAGCACCACCAGGGTGGCGCGTCCCTCGGTGCGCACCCGATGAAGGGTCGGGTGTGCCGCGACCTGGGCATAGGTGACCGCGACACCGTGATAGTCACGAGAGGTGGCGCCTATCGAGTTGCGGAACTCGGGATCCAGGGCCAGACCCACCTCGGCGGCGGCTGCCGCCCACTGATGCTTGAGGTGCTCCGTCGGGGTCACCACGGTCACCGCGTGCACCGTCCGGTCGGCTAGCAGCTCCGCTGCCACCCGCAAGGCGAAAGTCGTCTTGCCGGCGCCCGGCGTGGCGACCGCAAGGAAGTCCTGTGGCGCGGTGGCCAGGTACCGGGCCAGGGCTCTGCGCTGCCAGGCGCGCAACGGCCGGCGCGAAGCTTCGGTAACGACGGCGGTCTCAGCGGGGCGGGGCACGGCGGGTTGGGCACTCCTCTGCTCGGCGCGCTGGCGCGCTTGTGAGTGGCGATGAGAGCTATAGCGGTCATCGCCACTCACGGGTTGGGCAGCCGCACGCTACCTGGCTCGGCGGGTCATACTGTGCGCACTCCAGCAAATGGGCCATCCTGGGAGGCGACATGGATGCTTCCGTCGAGTCGGCCGCTGAGTCTCCCGCCAGCCGCCCCGGTCCTGCTGCCACGGGTGGGCGAGTCCGGCGTGCTCCGCTGCGGCTGATTTGCCGGACCGCCGCCAAGGCCTGGGAGGACAGCTTCATCTCGATGTCGGCCCAGGCGGCGTTCTGGATGACGCTGTCGCTCCCGCCGCTGCTGCTGGGAATGCTGGGTAGCCTCGGCTTTGTCGCCAGCTGGTTCGGCCCGGCCACGGTCGAGGCAGCGCAGCGGGAAATCGTGCGGTGGGCCACCACGGTATTCAGCGCCGATGTGGTCAACGAGATCATCCGCCCGACAGTGTCCGACATTCTCACCCAGGGGCACAGCACGATCGTGTCGGTCGGGTTCGTCATCTCGCTCTGGGCCGGTTCCTCGGCGCTGGCATCCCTGGTGGACTCGATCACCGCCGCTTATCAACAGCACACCGTCCGCCACCCGGTGTGGCAACGGATCTTCGCCCTGCTGCTCTACGCGGTGGCCCTGATCGGCTCGGTGTTCGTACTGCCACTGACCGCGCTTGGACCGGACCTGATACCTGACCTGTTCCCGGCGGCAGTGCGACCCACGGTGGCCCTACTGGTCGACATCTTCTACTACCCCGGGCTCGGCATCCTGTTGATGGTTGGACTGGCCACGCTCTACAAAATGGCGCTACCCAACAAGCTGCCGTGGCACCGCGGTCTTCCGGGTGCCCTGCTGGCGATGGCGGTGTTCCTGGTCACCAGCACCGGGCTGCGGCTCTACATCGCGTGGGTATCTGGCACCGGGTACACCTACGGAGCACTGGCCACTCCCATCGCATACCTGCTGTTCTCGTTCTTCATCGCGATGGCGATCCTGCTCGGCGCAGAGTTCAACAGCGCCATCGAGGAGATCTGGCCGGCTCACCCGACCCGACGCGATCGCCGACGCGGGCGGCGGCAGACGATGGCTCGTGTCGCGGCGCGCGCCTGGACGAACAACGACCGACCCGACTCCGATGGCGCCGGCAGCGACCGGGCGAACCGCTTGGCCCAGGCACGCGAGTCCTCCTGAGTAGTTGTGTGCACCCGCATCCCAGCGGCGCCCCGCCCCTGCGGAACAACGAAGCAGGAGTGCCTATGTCCTTCGACATCGTGAACTACAGCACAACTGCCCGCCGGGTAACGGCCGGTTGCTTGCTCAGACGAACCATCCAGAGCTGACCAAGCTTGTCGGACGCATACAGCGCCAGGAGACCCGGCACGTGGCCTTCTACGCCAGCAGGCGCGGGAACGGCTGGAGCAGTCGCGTGTCGCCCGGCTCCTGACGCGACTCGTCCTGAGGGTGGCCTGGACGCCGGTAGGGTCGGGGATCATGCCCGCTGCAGAGACGAAGGTAGGACCCGAAGCCACCAGCCGCACCACCGATCCGGTCTCGCGAGCCGGGTCCATGTTGTGGTCGCTGCTGCGCTCTCCGTCGCTCAGCCGCTGAGTGACCCCGAGTGGTAAGCCGCCAGATCGCCCTGCCCACCGAGACCCACTTCCGCGACTCGGGCCAACAACGCCTCCCGCGCCGGCAGGGAGACGCCGTCCAGCGCGTCCTGATCGAGTTCTACCCGGTATCCGGCGCGACCCAACAGCCGGACCCGCAGGTCGCGGACCGCGATGTGGTACTCGGCAAGGTATTGACGCCCGGCCAGCTCAGCCCGCTCCACCAACGCCAGCCGATCGACGGTCGCCGGCACCCCGACGGCGATCCGGGACGCCAGGCACGGCGTGCTCGGCTTGTCGCGCACCGTCAGGTTCCAGTGCGCCGCCAGCAAGCGCACGGTCTCCTTCGTAGCGCCCACCTCGGCGAGCGGCTCGCGCACCCCGAGCTCAGCAGCCGCCCGCAAGCCCGGGCGGTGCAAGGCACGGCGGTCATCGAGGTGCGTGCCAGTAGCGACGTGGGCGAAACCCCTGCGCTGCGCGACACTGCACACCGCGGCGAGCACGGTCCGCTTGCAGAAGTAGCAGCGGTCGCCGGCATTGGCCCGGTAACCAGGATCGAGGTGCTCGTCGGTAGCCAGCACCAGCAACTCCGCCCCGATCTGCCCGGCGACGTGGCGTGCAGCCGCGAGTTCGGCGCGCGCCAGGCTGGGCGAGTCCGCAATGGCGGCCAGTACGGCATCGGCGCCGAGCGCCCGAACGGCCGCAGCCAGCACCACCGCGGAGTCAACCCCACCCGAGAAGGCCACCACCAGCCCGTCGAAACGTCCCAGCCGGGCGAGCAGCGCCGCCGCGACGGAGGTGGTGACGCCGGAATCCGCAGTGTGCATTGTCAACGATCCTCGCATGTCCAAGACGACACCGGATTGCGTGAGATAGTCGGCATCGTGGTCGACTCAGCACCGCACCCATCGCGAGACGTCAGCGGTATCGCCCGCCTGGATTCCGATCGCAGGCGACGCACCGCCGTGCCCGAAGTCGTCTTCGCCGAGGGCAAGACCGAGGAGCAGACGCTGCGCCTGCTCGCCGCACAGCGCAGCTGCGAACCCGGGTTCCCGGCGTTGGCCACCAGGTGCCCCGACGGCGTGCTGCGCCGGGCGCCGAGCTGGTTTGAGACCGAGCCGGTCGTCACTGACCCGATCGGGCGCACCGTGATCGTCGGTGCGCTGCCCCCGGCCCGCGGATTCGTCGCCGTGCTCACCGGAGGTACCTCGGACCTGCCGGTCGCGCGCGAGGCGATCGCCACCTTGCAAGCGCTCGGCGCCGGCCACCGGTTGATCGCCGATGTCGGGATCGCCGGACTGCACCGGCTGCTCGCGCATCTCGACGAGCTGTCCGTGGCCGATTGCGTGATCGCCATCGCCGGAATGGAGGGCACCCTGCCCGGAGTGGTGACCGGGCTGATCCGAGCGCCCGTGGTCGGGGTACCCACCAGTGTGGGCTACGGAGTGAGCGCGGGCGGACACGTCGCCGCGGCGACCATGCTCGCCTCCTGCGCACCGGGATTGTCCGTGGTCAACATCGATAACGGATTCGGCGCTGCGGCGCACGCGGTCAAGATCGTCGCAAGGGTGCACGGTGGCTGAGCTCAGGGCGGCGTACCTGGACTGCACCGCCGGCGTGGCCGGTGACATGCTGCTCGGTGCGCTGCTCGACGCCGGCGCTGACCTTGCTGCGGTCCGCGCCGCGGTGGCTGCGCTCGGGGTGTCCGATCTGGATGTCACAGTCGCGCAGACCCGTCGCTGCGGGCTGCGCTGCGTGCACACTGTGGTCGTCGCTCCGGCCACCGCCCAGCCCACCCGGGGATTGGCCGAGGTGCTCGCCGCCATCGAGGAAGCCCCGCTGGGCGCAGCAGCCGCCCGGGTGGCCGCCGACACGTTCCGGCTCCTCGCGGATGCGGAGGCCGCAGTGCACGGCATTCCCGCCGAGTTGGTGCATTTCCATGAGGTGGGAGCCGCCGACGCGCTCGCCGATGTGGTCGGCACCGCCGTCGCGGCCGATCAGCTTGGCTTGCTCACCGACGGTGCGCTGGTGACATGCTCAGCGCTGGCGGCCGGCAGCGGGACGGCGCGCAGCGCGCACGGCACGATTCCGATCCCAGCACCCGCCGTCCTGCAGATCGTGGCTGACCGTGGGCTGTCGCTGACCGGTGGGGACCTCCCCGGGGAACGCACCACGCCCACCGGGGCGGCCCTGGTCGCGACCCTGGCCACACCCGGGCCGTTGCCACCGATGACGGTTGACGCGGTGGGCAGTGGCGCCGGACAGCTGGACACCCCGGAGCGACCGAACATCACCCGGCTGGTGATCGGTCGCCGCACCGAACCCGGGCCGGCGCCTAGCCCCGCGGAGCCGGTCACCGTGGTGGAGACCACCGTCGACGATCTGGACCCGGAACTGTGGCCGGGAGTCCTGCTCGCGGTCCGGGCGGCCGGAGCGTGGGACTGCTGGACGACCGCCACAGTCGGCCGACACGGCAGACCTGGGCAGGTGCTCACCGCACTGTGCGCCGAACAGATCCGCCCGGCGGTGGTGGATGCGGTGTTCCGGCACAGCACCACGCTGGGCGTACGGTGGGCGCCCTGGCAGCGCACCACGCTGCCGCGGAGCACCGTCCCGGTGCCGGTGGGGCCGCCCGGGGCCGAGCAGGAGATCAACGTCAAGGTTGCCACCGGACCGGGAGGGCAGCGAACTGCCAAGCCGGAGTTCGCCGACGCCGAGCGGGTCGCCCAGGTACTCGGTTGGCCGGTGCGCCGGGTGTGTGAGGCCGCGCTGTCGGCCTACCATCGCGACCATCCGGCTACCGCGGTAGCGCCATGAGCGCTGATGATCTTGCCGGATCCCACGTCCTACTCACCGGCACGACGGGGTTCTTGGGGCAGGCGACCTTGGAGCGGCTGCTGTCCAGCTACCCGGACACTCATGTCTCGGTACTGATCCGGCCCCGGGGTGAGCGCGGCGCGACCGACCGGCTCAACGCGTTGCTTCGCAAGAACGTTTTCCGCCCGCTAAGTGAGCGCATCGGCGCGGAGGAATTGGCGCGTCTGGTGCGCGAGCGGGTCACGGTCATCGAGGGCGGCCTCGGCTCGGTCGCTCTGCCCGCCGACCTCGACGTCGTGATCCACGGTGCCTCCACGGTGTCCTTCGACCCCCCGGTCGACGAAGCCTTCCGCACCAACGTCGCGGGCGTGGCGACCCTCTATGAGGCACTCACCGGTTCGCCACACGTCGTGCACATCTCCACCGCCTACGTCGCGGGCACCCGCAAGGGGGTCGTCGCTGAAGTACCGCTGGACCATGGGGTGGACTGGCAGCTCGAGCTGGACATGGCGCTGGCTGCCCGCATCGATGTGGAGCGGGAATCCCGACGACCGGAGGTGCTGCGCCGCGCGCTGGCGCAAGCAGGCGACCAGCACGCCAAAGCCGGCCCGCAGTCCACCGCCGCCGACGCCGAACGGCTGCGCACCGAGTGGATCAACCGCCGGCTGGTGGACTACGGCCGCACCCGGGCCCGGAGCCTGGGCTGGCCGGACGTCTACACATTGACTAAAGCCCTGGGTGAGCGGGTCGCCGAACAGCTGTGGGCGCGACCAGGCCGGCCGCTGTCAGTGGTCCGTCCGGCCATCGTGGAAAGCGCGGTACGGCACCCTTACCCGGGCTGGATTGACGGCTTCAAGATGGCCGATCCGCTGATCATCTCCTTCGGCAGAGGGTTACTGCGCGAATTCCCGGGGCTGCCCGACTCGGTGCTCGACGTGATCCCGGTCGATCTGGTGATCAACGCGATCCTCGCGACCGCCGCCCGACCTCCCGCCACCGGGCCGGCCTACTTACACGTCAGCTCCGGTGCCAGTAATCCGCTGACCTTCCAGAACATGTACGTGCTGTGCCGGGAGTACTTCGACAACCACCCCATGCCCGATGGTGATCGCGGTCATATCGCGCCACCCACCTGGCGGTTTCCCGGCAGCCAGCAGGTGGAGCTGAGGCTGCGCACCGGAGAACGGGCCGCGGCGTTAGCGGAACGGGCCCTGTTGGCGCTGCCACCGTCGAAGCGCTCCCAGGATTGGCTGACCAGTCTTGGCCGCCAGCAGCAGGAATTGGTGCAGCTCCGCGAGTACGCCGACCTATACGGTGTCTACGCCCGCGCCGAGGTGATCTACGACGACAGTCGGCTGCGAGAGCTGCATGCGGCGCTGCCGCCGGAGCGGGCCCTCGAATACGGCTTCGACCCCACCGTCATCGACTGGCGGGCGTACCTGCAGGACGTGCACTGCCCGTCGATCACAGCCACGGTCCGGCGGGCCGGACAGCGGCGGGGACGCGCCACCGCCGACCGCCGCGGAACTTCGTCGACGGTCCCATCCATATCGTCGCGGTCGCTGCCCGAGCGGTCCGACGTCGCCGCGGTGTTCGACCTGGAGGGCACGATTGTGAACTCCAACGTCGTCGAGTCCTACCTGTGGGCCCGGTTGGCGACGCTCCCCCGCTCCGGCTGGTTACGTGAGCTGGCCGATCTGACCCGGTGCGCCCCCCGGTACCTCTCCGCGGAGCGCCAAGACCGCGGCGAGCTGCTGCGCGCCTTCCTGCGCCGTTACGTCGGCGTGCGGGTCGACGAGCTGCGTGGGCTGGTCACCGACGTGCTCGGCGACGCACTGTTGCATCGGGTGATGCCCGAAGCCACCCGGCAGATCCGCCGCCATCGCGCGGCCGGACACCGAACCGTCCTGATCACCGGCGCCGTCGACCTGCATGTCGAGCCGCTGTCGGTGCTCTTCGACGAGGTGGTGGCCAGCCGGATGCACGCCAAAGACGGCGTACTCACCGGGTTCCTCCAAACCCCTCCGCTGGTCGATGAGGCGCGCGCGGCGTGGCTGCGGCACTATGCCCAGGTCAACGGTCTGCACCTGGACCGGTCCTACGCCTACGCCGACAGCTACTCCGACCGCCCGTTGCTCGAAGCCGTCGGGCATCCGCAAGTGGTCAACCCGGACTCGCAACTGTTCCGGCACGCCCGACGGCGCCACTGGACCGTGCACCGCTGGGGCGCCCACACCGGTGGGCTACTCGAGGTGCTGCTCGACGTCACTCGAGCCGACGCCAGAGCCGGGGTCAAGGTCGATCTCCGGCCGGGTCACGACCCCCAAGGAGCGCCGCGGTGAGCCTCGCGCTGCAGTATCACCGCTCCGCCGGGCGCTACTTCGCCGCCCGCGCGGTCAGTGGCAGCCGCGCGGGCGGGCGGCTGGCGGGCATGCTGGCCAGCAACGTCGCGCCGCTACGGCTGGTCGAGCAGACCGACCCGGTCCCGGCCGACGAGTCCTGGAGCCGGATCGAGCCGGTGCTGTCCGGAATCTGCGGGTCGGATCTCGGCCTGCTCACCGGCCGGTCGTCGCCCTACCTCGGGCCATTGACCTCGATGCCCTTCGTCCCCGGCCATGAGGTACTCGGTCGCACCCTCGATCAGCTGCCCGGGCTACCTCGGGGCAGCCGGGTAGTGATCGACCCAGTGCTGCGATGCGCAGCGCGCGGAGTGGCGTCCTGCCGGGCTTGCCTCGCCGGGCATACCAGTCGTTGCGACCACATCACCACCGGACGACTGGCTGCTGGGCTACAGACCGGCTTCTGCGCCGACACCGGAGGTGGCTGGAGCCGCCGGATGATCGCCCATGCCAGCCAACTGCATCCGGTGCCGGACTCGCTGCCCGACGAGATCGCCGTCCTGGTGGAGCCGTTGGCCTGCGCGGTACACGCGGTGCGCCGGGTACCGGTCAGTCCCGGCGCCTCGGTGCTGGTGATCGGCGCAGGCACGGTGGGCTTGCTTACCCTGCTCGCGCTGCGCAGGCTCACCGCGGCCGGCGAGATTCACGTAGTCGCCAAACACCGTCATCAAGCCGACCGGGCCCTCGATCTAGGCGCCACCCAGGTCATCGGCACCGACAGCACCGCGCGGACATTGCGCCGCAGCACCGGCGCGCTGCTGGTCGAGCCCGAACTCGGCGACGGCTACCTGCTCGGCGGGATGGACCTGGCCTTCGAGTGCACTGGGGGTACCTCGGGTTTGAACACCGCGCTGCGGTCACTGCGAGCCGGGGGCACTGTGGTGGCATCTGGAATGCCTGCGGGTGGGGTGGATCTCACCCCACTGTGGTACCGGGAGCTGCACCTCGTCGGGGCGTACGCCTCGGCGACAGGGGAAGAGCCGAGTGAGGGAGATTTCCCGGCGGCCATCGCCCTGGCGGCATCAGCGGCGCTGGACGGTTACGTTGACACCAAGTATCCGCTGGAACAATGGCGCGACGCGCTTGATCACGCGGCTGCGGCCGGCCGGCTGGGCAGCATCAAGGTCGTCTTCGCTCCCGGTCGAGGATAAGAGTCGACGTTGCGCGCAGCGCTGCGGGGACAGGAGCAGGTGAGAGTGTGGGCAGACCAGGTTTCGTGCTCGACGTCGACGAGCGGACTCCGCCGCTGCTGATGCACCAGGGCGAGGGATTCCGGCTGGAGCGTCTGCCACTGGGCAGCCGGGTTATCTACCCGCCGGAATCGCTGCCGGGCATCGTCGACCTCGAGGCCGCGATCCACCACGCCCTGCTACATCCACACGGCAGCGACCCGCTGCCGCAGCTGCTGCGGCGCGGGATGCGGCTGACGATCGTCTTCGATGATCTGTCCCTGCCGCTACCCCAGATGCGCGCCCCGGACATCCGGCAGCGGGTGATCGAGCAGGTTCTTGAGCTGGCCGCCGCCGCCGGGGTGGACGACGTCGAACTCATCGCCGCGAACTCGCTGCACCGTCGGATGACCCCAGCGGAACTCAAGCGCACCGTCGGCGAGCGGGTGTTTCGCGCCTTCCATCCCGACCACCTGCGCAACCACGACGCCGAGGACCCGGACGCACTCGCGCATCTGGGCACCACCCCGCACGGCGAAGACGTGGAGATCAACCGCCGGGCCGCCGAAAGTGACCTGATTGTCTACGCCAACATCACACTCACCGCGATGAACGGCGGATCGAAGTCGGTGGCGGTGGGATTGGCCAGCTATGCCAGCCTGCGCCATCACCACAATGTGCACACACTGCGGCATTCGCGCTCATTCAACGATCCGCCCAATTCGGCGATGCATCAGTCCTACGACCGGATGGCCGATGTCATCGGCGGACAGGTCCCGGTATTCACCATCGAGACCACGCTGAACAACGAACCATTCCCCACGGCGCTGCGTTTCCTCACCCGTCGCGAGTGGGAATGGAACGTCACCGACCAAGCCAGTTACCTGGCGGTCAAGCGAACCAACGACCTGGCCACCGGCAAGCTGCGGCGGCGGATCTGGCAGGCCACCGAGGCGCCGTACGGCATCACCGGGGTGCACGCCGGGGCCCCGAGCCAGGTGCACCCGCACACCCTGGCCGCGGTGCACCGCCAACAGCTCACCGAGGTGCAAGGGCAGGCCGACGTGGCGATTTTCGGCTTACCTTACATCTGCCCGTACAACGTCAACTCGATTATGAACCCGATCCTGGTGATGTCCCTGGGACTCGGCTACTTCTTCAACCTCTACCGAGGCAAGCCGATCGTGCGCCAAGGCGGAGTGGCGATCTTCTACCACCCGATGCCGCACGAGTTCCATCCCGTGCACCACCCCAGCTACATCGATTTCTACGAACTGCTCGCCGAGACCACCGACCCGGTGATGCTGGAAACCAAATACGAGAAGCAGTTCGCCACCGATCCGTGGTACACCCATTTGTACCGAACCAGTTATGCCTACCACGGCGTGCACCCATTCTACATGTGGTACTGGGGAGCGCATGCGATGCAGCACCTGACCGACGTGATCTTCGTCGGGGGCAACCGGTCGACCACCGCGCGACTGGGATTCCGGGCCGCATCCAGTTTGGCTGACGCGCTCGAGATGGCTCGAGACACCGTCGGCGCCAACCCGGAGATCAGCTACCTGCACGCCCCGCCGATGGTGCTGGCAGACGTGCGATGAGTGGCCTACGCGACGAACTGCGACTGCTGCGCCACGGCCGGGACTGGCGCGGCCGGTCTCGGGTGCCCAGGTCGGCGCAGCGCTGGGAACAGCCCGACAACGGCGACGACTTTCCTACCGCCTGGGCCCGGACCGCCGCGGCCGGGGCGGGGCGCCGCGCCCGGCCGCCGGCGATGCTCAAGCCGGGGATCTGGCGCCAGACCCGGCCGGTGGTGCACGGCCGCGAAGCTCTCGACAGCGTCCGCGGCCCGGCGGTTTTCGTCGCCAACCACTCCAGCCACCTGGACACCCCGTTGATCCTGGGTTCGCTACCTACGCGGATCACTAG
>JBBPZY010000362.1:0-12089 GCA_038276315.1 Mycobacteriales bacterium
ACAGCGCCCATCCCAGGGCCACCAGGACCCACCTCACCAGTCAGAACCACCCCGGCCGGCCCCGGAGCCCACAAGACCCCTCCGCCCAACACAGAGCGCTCCCGCGTAAGCCGCTTCACACCAGCCACCTAGAGCGGGAAATGCTCGGTCTTTACGTATCTGGGCACCCGTTGCAGGGCGTGGAGCACGCCCTGGCTCGCCAGGCGGACACCCCGATCGCCTCGATCCTCGATGGCACGGTCAGCGACGGTGCACAGGTGATCGTCGGCGGGATCCTCGCCAGTGTGACGCGACGGGTCAATCGCAACGGCGAGCCGTGGGCGGCTGCCCAGCTAGAGGATCTCGCTGCCGGGATCGAGGTGCTCTTCTTTCCCAAGACCTACTCGGTCGTCGGGGTGAACGTCGCAGAGGACCACGTCGTGCTGGTCAAGGCGCGGGTAACCAAACGAGACGACCGAATCTCATTGATCGCCAACGACCTCGTGGTTCCCGATCTCGCCCAGCCCGGTGGCTCGACTGGTGGCGGCGGGCAGCCCGGTGCGGGGCAACCGGTGACGGTGAGCATGCTCGCCGCACGCTGCTCGCCCGAGCGGGTGGCGAAACTCAAGGACGTGTTGGCCCGCCACCCCGGCCCCCAGGAAGTACGGCTGAGTTTGGTCAATGGCGGCCGCAAGCACCTGCTGAAGCTCGACGACAGCCTGCGGGTGACACCGAGCAGCGCGCTGATGGGCGATCTCAAGGCCCTGCTCGGCCCCGGTTGCCTGACCTGACGATCGCGCTTGGAGCTGGCGTGTGAATCACCGCCGACACCCATGATTCCTTCACATGGAATGCCTGACGAACGGCACTTGCCGCACCATGACGTCGGCGCGACTATTGCTGCATAGCGATGATCGGTCGGCAAGGGGGACTCAGTGGACAACGGTTACGAGGTGTACTGC
The DNA here is from genome assembly GCA_038276315.1 of Mycobacteriales bacterium. Taxonomy (GTDB): domain Bacteria; phylum Actinomycetota; class Actinomycetes; order Mycobacteriales; family Pseudonocardiaceae. The sequence goes on from JBBPZY010000362.1 coordinate 942, forward strand.
ATCGCGGATCCGTTGTTTTACGATTCGATGTCCGGGGCCAACCGGGTGGACCCTTTCGATGCGGTGAAACGTCCGGTCCCCGATGGATGGGAACGGCGGTTCCTCGAGAATTGGGTGGTCATGAACCCGGTGGGCGCTGCGGTGCCCCAGCAGGGCTGGAAGGTCCACGCGTCGGCGTGCCTCGATAACGCGGAACGAATTTTGGAGATCGTGTGGGCCTACTGTGTTCCACGCCAGATCACGTTCAAGTTCCTGGCCGCACGAAGCGCCGTGCACCTGCGGAACGCGAAGTACGCGCCTCGGGGGTCCAGTGGCAAGTTCGTCACGATCTATCCGGCTGACATCGATGAGCTCGGCACTATCCTGCACGACTTGGGCGAACTACTGACGGGCGAACCAGGCCCTTACATTCTCAGCGACCTGCGCTGGAACGAAGGTCCACTCTATGTGCGCTATGGGGGTTTCGCGCTGCGACACTGCCTGTCGGCACGGGGTGACCGGGTCCCGGCCATTGAGGATCCCAACGGAGCGCTGGTGCCGGACCGCAGGGATGCGGTGTTCTGCACGCCTCCGTGGGTGACCCTGCCGGACTTGCTTGTTCCGCAACTCGCAGCGCGCAACGCCACCACTGTCACCGAGCTGCCGTATCGCATCGAGCAGGTCCTGCACTTCTCCAACGGCGGGGGCCTCTACGAGGCGACTGACCAGCGCACCGGAGCGCGGGTGGTCCTCAAGGAAGCCCGGCCCCACGCCGGCCTCGCCGCCGACGGCGCCGACGCGGTCGAGCGGCTGCGGCGCGAACGGGAAATGCTCGAACGCCTGGCCGGAGTCGGGGGCGTGCCTGCTGTCCACGATCACTTCGCTCTGGGCGAGCATCATTTTCTGGCGCTGGAGTTCATCGAGGGAACGCCGCTGAACAAGGTGTTCGCGCAGCGCTGGCCGATGAACGACCCCGCCGCCGGACCAGCTGAGTTCGCCGCTTACACCGAATGGGCGTTAGGGATGTGCGCCCAGGTGGAAGAGATTATCACGGCCATTCATGACCGCGGGGTGATTCACGGTGATCTGCACCTGTTCAATGTTATAGTCCGGGACGACGGTCGAGCCACGCTGATTGACTACGAGGTCGCGTCGAGAATCGACGAGGCACGCCGTCCGACCCTGGGCAGCCCAGCATTCGCCGCACCGCGAGATCGGACCGGATTCGACATCGACCGGTACTCCTTAGCCTGCCTGCGGTTGGCTCTGTTCCTTCCGATAACCGCCATGATCCGGCTCGACGCCGGCAAGCCGGAAGACTTCGCCGAGGTCATCGCCGAACATTTCCCGGTACCACCTGATTTCCTGGCGGAGGCGGTACAGACGATCGCCGGAACGAGCGAGGCCGACGGCGATTCACCCCGGCGGCGCGCCCGAGCGCTGCCGTCGCTACCTGACGGGATAAGCGGTTGGACAGCCGCCCGGGACTCGATCGTCGCCGGAATCTTGGCCAGTGCTACTCCGAAACGCACCGATCGGCTGTTTCCTGGCGACATCGCGCAGTTCAGCACCGGTGGCCTTAACATCGCCCACGGCGCCGCCGGCGTGCTCTACGCGCTCGCGGTCACCCGGGCGACGCCCTACCCCGCTGGGGAGCACTGGCTACTCGAGCGGGCCGCCGCGGCGCCCCGCGGAACCCGGTTAGGTTTCTACGACGGGCTGCACGGCGTGGCATACGTGCTGGGGGAGTTGGGATACCGGCAAGCGGCCCTCGACCTCATCGAGTTCTGCCTCACCGAGCACAGCGACCAACTCGGCACAGATCTGTCCGGTGGTCTGGCCGGCGTGGCGCTCAACCTTGCCCACTTCGCGGGCATGGCCGGCGAACCCACGCTGTTCGACCACGCGCTGCGTGCCGCCGATATCGTCGCCGACCGGCTGGGCACCATCGAGAGCGTCGGCACGATCAGCGGCGGAGATCACCCTTATGCCGGGCTGATGCACGGCTCGTCGGGACCGGCGCTGATGTTTCTGCGGCTCTACGAACACACCGGTGACCGCGGATTCCTCGAACTGTCCGCGACCGCGCTGCGCCAGGATTTGCGCCGCTGCCTGGTACGTGCCGACGGATCGATGCGCGTCAACGAGGGCTGGCGGGCGATGCCCTACCTCGACCGGGGTAGCGCGGGAATCGGCATGGTGCTCGACGAGTACCTCACGCACCGCGTCGATGACGAGTTCGTCAACGCTGCGGCTGCTATTCGCCGCGCCGCACTGTCCCGGTTCTACATCCAGCCGGGTCTGTTCAGCGGCCGGGCCGGAATGGTCCTCTATCTCAGCCGGGGATACCCACCTGGGCATGCGGTCTGGAACCAGGAGGTAGCTGCTCAGATCCGGCGCCTTGGCTGGCACCGCATCGACTACCAGGGCCATCTTGCCTTCCCTGGTGAACAGCTGCTCCGGCTGTCGATGGATTTGGCGAGCGGCGCCGCAGGTGTCTTGCTCGCACTGGGTGCGGCTGTGCACGAGCACCCCGTCGGTCTCCCGTTTCTCTGTGAAGCACGGCAGTTACCGCCGCACGATGCCCCCGTGCCGGCGGTGCTGACGGGGAGAAACGGTTTGGTATCCGCGTCGACATATGAAAGGAGGTGAAAACAATGGTGCTTCTCGACCTGCAGGCCATGGAGGTGACCGTCGAGCTGAACGGCTGCGACGACCACGGCCGCGGCCACGGTCGCTCTCACGGGAGTGACATCAGCCTGCTGCTGTGCGGCTGAGGCTTCATTAACAGGTGGTCCGGGGCGGCCGGCGTTGCCCCGGACCACCTAATGATTCGTCAAAAACCGTCAAAAAACCATTGACTTACTAGACCATCACGACGATGCGGAGGTCGCGTGAACAGCGATCCGGCAGGAGCGTCGGCGGGTCCGCACACTTCAACGTGGAAACAAGCTGACCGGTTGCTGCTCACGACGGGTCGCCACGGTGGGTGGTGGATCTGGTCCTTGGCGCTGGCCGCGCTGCTCGTCGCGAGCGCGGAAATACTGCTGCCTACCGCACTCGGTCGCACCCTGGACGCGGTGCCCGGTGGTGGCCACATCACCTGGGCCCTGCTGGCCTGCGCGACGCTTATCGCCATCATGGTGGCTGGGAAAGTCATCAGTGACATCGCGACCGGACAGAGCAATGCCCGGTGCACGGCGTGGCTGCGGATGACGTTGGTCCGGCATCTCGTCGCGATCGGCCCGGCGGCTATCCGTCGCTTCGAAACCGGAGATTTGGTGACCAGGGTCACCCGCAACGCCAGCGAGGCGGGCCAGGTCGGGATTACCGCGGTCATGGTCGGCATCGGTCTGCTACCCCCAGTCGGCAGTGTCATCGCCTTGACGTTGATCGATCCCTGGGTGGGACTCACCGCGTTGGCCGGTCTGCTGGCTATGGCCGGGCTGCTACGGGTGTTCGTTCGAGACAACACAGAGACCATTAGGGGTTACCTGCACAGCCAGGGACTGATCGCGGCACGGCTGCTCGATGCGTTGTCCGGGACCCGCACGATCGCCGCTGCCGGCAGCATCGAGCGCGAGCGACGACGGATTCTCCAACCGTTGCCTGGGCTGCGCGAGCATGGCATGGGTATGTGGCGCAACCAGGTGCGGATGACCAGCCAGGCCGCCGTGATCGGGCCGCTGCTACAGCTGTCCGTGGTGGGGGTCGCCGGGTTCGGGGTCGTCGCCGGCCGGCTGAGTGTCGGCGAGCTCTACGCCGCCAGCCGGTATGCGGTGATGGCTGGCGGCATCGGCTCGGCGGTGGGATTGCTCAACAAGCTGTCCCGAGCCCGTGCTGGTGGCCGGCGTGCGGCCGAGGTGCTCACCGAGCCGGTGGCCCGATACGGCGACGCGAGGCTGCCTGACTGCTCCGGCAAGGGCGGCCGGCTGGAGTTCCGCGGCGTGCGGGTGTCGGCCGCCGGGGACACCGTGATCGACGGGCTCGACCTCGTCGTCCCCGCTGGTGCCACCGTGGCGGTAGTCGGCCGGTCCGGGGGCGGCAAGTCGCTGCTCGCCGCGCTGGCCGGTCGCCTCGCTGATCCCGAGCGGGGGCAGGTGCTGCTTGATGGTGTACCGCTGCCTGACCTTTCCCAAGCGGAGCTACGCGGCGCGGTGGGCTTTGCCTTCGAGCGTCCGGCGCTGGTGGGTCACACGATCGAAGATGTGATCAACTTCGGACCGGGCAACCCCACCGCGGGGAAAGTCCGACAGGCCGCTGCCAGCGCGCGCGCCGATACCTTCATCGAGAGGTTGCCGCAGGGATACCGGACTGAGCTGGCTGCGGCGCCACTGTCCGGTGGTGAGATGCAGCGGCTCGGCCTGGCCAGAGCCTTCGCGCACTCCTACCGCGTGCTCATCCTCGACGACGCGACATCCAGCCTCGATACCGTGACGGAGCGGCAGGTCGGCGCCGTGCTCGCCGGTGGTTACCGCAATCAAACCAGACTGATCATCGCGCACCGAGCGGCCACCGCTGCCCGGACGGATCTGGTCGCCTGGCTCGACCGCGGCAACCTGCGCGGTCTGCGCCCCCACAGCGAGCTGTGGCGCGACCCGGATTACCGTGCCTTGTTCGGCGCTGAGGCCGTGCCCGCGCAACCACTCGGGGTACCGGCGTGAGCTCCACGACGATGCCGCCACCGCTGAACTGCGCAACCAACACCGTGCCCAGGGTGCTGCTAGCCGCCCTACGCCGGTACCCGGGGGCGCTGGTGCGGTTGGCGGTGTGGTCGGTGCTGGAGGTGCTTCCACTGCTGTTGTCCGGCTACGGCGTGGCGCACGCGTTGGATGACGGATTTCTTGCCGGCCGGCCCGGTACCGGGGCGGCGTGGCTCGGTGTGCTGGCTGTGGCGGTACTCGTCGGGGCACTGGCCACCCGCCACGTGTACCGGATTCTCGCTGAGATCGTCGAGCCGTTTCGCGATGACCTGGTGAACAACGTGGTGGGAGGCGCGCTTCAAAGATCTACGGTCTTGGGCGGCCGGCCGGATTCGGGTGCGGTGGCCCGGCTGACCCATCAGGTTGAGGTGGTGCGGGACAATTTCGCCGGCTTACTGCTTCTCACCACCGGCTTCGTGGTGAGCACGGTCAGCGCAGTGATCGGGATGGCCACGCTGACCGGGGTTGTCGGGCTCCTGGTGCTGCCGCCGCTGCTGGTTGGTCTGACGGTTTTCCTGGTTTCCCTACGCTCGATGATGACCCGGCAGCGCGATTACGTGCTCACCGACGAAGCGGTCGCCGAGTCCGCCAGCACTGTGGCGCACAGCCTGCGCGACGTGGTCGCCTGCGGTGCCGAGGACCGGGCGTGCGCGCAGGTGCAACGCCAGGTTGACGCGCACGCGGATGCGGAACGGACGCTGGCCCGGATGACGGCGGTCCGCACGCTGTCGGTGGCGGTCGGTGGCTGGCTGCCCGTGGTGGGACTGCTGGTCGCGGCGCCGTGGCTGCTCGCGACGGGCTCGACGCTGGGCATTATCGCCGGTGCTTTGGTCTACCTGACCCAGGGACTGCTGCCGGCGCTGAAGGCGCTGGTCGATGGGTTGGGCGTGGGAGGCATGAAGCTGGTGGTCACCCTGGACCGGCTCGTCGAGGCGGGTGAGCGCCCGGTACCCCAGGAGACGGCGCAGCGCCGCGTACCCCAGGGGCATGACTTGAGACTGGATGGTGTCACTTTCTCCTACGGCCGCCACGCCGAGCCGGTGGTGGACCAGGTGAACTTGCTGATCCCCCAGGGCCAGCACCTGGCCATGGTCGGTCCCAGCGGTGCGGGGAAGTCCACCCTGGCCGGGCTGCTCGCGGCGACGCACGTCCCCGACCGCGGCGTGGTTCGCCTGGGCGGGGTGCCGGTCGGCGATCTCAGTTCGCACACCCTGGCCAGCCACCGGGTGTTGATTCCCCAGGAGGCGTACGTCTTCGCCGGGACAGTCGGCGAAAACCTGCGTTACCTGCATCCCGCCGCCACCGGCACCGAGCTCGACACCGTTGTCGACGCGCTGGGACTGCGCTCCGTGGTAGCGCGCCTCGGCGGATATGACGCTGTGGTCGATCCCGGAACGCTCTCGGCCGGGGAGCGGCAACTCATCGCCGTGGCAAGGGCGCACCTGACCCCGGCGCCGGTGCTGATTCTGGACGAGGCGACCTGCCATCTGGACCCGGTCGCGGAGGAGCGGGTGGAGCGGGTGCTGGCGGCCCGCGGTGGCACCCTCATCGTCGTCGCCCACCGGATCAGCTCCGCGCTGCGGGCGCAGCGGATCGTGCTGATGGACGGTGCCAACATGTTAGCGGGCACCCACGGGGAACTGCTCGCGAATTCACCGCTGTACCGCGACCTGGTCGGCCTTTGGGACATGGGTCAGGGTTCGATGGTCAGGGACACAGTGGTAAGGGAAACGACGGGCCGGAGCTCACTTTAGTGGCCGGCCCGTCGTCACCAGAACTGTTAGATCCAGCCCGCCTCGGCGGCGATGCGAATCGCATCGATCCGGGTGCGTGCCTCCAGCTTCGTCATCACGCGCGAAAGGTAGTTGCACACCGTCCCGCGGCTGAGGAAGAGCCGTTGGGCGATCTCGGTCGGCGACGCCCCTCCCGAGGCGAGGTCGAGCACGGTGAGTTCGCGGGGGGTCAGAGGGCTACCCGCCACACCGATCGCGGCGACCGCGAGGGCGGGGTCAATCGTGCGCTTTCCCTTGGCGACTTGGCGGATTGTGGCCAGCAGCCGTCGCGGCTGGGCGTCCTTGTCGACTGCACCAGCCACCGGCACATCCAGTGCCCGACGGACCAAGCCCGGCCGGTGTGCCGCGGCAAGCACGATCACCCGGCATCCGGGTAGCCGTTGGTGCAGCGCCTGCGCGGTGGCAAGTACGTCTGATCCACCCTGATCCAGGTCCAACACAGCGATATCGGGTTGGTGTCGGATCGCGGTGGGCACCACGCGGTCGCCCGCAGCCATTCCGGCCACCACCTCGATGTCGTCCTCGCTGGCCAGCACGGTGGCAAGTGCTCCACGCAACAGACTCATGTCGATAACCAGCAATACCCGGATCGGTTTCGTATCCGGACTCGGTTGCTGCGGTAAAGTGGGAGACTCGTGAATACCGGTGTACTCAGCACCCACGGCAACGGTGCTCGCCGCGAGACTTCGCTGTGGCTGGTGTCGTGAAATCATGAGACGCGAACGAGATCGGCTCGGTCGCGAAACGTGCATGGTCGCCAATGTGCTGCCATTGGGCTGTCCCCTCCCCAGGTGTCAGGGAAGAATGTGTAATCCACACCCATCCCTAGACGGTCGAACGCGCCCTGCTGCCCCCTACGGGTGGTCCCGAAGGACCACACCGGCGGATCCCCTAAGGGACCCTGTACAGCTTGTCATCGCAACCATGGCGGGCCGTGTTACATCAGGTACTGTCTGTCACCATTGTTACCCTGTGTGCATATTTCCATCCGGCCACGGCTGATCGTAAGGTCGCGGATTGTGGACCCAGCGCAGGACCTGCTCGCTGCCGACCGGGCGCACGTGTGGCACCCGTACGGGCCGATGCCGGGGCGCGCCGCGCCGCTGGTGGTTCGCTCGGCGGCCGGGGTTCGGCTGCAGCTAGCCGATGGCGCAGCCCTCGTGGATGGGATGTCGTCGTGGTGGGCGGCCATCCACGGCTACGCCCACCCGGTGCTCGACGCCGCGGTACGCGACCAGCTCCGCCGGATGAGCCACGTGATGTTTGGAGGCCTGACCCACGAGCCTGCGGTCCAGCTGGCCCGCCGGCTGGTGGAAATCACGCCGGAGCCGTTGCAGCACGTGTTCTTCGCCGACTCGGGCTCGGTGTCAGTAGAGGTCGCGATCAAGATGTGTCTCCAATACTGGCGCTCGCTCGGGCGCCCGCACAAGCACCGGCTGCTCACCTGGCGCGGCGGGTACCACGGTGACACCTTCGGCGCCATGAGCGTCTGCGATCCCGACGCTGGCATGCACTCGCTGTGGTCAGGAGTGCTGGCCCGGCAGTTGTTCGTGCCGCGCCCGCCGGTCGAGCTGGATCCGGCGTACGTACAGCTACTGGCCGACACGGTCGAGCAACACGCTGACGAGCTGGCCGCGGTGATCGTTGAACCGGTTGTGCAGGGCGCTGGCGGGATGCGTTTTCACGACCCGCGCTACCTGCACGTGCTGCGGGAGATCACCTTGGCCCACGACGTACTGCTGATCTTCGACGAGATAGCCACCGGGTTCGGTCGCACCGGAGAGCTTTTCGCCACCGGCCACGCCGGAGTCAGCCCGGACGTGATGTGCGTGGGCAAGGCGCTGACCGGCGGCTACCTCACCCTGGCGGCCGCGCTGTGCACCCCGCGGGTGGCCGAAGGTATCTCCGGTGGCGAGGTCCCGGTGCTCGCTCACGGGCCGACGTTCATGGCCAACCCGTTGGCGGCAGCGGTGGCATCGGCTTCGATCGAGCTGCTCCTCGGGCACGACTGGCGGGCCGAAGTGCGGCGGTTGGAAGCGGGGTTACGGGCGGGGTTAGCGCCGGCGGCGGAGCTGCCGGGAGTCGCTGACGTCCGGGTGCTGGGCGCGATCGGGGTGGTGCAGCTCGACCACGACGTCGACCTCCCCGCCGCCACCGCCGCCGCGGTGGCGCAAGGTGTGTGGCTGCGCCCATTCCGCGATCTCGTCTACACCATGCCGCCTTACATCACCGGCGACGACGATCTTGCGCAGATCATCCGTGGAGTGCTCGCCGCGGTCGGCGCGGGTTGACGTGCTCAGCGGTCCTCGTCCGGCGCGACGTACGCTCGCCGGTCGTGACGGTGTATCGAAGGTGACGGGGGCTCTGGACTGGCTGGATCATGAAGCGGCTGCGCGTCGGACCGCTGGGCTGCGGCGGGAGTTGCGGTCGCGGCCGGCGAGCGACTCGGTGATCGACTTAGCCTCCAATGACTACCTGGGTCTCGCCAGGGATTCCCGAGTCGTGCAAGGCGCAGTGCATGCGGCGCAGACCTGGGGTACTGGGTCGACTGGATCGCGACTGATCACCGGCTCCACCGAACTGCACGCGCAGCTGGAGGACGAGCTCGCCGCGTTCTGCGGTGCGCCGGCGGCCCTGGTGTTCTCCTCGGGTTACACCGCGAATCTCGGTGCGGTGACAGCACTGTCCGGTCGGGACAGTCTCGTCGTGTCCGACGCCGCAAGCCACGCATCGCTGGTGGATGCGTGCCGGCTGTCGCGGGCTCGTGTGGTGGTCACCCCGCACGCCGATGTCTCCGCGGTGGCCGCCGCGCTGGCTAACCGGACTGAGCAACGGGCACTGGTCGTCACCAATTCAGTGGGAAGCGTGACCGGTGATCTCGCGCCGCTGGCAGAGTTGCACGCGGTGTGCCGCGAGCATGGCGCGGTCCTGCTCGCCGATGAGGCGCACGGGCTCGGGGTACGTGGGCCCGGCGGGCGCGGGCTGCTCGCCGAACATGGTCTGGCCGGAGAGCCCGATGTAGTGGCCACGGTCACCCTGTCGAAATCGCTGGGCAGCCAGGGCGGGGCGGTGTTGGCCTCTGGCGCGGTGGTCGACCACCTCGTCAACACGGCGCGCAGCTTCATCTTCGACACCGGCTTGGCGCCGCCAACTGCCGGCGCGGCACTGGCGGCGCTGCAGGTCCTGCGCGGCGAGCCAGCACTGCCCCGCCGGGTGCTCGACGCCGCCGCAGCCATTGCCACCGCAGCGGGCGCGCCCCCACCGATGTCCGCGATGGTGTCGATCATTCTCGGCGAGCCGCAATGCGCGGTCGATGCGGCCGCTGAGTGCCTGCGCCACGGTGTGCGGGTGGGGTGCCTACGGCCACCGTCGGTGCCTGCTGGGACAAGCAGGCTGCGGCTGACGGCACATGCCGCGCTGACCGATCTGGACCTGGCTCAGGTGACCCAGGTGCTTGTCGCGGTACTGGCTGGCGCGATCAGATGACCGTGCTGGTGGTGACCGGGACAGACACCGGGGTAGGCAAGACTACGGTGACATCGGCGATCGCTGCGCTCGCCGTCGCGGCCGGCCGTCGAGTGGCGGTGCTCAAACCGGCCCAAACCGGCCTTGACGTGGCACAGCTGGGGGACGTCGACGAGGTGCGACGTCTCGCAGGTCCTTCGGTCACGTGCCGGGAGCTGGCCCGCTTCCCCGACCCGCTTGCACCCGCGCGCGCCGCCCGTCTTGCTGGCCTGATCCCCGTGACAACCGCCGCTGCGGCGTCGGCGGCTCGGGAGCTGGCGGCCGAGCATGATCTGGTGCTGGTCGAGGGTACCGGCGGGTTGCTGGTGCAGCTGGACGGCAGCGGGGGAACACTCGCCGACGTCGCCGCTGCCTTGTCGGCTTCGGTGCTCGTGGTGGCCAGCGCTGGTCTGGGCACCCTCAACCACACCGCACTCACCGTCGAAGCGCTGCGCACCCGCCGCTTGAACTGTGCCGGAATTGTGATCGGTGCCTGGCCTGCCGAGCCCGAACTTGCTGCCCGATGCAACCTCATCGATCTGCCTGCCGTCACCGGACTACCGCTACTCGGCGTTCTGCGCGAGGGCGCCGGCCGCCTCACCCCGGCGGAGTTCTTGCCAGTAGCCCGCCGGGGACTCGAACCGGGACTACGAGCCCTGGGGTGGTGGTCGTTGGAAACTGGCGCGACCGTGGTTGATAGTCCTTGAACAGCCCACTGCCGGTCAGTCCAGGTAGTGGCGCAGTAGGGGACAATTGAACAGCATGCTTGATTTGTGGGACAGCACGAACTGGGCAGCGGTACTCCCTGCAATATCCTGGACTGCTAAACCGCGCGGCTCATTTAACCCGCGGCGCACCGCCTGGTAACTGGGGCACTGCCGGGGCACGCGGCGCCCGGCCGGGCTTCGATGCGGTGTCGGGGTGGGCCATTACGCTCGCCGGTGCTGCCTAGGCACGGTCGTTTCAAGCTCGCATGGGCGGATTGGGAAATCCACGGCATCGCGCGGGTACCTCATCGGTGAGCGGATCAGTTCGGGAGCGACACTCGGTGCCAGATCAGCCGTTTCCCCCCGGCACCATGGATCCGGGCGTTACTGTCCGTGACGTTCAGGGGAGGACTATCGCGCTGTGCGGAGTTGCCACAGCCGGCAACTTTTCGCTTGGAGTTG
>JBBPZY010000363.1:0-7052 GCA_038276315.1 Mycobacteriales bacterium
CCGTGGGGCCGGGGCCCCTTGTTTCGGGGACCTCCTTTCACGTGTTCGGGTTTTGGGGGCATCCGGACAAAAACCGGGCCGCCGTTGGCACACAAACCACGATCAGGAACCTGACGCCAGGAGGTCAGCGAGATCATTCCTGCATAACCGCCGCTGAGGTGATGCGGTGCAGCGGGAAGCGCCGCAGCTCATCGGCGCAGCGGTCGAAGCCTTCCAGGACGCCGCCACCGACGCTGACCGGCCGCACGATGCGCCGGCGGGCCACGCCGTGTGAGTCGACGTAGCTGATGCAGACGTTACTGCCGGCGTGCGCGGCATCCTGCAGCACCTCCACTGTGGCACCGGTGGGCACCGCACCGTTTCGCAGCCCGCGGGGAGCGCTGGCTGCGGCATCCCCGGTCCGTACCGCTGCCACCATGGCGGCAAGCTGCTCCGCCGAGGGGGTAGGTGGCAAGATGGCCCGCCGGGTCGGCTGGGTTCGGGCCCTGGTCCGGCGAGCTCCGGAGCGCAGGTCGACCACTTGACCATCGGGTCCCTCAGCGACCGGGATAAAGCCGGCGCCGCGTACTTCGTCGAGCAGTGCCGCCAGCGTCAACGGGCTGACCAGCACGGTAGGCGCAAGCCGGCGCAGCCCGCAGCGCGCGGCGACCGGGTGCGCCAGTAGCTCAGTGAGCAGTGCCGCATCGTCGCAGCGCAGGAATGCGGAGGCGGCGCCACCGCGCAGCCGCCCGTGTCGCCGGGCCACATCGTCGATGAGATAGCTCACCGACTGCGGCACCGGCGTCACCGACCGGCTTCGGAACAGCTCGTGTAGGTCGGCGGCGCTGCGGCCGGCGTCCAAGGCGCGGCGCACCGTACCCTCGGTGACCCGGTAAACGGTGGCGCCACCGGCCGATTCCACGTCAGCGACCAGCCCGATCTCCCTGGCCAGTTCGGGCTCCAGCGGTCCCGGCGCCACCACGGTCCGGTCGGCCTGCACCATGACGTGGGTCACCGGCTCAGGCAGCGCGGTATGGAGAACGGCCGATGCGGCCGCGGCACCGTCGCGGAGCAACGCACAGCCGGCGCGGGACATCGCCCCCAGCGCGAGCACACCTAAAGTGGTGGCCTCCTGGATGGTCCAGGCGACCACCTCCTCGCGGCGCCGGCCGTCCCGTCGGGGTGCCCGCCAAGCCAGCAACGCAACGAGGTCCTCAGGTCGCTGGATACCGCAGCCGGCGGGCAGCTCGGCGATCGCCTCAAGGATTCGGCGCCGCTGAGCGGGGGCACGTGGCTGGTGCAGCTCATCGGACAGGGCGGCCAGTGGCCGATCTTTGTCATCGCGGGTTCGGACCAATCCGGGCAGCCGCGGTAGCTCGAGCCACCCGGGCACCAGCATGGCCCAGCGCCGCTGCGGTGGTGCGGCAAGCCAGGAATCGGCGGCGGCGGTGGGCAACCACAGCGGCGCGGCGGTTCCCTCGTCGGTCCAGGTGATCAGTCCAGCAGCGATAGCCACCTCGGCAAGCAGCGCCACGCTGGCCTCGTCGATGTCCAGCAGACGGGCCGTTCGTCGCAGGTCCCGCACACCCAGGCCACCCGCGCGCAACATCGGAGGAGGATCCGCGGACCATTCGGCGAGCAGCTTCTCGATGTGGCGCAGCAGCTCGAGCACCGCTCCGGCGGCCGTCGAGTCGACCACGGACGGGTCATGCTGTCGAGTGGGCAGCGCCGGCTCGTCCAGCTCAAGGGGACCCAGTAGATGGTCTGCGCGCAACGCCAAACCCACCTGTGCGGGTAACTCGACGGTGCCGGCGTCGATCCGCCGTAGCAGCCCGCGGGCTAGCAGGCGTTGTACCGGCGTGCGGGCTCGATCCAGCGGAAGCACCTCGACGGCGTCGCGGCTGGTACCGACCGGTGATCCGGCGGCCAGCGCCCGCAGCACTCCCAGCTCGTCCTCGGCAAGATCGGCGAGAACAGCGTTGAGGTCGACACCGACCAGGTCCGGGCCGGGGCGACCCAGGCCACCTGGATGCGGTCCGATGACCTGGCGGGTTGCCGGCGCCACCACCAGCGCCGAATCATCGCCCCAGACCAATGCCCGGCACCGCAGCGCGTCCAGTCCCTGACCAATGCGCTCCGCGGCAACCCCTGGACCGAGCAGCTGCCCGACCACCCGGCTGGTCACTGGTGCGGTGTCCGCACCAGTGACCAGCAGCGCTGAGAGCACCGCCACGGTGAATCGATCGAGGTCCTCGCAGGCCCGCGCGACCGATGCCGGGATTGCCGCTCGGGTAGCCAACACCATCGAATCGGCTGGTGGGGGCACGGCGAGGTCCGGGCGGGCGCGCAGCAACTCGACCAGCGTGTCGTCGTCCCGGGAGCGTAGCCAGTCAGCAAGCGCGGTGCTGGGCATCTGGTCCAGCGTAGCGAGAGCGCTCGTGGCGCGTCGAGTGACACCCTGCCGGTCAGCCTGGAATTGATCATACCGGCATCGGGCACAATGAGCGGTGTGCATGCCGACTGGCGGGTTGCTGACACGCCAATGGGACGACCGAAAGAGGAGAAGCTGTGGCCAAGCGAACCGACCGCATCGACCCGACCTGGCCGAGCTGGTCGGAGGAAGACCATCCGGTCACCGAACTCGCCTCCCCGCTGCAGGGCGCGCTGTCACCGTTCGGTGAGGTGACCTTCCCGCTGCCGCCGGACCAGGTCAGCTACGAGCACCCGCATACTGTGATCAACCAGAGCGATACCGAGTAGCGGGGTCCCGTCGGGCGGGTGCTTCGGGTCCGTTAGGGTGCCGTCACCGCGCAGCCCCAGTGGACGCAACAGCGTCGTTGGGTCGAGCGGGATCGCCCGATCGGGGAGGGCGAGTCCCCTAATTCTGCTCGTCCGACACCACAAGAGGTCATGGCTCAACGTCCTCCCGGATCCTTCCGGCTACTCAACCGTCCATACCTGATCGCCTGCGCGATCGGCGGGGTTTTGCTGATCGTGGTGGTGATCATCGCGGTCGCCATGGCGGCTCCCTTCGGGGCCAGCCAGGCGACCAAGGCCGCGCCACCGCCGCCACCCGTCGTGGCTGCTCCGATCACTGCGATCCCGCCGGCGATGCTGCCGGTAGATCCCACAAAGTTGCCGCAGAGCACCACATACACCGCCATCAAAGGGGCGCCGCTCGATCCTGGCCCGGTGGTGGCCACCGACGGCACCGTGGTGCACCCACGGCGCGAGATAGTGGTGTACAACGCGCCCGGCGGCGCCCCGATCGCCAGGCTGGATCCCCAGCAGATCGGCGACACCTGGCTGCCGGCGATCACCCAGCAACCCGGATGGGTAGAGGTGCTGCTGCCCTCGCGACCCAACAGTTCTGCGGGCTGGGTCACCGATACTGCACTCGATCGGGCGGTTACCCCGTATCTCATCAGGGTGCACCTTCGTTCCCTCAATATGGAGCTGTTCAAGGGGGGCCAGCGCCTGGGTGATTGGACGGTGGGCACCGGCAAGGAAGTCCATCCCACCCCACCCGGGCGCACGTTCCTGCTCGGTTCGTTCAGCGACTCCGCGCAGAGGTACTCGCCGGTGATCTTGCCGTTGGGTACTCACAGCACCACTCTCGACAGCTTCGGCGGCGGTCCGGGAACCGTCGCGATCCACACTTGGCCCACGGCCAATGTCTTCGGTACCCGGTCTAGCGATGGCTGCATCCGGGTTCCGTCTGACGCGCTCCACCAGTTGATCCAAGTTCCCCTTGGGACGCTCGTGCTCATCGACGAGAACTGAACGAACGAAAGGACAGCATGTGAACAGTAGGAAGCTCGCCGGCGTCAGTGCTGCCAGCGTCGGTGCTGCCACCGCCGTCGCGGCCCTGCTGCTGGGGACCCTGCCCGGCTCCGCTGGCGAAGACACCAACGCCTCGGCATTCGGGCTCGCCGCGGAAGGTCTGCTGCCCATCTCGCCGACTCCGAGGGTTGAGGCTCCACCCGACGAGAGTAGGGCTCTGCTGGAGTTGCCGGGGGAGGAGCACTCAAGAGAAGGCATCTCTGTCGCGCTGCTCAAGGTCGAGGCCGAGCACTTCAGGTCCAAGGCGACGGCGGTCAAGGTCAACATCCTCGGCCTGCGCCTGAGGGTCCTGGAGGCGAAGTGCGACAACGGGCACGGTGAATCCTCGATCATCGGCACCGACGGTGACAGTGAGGGAACGTCGTCGCCATATGCAGGCCAGGAACTGGACCTGTCGCCGGTGGTGAGTGTCGAGTTCAACCGGCAGCGTCGGGACCATGACCGGCTCACGGTCGACGCCGCAGTGGTAAGGCTGCTGCCCGGTGACCGGCACAGGGCGGCGCTCTCGCAGAAGGACCTCGACCTTTTCAAGAGCCTCGCGTCCAGCAAGATGGCTGTTCCGACCATGGACCAGCTGCAGGCAGCGCACGCCAAGTCGGCCACGCCGGCAGGGCCTGTCACGGTCACAGATCTGCTCGGCGCGCTCAAGACGAGCAACCCGAGTCTTCTCGGCGGCGGCAGGGGTGATGGTGATGCCCTGGAGACGATCGTGATCTCTTCTGCCAGCTGTGAACAGCGCCACGAGAACAAGGAGGCCCCGAAGGAAGAGGCCCCGGCGCCACAGCCTGTCGAGACACACCTGCCGGTCACGCACTGATCTGACCGACACATTCCGGAGGGGCTGGCACGCATCTGTGCCAGCCCCTCCGGAATTGGATGCTCCTCATCGGGTTCGGCGGAGGCCAGTCGCCGACGGTGCAGCGGCCGTAGGATCGCGTGGGTGAGCCCCGAGAATCGACTGACCCATGTGGACGACCGTGGCGCGGCGAGGATGGTCGACGTCTCTGACAAGCAGACCTCCGCCCGGGAGGCAGTCGCCTCCGGCGTGTTTCGCACCACCGAGGAGGTAGTGCGGTTGCTGCGCGCCGAGCAATTACCCAAGGGCGACGCACTCGCCACTGCGCGCATCGCCGGCATCATGGCGGCCAAGCGAACGCCTGAGCTGATCCCGCTGTGCCATCCATTGGCGCTGACCGGGGTAACTGTGGACCTGCGCACCACCGGTTGCGAGGTTCAGATCACCGCCACCGTGCGCACCACCGACCGGACCGGCGTGGAGATGGAGGCACTCACCGCAGTCGCGGTTGCCGGGCTTGCATTACACGACATGGTGAAGGCAGTCGACCCCGCCGCCGTACTCGACGCGGTGCGAGTGGAGCGCAAGGCGGGTGGCAAGACGGGCCTGTGGAAGCGGCCGACGTCGAATTGATACCGACGCTGGGCCGTCAAATGAGTTCAGGAGGATCGGTGACACCAACGACCCGTCGGGCCGTGGTGGTGGTGGCATCCAACCGCGCGGCCGCGGGGGTATACGCCGACCGCACCGGGCCAGTCATCGTCGACTGGCTGTGTGAGCGTGGTTACCAGACTTCGGATCCCGTGGTAGTGCCTGATGGTTCGCCGGTGCGCGACGCGGTGGCGGCAGCAGTGGCGAACGCGGTCGACGTCGTGCTGACCACCGGCGGCACCGGCATCAGCCCGACCGACCGCACCCCGGAGGCCACCGAGCCGCTGCTGGACCGGCGGCTGCCTGGATTGGCCGACGCCATCCGCTCGGCCGGGCTGCCCAAGGTGCCTACGGCGGTGCTCTCCCGCGGGCTGGCCGGAGTGGCCGGGCGCACCCTGGTGGTCAACCTGCCGGGCTCCACCGGTGGGGTGCGCGACGGTTTAGCGGTCCTCGACCGGGTGCTCGATCACGCCATCGAGCAGCTGCACGGCGCAGACCACGTCGGCAGTGGAACCGAGGAGCCGTCAGTCGCCGGATCCGGGCACGGGCGCGAAGACGGACCTGGGCACGGGACAGGGGCGGCCGTGCCCACAGCCTCGGCCGTCGTGCTTCGCGCTGTTGTCACCGAGGAACCACTCGCCGTCGAGGAACACGCCCGCTTGGTCTCCCGCTCGAGTGCTGGCGCAGTGGTGAGCTTTTCCGGCTTGGTCCGCGACCACGACGGCGGCCGGGGGGTACGCGCGTTGGAGTACTCCAGCCATCCCGATGCCGCTGACGTGATTGCGCGGGTGGCGGCGCAGGTCGCGACGACGCACTCGCAGGTGTACGCACTGGCTGTCAGCCACCGCATCGGTTCGCTGGCCATCGGCGACTCAGCAATCGTCTGCGCCGTGTCGGCGGCTCACCGCGCGGAGGCTTTCGCAGCATGTGCGGCACTCGTCGATGAGGTGAAGCTGCAGCTGCCGATCTGGAAGCGGCAAGAGCTGTCCGACGGCGCGGAGGAATGGGTCAACAGTCCGTGAAGGCGTGCCCACGACGTCGCGGAGTCCGGTCGTGGACGGTCAGCCTCCGGCGAACGGCGGCAGTACATCCAGCTCGGCACCGGGTCGCAACGGCATAGCGCGATCGCGTACCGCGACGGAATCGACCAGAAAGCTGCAGGCGCCCAAGACCTTGTACAGCCCTATTCCATGCCGAGCGGTGATCGCGTCCAGTGCGTCGGCCACGGTAGCGTCATCGCCGATGTCGACACGTTCGCTGGGCAGCCCGGCGGCGGCGCGTGCCGCTGCGAAGTACCGCACGGTCACCACAGTGAGCCTCCAACCCTTCTGATCGAGCGGGCCGGATAGTCGATCCCGCGACCGGCTCCAACGCGCATTCGGCCCCCGCAATCTGGTTCACTCCGGCGAACAACGAAAGAAATCATATCTCACGATCTGCCAACAGGCCCGCGCGGCGACCGCTCGCGGTGGCTGTCGTGAAGTCGACCCAGGTCATGGTCGAGACTCCGGGGGAACGTGCAGGAAGCGGTGGGTGACGGTAGCCCTAGCAATCGGGCTGGCGCTCGTCGGCTACGGCGCAGCCCGGGCGCCCGGGCGCAGGTACCGCACCGTGCTGGCTGGGGTGTCCCTCAAGGCGGTGTTCGCCACGTTGAGACCGCAGTTCAAGGCCGCCCACCCGACGCCGACCTGCGGTTCAGTTTCGGCGGCGCGGTCGCTCTGGCCCAACAGATCGGCCGAGCCGCGCCCGCCGCCGGTTTCGCTCCCGCCAACGACCCCCACCG
>JBBPZY010000364.1:0-3022 GCA_038276315.1 Mycobacteriales bacterium
CAGATGATCGACGATCAAGACCCAACAACGAGCCCGACACGCCGTCACCGATCATCAACAGTCCACCAAGATCAATTCACTGACGACGGCCCCGCTCAACGGGACCCCTGAATGGACACTCCGCTGGTACCTCCGCTACGGGCTGTCCTATAGGGATGTCGAGGAGTTGCTGACTGAACGCGGCGTCACCGTTGATCACGTGACGATCTATCGGTGGGTGCAGCGATTCACCCCGCTGCTGATCGATGCGGCACGTCCGTGCCGGCACGTCCTCGGAGATCGGTGGTTTGTGGATGAGACGTATGTGAAGGTCGCCGGGCGGTGGGTGTATCTGTATCGGGCGATCGACCAGTACGGCCAGGTCATCGACGTGCTGGTGTCCCCGAAGCGGGATCTGGCGGCCACCCGCCGGTTCTTCATCCGCGTCCTTGAGCACGGCCGGTGTCCGACCGAGGTGATCACCGACCGGGCAGCGGCCTACCCGCGGGTGATCGAGGAGCTGTTCCCCGCTGCGTGCCACATCACCGAGCAGTACGCGAATAACACCGTCGAAGCCGATCATGGGCGGCTGAAGGCTCGACTCCGGCCGATGCGCGGCCTGAAACGGCTCCGCTCGGCACGAGTGATCAGTACCGGACACGCGTTCGTGCAGAACCTCCGCCGCGGCCACTACGAACTCGGCGTGGACATCGACCGACAGCATCGGCTCACCGCGATCTTCACCGAACTCGCCCACGCCATCTGATCGACGCAGCACAGCGGAAAATTCCGTCTGCTTCCCGCCTACGCAACAGACCCGTTCAACGGCCGCAACGGTTTCCGGTTCGTCCACCACAACGGGTCATCCACCCCGGCAGGGACCGCGGCGCCGAGGGAGACCTGGTAGAGCCGTAACCAGATGAAGGCGTCCGCGCTGGCCGGTAGCTGCTGCACCGCCCGCGAGCCCTTCCTGATCACTGTGATCAACTGCTGGCCCGGATCGACGTCCCCGCCACGCGCCCCCAGCAGCTCCGCGGCCCGAGCCCCGGTCGAGACCCAAAACGCGACCAGCGCCCGGTCTCGGTCCGAACGCAACTGGGCGAAGACCTGGTTGAACCGCTCATCAGGGATCCGACGAGGCACCCGCCGGGCCAGCCGCGGGCGATACCGGCCCGAGCGTTCCGTAGCAAACGGCTCCATCGGATTGTGATGAGCATGAGCACGCGCCCCGACCCGCTCTCTGACCAGCGGAAACGGGTTCACGATCGGGCCGGACCCGGCCTCCAGGTGAAAGTCATAAAAGCTGCGCAACACCGTCTCACTGTGAGCCAGTGTCGAGGACGCGTACTTGCTGCCCGGCGACCGCTTGCCCGTCACCGCATTCGCTGCCCCAGCAGCCTGCCGCGATCCCGCACCGCGGCGGGGCTTGTCGACAAACCCAAGCCACCGGCAGAAATCGCGAGCCTCACACCGGGTCGCCTGCACCCACGGCACATCGACCGCCCACAGGAACCGGAACCAACGCAACAGGTCCGGCGCATACGAACGCTGAGTCGCCGCACTACGCCCCGAGGCCTGCAGCTCGTGAAGAAACTCCGTCACCGAGGCGACCGCCCCACCACCCGGATCGACCAACCGGTAGGGCTCCCAAAGCACATCGGTCTCCACAACCGCACCAACACCATTCACCACGAGCGTGACCAAGTCACGCCGCTCCACCGCCGAATCAGCCATGGCCGGGGACCCTAACCACAACCATGCGCCCAGCACGCCCGCGACCTGCGGGGATACCTCCGTAGTTCAGTCAACGGTTAGGGCTTCGGGTTTCACCCCTTGACCGCGTGGTGCTCCAACCTCGGTGATGGCCTCGCAGTGATGCTGCGCCCGGGCAACGCCGGGTCGTTCACCGCCTGCGACCACGTCGCGGTCTGCGACGCCGCGGTCGATCAGATCCCCGCCGCCTGGCGCACCGACGTGCTGGTCAGCATCGACGGCGCGGGTGCCTCGCATGAGATCATCGACTATCTGACCGGTCTGAACACCGCTGCGGTGCACGGCAAGCGGGGCCGGCGGGTGGAGTACACGATCGGCTGGCCGGTGGACGAGCGGACCCTGGGCGCGATCAGCGAACTGCGCCAACGCGACTGGGGCCAGGCGCTCGACGCCGACGGTGTCTGCGACCCCGACGCGCAGGTGGCCGACCTGACCGGGATCCTGCGCGCCGAGCCCGGCGGGGACCGTCTCGCCACCTGGCCCAGCGACCTGCGGGTCATCGCCCGCCGTGTCCCCCGACCCCCCGGTAAGCAAGCCAAGCTCGGCGAGGACGCCGAGTGTGAGTACTGCGCGTTCGCCACCAACACCCCCGGAGGGCAAACCCAGTGGCTCGACGCCCGCCACCGCACCCAGGCCCACGTCGAGGACCGGGTCAAACAACTCAAGGCCTGCGGCGCCCGCAACCTGCCGTCGGTCGACTACGACCGCAACGCCGCCTGGCTCCAACTCGCCGCCCTGGCGACGTCGCTGACCGCGTGGCTGCGCCACCTGGCCCTAGGCGCTTGGGATGTTCCGATCGACAAAAAGTTGTCGATGTCGTGCCCGTGTGCCACTCTCGGAGCTGAACCCCTCCGTAGCTGAGGGAGAACAGCCGGCTTGCCGGTACAACCAAACATCGCCGGCTGTCGCACATCCAGTCAAAAGGGGCGCAGAGACCTCGTCTCCAGCGGAGACCATAGGGCGACCCATCGGAGAGGCGACCGTTGGACCTGATCGGCCCGCGCCGTCTACCTGCGTAAACGCAACAATGCGCGGGTGAGGTGAGGGCTGTGCGCCTACCTGGCCAGCGACGGCAGGCTGGTTAAGCGCGCCCGTAACCAGAACTGCCCCGTCAGGGGCCATCCCTTCCGAGCGCAGTCTCGGACGGGACGTAGGTTGCTAGGGCCGACGAAGTCGGTTTGATCGAGTCAAGTTTGGTGTCATGCGGCGAATCCGGCCTCCTGGGTGAGTTGGTCGAGTGCGCGTTGGTAGTTGCGTGCGGCGGTGCGCA
>JBBPZY010000365.1:0-4553 GCA_038276315.1 Mycobacteriales bacterium
CCGGCCTGTGGTCGCTGCTCGCGTTCCGACAACGCCCACGGTTCCCGCAGGTGCTGGTCGCTTAGCTTCTGCAGCTGCTCGAAACCGACATCGGTGAAACAGCCGACGTCGATGGCCATCGCGCGGCGCATCTCATGCAGCAGCAGCCGCATGAGTTCCTCGCGATGATCGGGTGCATCGTCCCGGAGCGCGAAATGGCGGTCTTGCCACAGTGACCGGTCGGCCGCGATATCGGGCAGGTCGAGGTAGTCGATCCGGAGTAGGCCGGTCTGTTCGAGGTTGGGCATGGTGATCCGCCAACCCCGCTCCAGATCCAGGTAGAGGCGATATCCCACCACTGCCCGCAGGGCCTGCCAAGCCTTACGCTCCACGCTGAACCTGGCTTCTGGGTTCTGCGCGAAGTCAGGCAGTGCTATGCCCAGCGCGTCCGTCACCCGATGCTCGATCACCTCATGGCTCAGCCCCTCGGGCTTGGCCGCAAGAGCGCGGTACAGGGCACCGCGGAGCTGAGTGACCTGGATGAAGTCATTGAAATGCCCCGCTTGCAGGCTCGCGTCCTGGCGGTTGTCCGCGAACGCGAGCAACTTCCGTGCTTCGACCGGTAGATCGGGCTGCTCGCGTAGGCTACGGACCACACTCGCGCTGATCACGGATGTCGCTGAGCTTCGCCCCTCAGCGGCCAGCGAGGCCAGCTTGGCGAAGTCGCTTCCGCGCTGCTCGTAGGACACCCGGCAGCGCAGGCAGAAGCTGAATGGAGTGGGAACGTAGGCAGCTAATGTGCCCCCTGGATCGTCAACCTCCACCCCGTCAGAACCGACGCGGACCACCTCGGGCAGCCTCTTGAGCCAGCGGCTCCCCACGGTGACGTCTCCGTGGCGGCCGGTGACCAGCCAAGAGTCGGGAATCCGTTGCTCACTGATCGCGACATCAAGTGATCCCGGCCACGGCATCTCGGAACTGATGAACAGGTAGCCATTCACCGAGTCTCCACCGCTAGCGTCGGCGTCCCGACGTGACGTGTAGCGGCGGGTCCCGTCCTCGTCGATGCGCCTGACGGCCAGGTAATCCTGTCCGCATTGCCGGCAGAACGTGGCGGGCAGCAGAATCTTGTTCGTGTTCTGAAGTTGAGTGCCGGGGACGACAGTCTGGTATCGACTAGTGATGTACCGATCCGCTTCTGGCTGGAGGCTCAGATAGACGTTGTCTCCTTTAGACAGGAACTGGTGGAGCCGGAATGCGAATACCGGACGTCGGGTCCGCGGATCGAGCATGTCCGCCCCGGCTCGCAGCGTTGTCTGGATCGCCTTAGCGCACGCGTCTGCCGTCTCACCGGTGAGCTCCGCGAGTCGGTGGGCGGCCTCCGGGAGGGTGGATGGGCGCAGTGGCCGCACCAAGCGTCCGTCTTCCGGTCGGCGGACGATTCCGAACTGCGACTCGACCCACGAAGTCAGCGGGTCGGCCGCTAGCTCCTCGTAGCCGCGACTCGCCTTGCCGGAACGGATGCGCGACGTGATCGCCGCGATGTCGTCGGGTTCGCCCTTGGTGGCCCGCTGCAAGGTCTCCCCGATGACATTCGGCACCGCCACGGGTGTCCCGAATAGTCGAGTGGCCACCTTGGCCACGTCGCGACGCTGCTCAGCCTCGCTGCCCTCACTGGTCATCGTGGCCGAGGTGCCCACGCACTGCATGTGGTCGGCTGCGCAGGCATCACGTAGCCGGCGGACCAGCATCGCCACGTCCGCGCCCTGCCGACCTCGGTAGGTGTGCAGCTCGTCAAGTACGAGAAACCGCAGGTCCTGCGCGGCGGTGATGAGATGGTCCCGCTCGTCGGGTCTGGTCAGGAGGAGTTCCAACATCACGTAGTTGGTGAGCAGGATGTCCGGGGGGTTGTTGAGAACCTCGGCTCGATCGGCCTCCCGGTCCTGCCCCGTGTAGCGCCGGAAGGTGACGGGCTCGTCGCTGATGGGATAGCCGTTCTTGAGGAACCTCGTGAGCTCATGCTGCTGGCTGTTGGCCAGCGCGTTCATCGGATAGACGATGATCGCCTTCACCCCGGGTTCGTAGCTGCCTGTGGCGCGTTGCCGCAGCACGCTGTCCACAATGGGCACCATGTAGCTCAGGCTTTTCCCTGACCCGGTTCCCGTAGTGAGCACGTAGCTCGCCCCGCCCCTGGCGATCTCGACTGCCTCCCGCTGGTGCTGGTGCAGATCGATGACCTGGCCTGGCGTGCCGTCGGGCTCCTTCCCCTTACCGACGCGGAAGATCCGTTCGCACTCCGGGTGCAGGATCCCCTGCTTGACCAGTTCGCCGATTGAGCCACCCGAGGCAAAGTTCGGGTTGAGCGACAGATAGGCGTCCGGCCACTGGTCCCCGTTGGCCACGCGCTGGTCGACGTGCTCCTGGATTCGAGGATCGTGGATTTTGGTGAAACCTGCTGTGAACGCCTCGTAGTCCGCGAGCAGCTGTTGGTGGACCTGGAAGACGTCCATGCTTGAGCTACCCTTCGTGACGTCGCGCCTCCCGGGAAGGCTACTGACCGGGATTACGGTCGGGCGATCGCGCCGGGCATCGGGTGAAGCTCGAAGGTGGCCAGGTCAGAGGCAACAGCTGGGTCGGCGTCGCCGAGGGCCCGGACGTCGTGGATCGGCCTGCGTACGGCAGGCAGCTATCCGATGGTCGCGCGTGCGCTGGGCGGGGAGGTTGCCGCCACCCTGCGGTGGTTTTTTGAGCCCCGCCGAACTCGATCGCCAGCTCTCCGTCATCAAGGACAGGGTGCTGGTGTCGTCGGCGGTGATGCATCGCGCTCCTACCGAGGACGAACAACCGGTGCGGGAGCTGGGCACCATTCCGCCCGTACCGCAGAGGTCGTGAGCGCCTCAGCCTTCACCTCATCCACGCTGGCCAGGCCAAAGAGCGCTCCTTGTCCGGTCCTCCTCGGTCAGGTCGAGTCGAGCCCGCGCCGCGGCAACCACCCGTCCACAGCGGTTCCCCTCGCTGGATGGCCGGCCAGCCTGTGATATTCAATGGGATATCGAGGTAGGTGATAAAGCAATGTGCGGGATCGTCGCGGCCTTCGGTGAGGTCGACACCGACAAGTGCGAGCGGATGCTCGACCGGGTACAGCATCGGGGACCGGATGACACCGGGGTGTTGGCGCTCGACTCAGCCTGGTTGGGCCACCAGAGACTTTCCATCGTCGACATCAGCCGCGGCAAGCAACCGCTGGCTAACGGTGATGGCACGGCATGGATCGTCGGCAACGGCGAGATCTACAACCACGAGGACCTCAGCGCGAAGCTGCCTCCCGGAATGTTGCTGACCCAGTCGGACACCGAGGTGGCGCTGCACCTCGCGATGCGGGACGGTCCGGCCTCGATGGCCAAGCTCAACGGCATGTTCGCGCTGGCGATGGTTACCGCCACCGGGGACGGATTGGTTACCCGCGACCCGATGGGTATCAAGCCGCTGTACTGGATCGACGGGGCGGATGGCGCGATGTTCGCCAGCGAGCTGCGGGCCTTCGACCTCGATGACCGGCCCCGAGTGGCCTCCTTCCCGCCCGGCTGCATGTGGACCCCGGCCGCCGGCATCGTGCGCTATGCCGACGCGGTCCCGGTGGGATTCCGCCCGGCCCGCCGGGAGCAGCACCCGGTCTGGGACAGCGGCACGCTGGAGAAGGTCAGGGACTCCGTGGTGCTGGCCGTGCGGCGGCGGATGATGGGCGACGTCGCGGTGGGAGTGTTCCTCTCCGGCGGGCTGGACTCGGCGATCGTTGCCGCGATCGCCGCAGAGCACGCCCGCCGCCGCGGCGACGGGCTACCCACCTTCGCGGTCGGCACCAAGGACAGCAGCGACCTGCTGGCGGCCCGGCGCGTCGCCGAGTTCATCGGCAGCGACCACCACGAGGTCGTCGCGACCGCGGAGTCCATCGGCGAGGAGTTGGACAACGCGGTCGAAGTGATCGAGCACTACGACCCGGCCCTGGTCCGTAGCGCGGTGCCGAACCTGCTGCTGGCGCGCGAGGCAGCAAAGAAGGTCAAGGTGGTGCTCACCGGTGAGGGCGCCGACGAGCTCTACGGCGGCTACAGCTACCTGCACAGCCCGGAGTTCGCTGACCCGGACGCACTGCATGCCGAGCTGGTGCGCAGCCTGGAGCAGCTGCACCACCTGAACCTGCAGCGCTGCGACCGGACGACGATGTGGTTCGGGCTGGAGGCCCGCGTGCCCTTCCTGGACCCCAACGTGGTGCGCACAGCGCTGACCTTGCCGCCGGAGTGGAAGAAGACCACCGATGGACGGCCCGAGAAGGCGGTGTTGCGCGAGGCCTTCACAGACTGGCTGCCCGAGGAACTGCTCTGGCGCGCCAAGGAGCAATTCGGCGACGGATCCGGTGCCGGCGACGTGCTTGCCGCGCTAGCCAGGAACGCTGTCGAAGCCAGTACCGACGGCGCCGGGACGCAGCCACCCGACAGCTGGGCACTGCGCAGCGACGAGGAGATCCTCTACTACCAAATCTGGCAGCGCCGCTTCTCCGGGGTGCGTCCCAACTCGAC
>JBBPZY010000366.1:0-3082 GCA_038276315.1 Mycobacteriales bacterium
GTCTTGGCTGTCATCGTTTCCGGGCTGGTGAAGGAAATCGTGGCCGGTGAGCTGCGATCAGTCTCTTTGGGCCACACGCTACTTGATCGCTATCTTGAGTTCGTTGCTGCCCGGGCTCGCCCTAATACGCTTCTCGCGGTGGCTTATGACCTCAAGGTGTTCTTCACCGAGGTTGCGAAGGAGCCGACCGCTACCACGACCGCGGACATCTTGGCGTTCATCGAGTCTCAGCGCGCTCCTCGCCGTGGTGCCACCGTGGTGCGGCTGGAGGACGGCGAGGCGGGTTTGTCCGCGCGCACGGTCAAGCGCCGCCTGGCGAGTGTGTCCGGGATGTTCGACTACCTGATCGCCCGCGGCGACGCCGGGGTGCCAACCCGGTGCCGCGAGGTCTGGCCACACGGGGGCGGCGCGGTCGTCCCGGTGTGCGGGGAATCCCGTTGATCCGCGCGCCGCGGACACTGCCGAGGGTGATCGAGCCGGCCGTGGGTGAGGCGTTGATGGGTGCCTTACGCACGCAACGGGATCTGGCGATGGTCCAAGCCATGCTGCTGGGTGGTCTGCGGCGCTGCGAGGTCCTCGGGCTACGGCTCGCGGACCTACGACCGGGTGAGCGTCGGGTCTTCGTCGCTGAGGGCAAGGGTGGCCGCCAGCGGATTGTTCCGGTCTCAGCTCGCTTCTTCTCCACGGTCGCGGCCTACTACGACACTGAGCGGCCACGGACCTCGACCACCGACCGGATCTTCGTCGTGCTCAAAGGTCCCCGGCGTGGTCAAGCGTTGTCGGCCGCCGGTTTGGACGAGATCGTCGACGGCGCGCGGAAACGTGCCGGGATCGGGCACCTGACCTGCCATCAGCTACGCCATACCTGCTTGACCCGGTTGCGTGAGGCGGGGATGGCGTTGGAAGCCATCCAGGCTCAGGCTGGGCATGCCTCGATCGAGTCCACCCGGATCTATCTGCACCTGGCGAACGATTGGCTGTCCGGGGAGTATCTACGCGCGGCCGAAGCCATCGACGCCCAGTCGGTTCGGCCGTGAGCGCCCGACATGCGCTGAGCGTCGAGGCGGAGGACCTGGTCGAGGTCTTCGCCGCCGAGCTCACCAAGACCGGGTTGACCCCATGGCCCTCCACGCTCGGCGGAGCTCGGGCCTTCTGCGCTCGACACTGCACTCCCGCAACGTTTTCGGCGCTGCCGGTCGAGGAGCAGCTGCGTCTTCCCGCTCATCAGCGCCAGTTCGCGTGTTGGCTCATGGTCACCGCCAGGATGACGGTCAGCGCCGCCTATCTGGCCCGCGCCGACCTTCGCCTGGGCGCGGTTGCCGCACGCCACCACTCGGCGCTGCGCGCGAACTTCGCCGAGGTGGCCCGCACGCTCGGATCCGACCACGCGTGGGTGCTTGCCCAGTGGTCGGCCCTCGCCCAACTCGCGGCGATGCATGGCGTCGGTCCTCACCAAGTCAGCGCCGAACAGCTCGACACAGGTGGGGACCTCCTGCTCGCCGC
Source organism: Mycobacteriales bacterium (assembly GCA_038276315.1). GTDB lineage: Bacteria > Actinomycetota > Actinomycetes > Mycobacteriales > Pseudonocardiaceae. The sequence goes on from JBBPZY010000366.1 coordinate 1,504, forward strand.
GTTCACCCGCCCTGGACACCCCAAGGCCGGTCACAGGCTCCGCGGCTCCCTGGTCCGGTTGCGCGCCACCTTGTTCCACGCCGGGCTGACCAGCACACCGCCACGGCTGCGCAAACCGAACACGGGCCGCGCCAGCGCCATCCAGTGGGCTCAGGTCGCACCCCGCGTGGCCCAGACCACGCAGCGTTACCTCGCCCAAATCGAGCTCAGTCTGCGCCCCTCCACCGTCCGCATCGCCGAGCAGGCTCTGCGCGAGCTGGCCACCTACCTCGCCCGGGAGGCGCCCGAGGTCAGCTGCATCGCCGACATCGGCCGCCATCACATCGAGGCCTACAAGACCTGGCTGTCCACCCGGCCTCGAGCCGGCGGAGGAACCCTGCACCGCCACACCATCCGTGGGCACCTCAGCACACTGCGCTGCTTCTTCGAGCGGATCACCGAATGGAACTACCCGGACGCACCACCACGCCCGCTGCTCTTCGCCGGTGACCTGCCCATCCCCGACCAGCCCCTGCCCCGCTTCCTCGACGATGCGGCCTCCGCGAAGCTGCTGCGGACCGCCCGAGCCGACCCCGACCCGTTCACCCGCCTGGCCATCGAGCTGCTCGCCCGAACCGGTCTGCGCAAGGGCGAGCTGATGGCCCTGACCGTCGACGCCGTCGTGCAGATCGGTTCGGCCTACTGGCTGCGGGTCCCGGTCGGAAAGCTGCACAACGACCGCTACATTCCCCTGCATCCCCAACTGAAGACGCTGCTCGACGACTGGCTAGCCGACCGTCCCGAGGACCTGCGCTCAGACCTGATCTTCCTGGACTGGGGACGGCCGATCCCACATGCCCGTGTCGACAGGGCCCTGGCCCGCACCGCCGCGGCCGCTGGCATCGGCAAGGTCACCGCGCACCAGCTGCGTCACACGTTGGCAACCCAAGCCATCAACCGAGGCATGTCACTGGAGGCCATCGCCGCCCTGCTCGGCCACCGCACGATGGCCATGACGATGGTCTACGCCCGTATCGCTGACCGGACCGTCGCCGACGAGTACTTCGCCGTCTCCGAGAAGGTCGAAGCCCTCTACGACAAAGCCACGCTACCGGCCGACGCCGAGGGCACCCAGATGATCAAGCTACGCCGAGAAATGCACAATCGAATGCTCGGCAACGGCCACTGCGCCCGCCCAGTCGAGATGGACTGCCACTTCGAGTCCATCTGCGAATCCTGCACCTTCTTCGTGACCACCATCGAATTCCGACCCACCCTACAACGTCAACGCGACGACGCCGCCACGAAAGGGCAAATCGGCCGCCAGAAGATCTTCGACGGAATCCTCAATCGACTCGGCGCCGAGGCCTCATAGAGGGCCGACGCCTCCACCCAGTGACCCAGCGAAAGTTCATCAAAGGGTTCTCGCGAAACCCCTTGACAAGGATCACCCACATAACGGTAGGAGATCTCGTCCACCCCGATCCGGCGCAGCCCCGTCAACCGGTCGCTCTGCGCTGCCCGCTGGGTGACCACCCGGGTGATGACGGCGGCTACCGAGCGCCAGGTGATCCGCAGCAGCGCCGCCAGCACGCTGAAC
>JBBPZY010000367.1:0-3083 GCA_038276315.1 Mycobacteriales bacterium
CCGACTTCTCGAAGAGCTGCGCCTTGGTGATGTGCGGCGAGTAAACGAACTCGTAGCCCGCCTCCTCGTGCCGGCGGCGGGAGTAGTCCTCCATCACCCGGCGCACCGTGCCGCCGCGCGGGTGGAACACCACCAGCCCAGATCCGATCTCGTCGGGGAAGCTGAACAGGTCCAGCTCGACCCCGAGCTTGCGGTGGTCGCGCCGCTGCGCCTCGGCGACTAACTCCAGATGGCGCTCCAGCGCCTCGGCCGATTCCCAGGCGGTGCCATAGATCCGCTGCAGCTGCGGGTTGTGCTCGCTGCCCCGCCAGTAGGCGGCCGCGGTCCGCATCAGCCGAAATGCCGGGATGTGTCGAGTGGTCGGCACATGCGGACCGCGACACAAGTCGCCCCAGATGGTCTCGCCGGTGTGCGGGTGGACGCTGTCATAGACGGTCAGCTCCCCCGCGCCGACCTCCATGACCTCCTCAGGATCAATACTGGCGTTCGACGTCGGCCCTTTGAGGTCGACCAGCTCAACCTTGTACGGCTCGTCCGCCAGCTCACGCTTGGCCTCGCTCACCGAGCCTAAGACACGGCGGGAGAACCGCTGGCCGGCCTTGATTATTTTGCGCATGGTCCTCTCGAGGACCGCCAAGTCCTCTGGGGTGAACGGGCGGTCGACGTCGAAGTCGTAGTAGAAACCGTCGGTCACCGGCGGACCAATGCCCAGCTTGGCGTCGGGAAAGTGCTGTTGCACAGCTTGGGCCAGCACGTGTGCACACGAGTGCCGAATTACGCTGCGCCCGTCCGGGCTGCTCGCTGCGACAGCCTCGACCTCGGTCCCGCTCTCGGGTACCCAGGCGAGGTCACGTAGGACGCCCTGCGGATCCCGAGCGACGATGACGGCATCTGGACCGGTGGTGGACGCTCCGCCATCGCGCAGAGCCTGCCCGGCGGTCGTCCCGGCCGGTACCGTCACGCGCACTGCGGGCTGGACAGCTGACGACGACGCGACCACGAGAACTCCTCGACGATACGACGATGGCAATTCGATGGTCGATCCTATCCAGGAGCCATCCAGCCGCTATCGAGGGATGAGGTGTGCCCAGCCCGAGGGGTCAGCCTTTCGGCAGCAACGAAGTGAGCATCGCCATCGCCGGTTGAGTCGCCGGTTGGACGGCATTGCTGACGGGACCGACGACCTGCCTGAACGACGCGACAGCATTACTGGTGGAAGGGCCCGACCGCGCAGCACGCGGACTGGCCGCCGGATCATCACGGAGACTGCGAGTCTGCTGGTCACTCGGATTGGACGGTCTCAGCACGCTGCCCACCGGAGCAACCCGACCTACCCTGTTGGTGGCGGGATCGAGCACCGGGGCGACTGGTGCGATGGGACTACGCCGAGCTTGACCAGCCGCCGGTGGAGGCGAATCCCAAGGCCGTTGGTCGGTACTCGTCTGCGGGCTAGGTGTAGCGGACGTGTCCACGGAGACCGGATTGTTCCGGCGAACTTCCCCAAGCTTTGGATGCAGTGCCGGGCTGTTGTCAGCCACTGTCTGGGCGCTGACCAGTTCCGGAGCGGCAAGCGGGAGTTCGGTGGGAGCGTCCACACGGTATCCGTCGGGATCGGGGGCGCCCAAAGCGATTGGGGTGCGGTTGGGCAGGGGCGCGCTGTTCCCGGCGAGCGAGCCGTCACCGGTGTGAGTGGCGCTGGCCAGTACGGAACCACACGCCAACAGGGTCCCCGCTGCAACGCCGCACGCCCGACCGACGAGGACCGCCCGGTTACGCGGGGTCCTCGGGGTATGTCCGTCTTGAACCACCGAGACCGGTGCGCTCATGGGGACGTCGATAGCCGTCTGCCTAGTACCGACCCAGGCGATCAGAGCAGTGGCAGAGGGCCCGGAGCCCGACTTCCTACGACGCCGCGCGGTCATCGTGCGTCACCAGCGATCTTCTCAGGGTAGTGGAACTGGGGAAGAATACAGGGTTACCGGCACAAGCCCAGACCCATCACTCCTCCGGCGCAACGCTGAGGCTGCGGATCAGGATCGCCGGCCGAAGGGTGACACGTCGGCAGCTGGACCTAGCCAGGACCGGCCCGGCGCATGGGCGTGACGCTGCCACCCCTGATCTCGAATGCCCCGCACAGGACGCTGCGTAGCCGCCGCCAGCCGAGTTCCGGATTGAATCCCGGTTACCCACCGTAGCCGAATGCCGACCGACTACATCAACAGCAACCCCGCCCCCAAGCAGCACACGGGTAACCAACGCGTTTCGGTGTCGACGCATAGGTGCGTTCGGCGCTGGGTGGACATGGCGGCCGTTCGCTGGGGTGACCAGCGGCTGGCGAAAGCGGCTTCAGGCTAGTAGCTCCCGATCTAGGCTGCGGGCATACCACCTGGTAGACGACCTGTACGAGGTCCGAATCATCGTGCATATGCCGCTTAGCGCGGTTTCAAGTCGATCGCCCTTCACCACGCTGGATCTCCACTACCGTCGCGAAGGACGATAAACACCGCATCCTTGGAGCGCTTGACGCAGACAGGGACATCGAGAGAACCGTGGTGATGGGAGGGGTTTCTGATGGTGGAGGATATTGGGATCGAACCAGTGACCCCTTCGGCGTGAACGCTGATTGGCCGAGCCCGGTGACGGGGCGGGCGGTCGGAGGGATGGGGTACATTTTCGACGTCAAGCCATCCGCCGTCGTTTGATACGCCGTGCCTGGGACCAGGTGTGGGATGGGAGGTGGGGTGCCGTGCGGGGTGAGCCTCCTAGTAGTAGCGGCGCGGCCGCCACGGTCGATCTGTGGCCTGCTCGCCGCGCCGCGGTGTTGGTTGTTCCCATCGTCCGCCCGGTTGGCATGACGCGCTAGCGGTCCCCTGGGCGGGCTTCCCCATAGGGGGCCATCGGCGCGTGGGGTCGGCAGTCGCTGAAGGTCGCAGCGCAGCGCGGTGAGCACGGCCAGGTGCGCATCGATCGGGTCGGACTTGCCCTTCCCACGGCGGGTCTTGCGGTGGGGCTGCTCGCACTCGATCACCATCAGCCCGGCCGCGGCGACCGCGCGCGCGAGCCCGACGCCGTAGCTGCGGGTC
>JBBPZY010000368.1:0-12312 GCA_038276315.1 Mycobacteriales bacterium
ACCAGGGGACGGATCCGGCGGAGCACACCCTCAACGGCTTCTGACTTCCCGTTGACGGCATCACCGATTAGGACGTCGAGGTCGTCCCCTACTGCGGTCATCGCTGGATGCAGCCCTGCCGTTACGACGAGAGACCAGCCGGGCTGCACGCCGGCCGGCGGTGGCCACTCCGTCGTCGGCGACCATCCATCATCATCCGTCGAGACACGGGCACCTCACGGGAAACCGTAGTGGTAGACAGGTCGGATCGTGCAACGCGGTATCGCTGCGCGATGGCGATGCCACCGGCCGAACAACAGCTACGGCCGATGGCATCGCCATCGGCCGTAGCTGCACACATCTTCGGGCGCCCTAGCTTCAGGCCGGCGTCCGCGGCCCTCACGCCACCAGGCCACGCCGGAAACCGTGCGCGACGGCCTGTGCACGATCCCGCACCCCGAGCTTGCGGAAGAGCCTGCGAGCATGAGTTTTCACGGTGTCCTCGGAGAGATACAGCTCACGCCCGATCTGCCCGTTGCTCTTACCCTGACTCATCCCGCGGAGGACCTGCAGCTCCCGCTCCGTGAGCTGCACACCGGGATCGGACGGGGGGCGAGGCGCCGGAACTGAGGTACTGGCCAACGTGTGAGCCAATGCCGCGACGAGTTCCGGTCGGGATGCATCCCAGCGCAAATAACCCCGGGCGCCGCCGGCGATCGCCGCGGCGATACTGCCGGCGTCGTCCGGCGCTCCGAAGACGATGACGTTCGCCTGCGGGTGCGCCGACACCAGCCGGCGGGTAGCCTCCACTCCGGCTGGGACGGCGCGCTGCGTTCCGACCAGCACCACATCCACCGGCTGCCGGGAATAGCGAGCTAACAGCTCGTCACCGTGTGCCACGCAGTCGATCCGGGCCACGCCGGGGACCGCGGACATCACACGTGTGAGACCCTCGCGGACCTGTCGCCGGTCGTCGCAGATGAGAACTGCGGTCACGGATGAACTCCTCTCCTGCAGCCAACTGATGTGCCCACCTCCCTATCGGTCATGCAGGCCCGGAACTTGACACGATCTGATGGATTTCATCAAGGACCGGAACTGCATGCTCCCAGCGGCCGCTATCACCGGGGTGGAGCAACGCTCACTCTACCGAGTGTAAGCGGATCCCGGCAGTACCGTGAACACGGATGATTCGGGCATAGCGGCTATCCCGATGCACGCCACGGCGGTCCCCGGGCCCCTTTTGGGGGTGCGGGGACCGCCGTGGCCTCATTACTGGACCGCCGTGCGCAAGCCGGTTACATACCCGGCCCGTGCCCGTGGCCGTGGCCCTGACCGTCCGGTGAGGCCTGCACGGGCTTGTCGACTACCGCACTCTCCGTACTGATGATCATCCGAGCGATGGAGGCAGCGTTGACGATCGCCGATCGAGTCACCTTCACGGGGTCCACGATGCCCGCGGCAACGAGGTCGCCGTAGGTCTGCGCTTCGGCGTCGAAGCCGTGGCCCCACTGCATGTCGCGCACCTTGGCGACCACCACAGATCCCTCGACGCCCGCGTTGTTCGCGATCCAGCGAACCGGAGCGGCGCTAGCGGCCCGCACGATGGCGACGCCAAGCGCCTCGTCGCCGAGCAGGCCGAGGTCGCCGACCGAGTTGGCGGCGTGCATCAGCGCCACCCCGCCACCGGGCACGATGCCCTCCTCGGCAGCCGCCCTCGAGGCCGCCACGGCATCCTCGATGCGGCCTTTGCGCTCCTTGAGCGCGGTCTCGGTGGCCGCTCCGACCTTGATCACCGCTACTCCGCCGGCCAGCTTGGCTAGCCGCTCCTGCAACTTCTCGCGGTCCCAGTCCGAGTCGGTTTCCTCGATCTCGTGACGAAGCTGCGCCGTACGGGCGTCAACGTCCGCCTGATCGCCGCCACCCTCGACGATGGTGGTCTCGTCCTTGGTTACCACGATGCGCCGGGCCCGGCCCAGCATCTCAAGCCCGGCCTCGGACAGCGTAAGACCGACCTCGGGGTTGATCACCTGCGCACCAGTGACGACGGCGAGGTCATCCATGAACGCCTTACGGCGGTCACCGAAGAACGGTGCCTTGACGGCTACCACTGAAAGAGTCTTGCGCAGCGCGTTGACCACCAGCGTGGACAGCGCTTCGCCATCGACGTCCTCAGCCACGACGAGTAACGGCCTGCCCGCGTGGCCGACCAGTTCGAGCACCGGCAGCAGGTCCATGATCGAGGAGATCTTGTCGCGGTGCAGCAGGAGGAGGGCGTCGGTCAGCACCGTCTCCATCCGCTCAGGGTCGTTGACGAAATAGGGCGAGATGTAACCCTTGTCGAACGCGACGCCCTCGGTGAACTCCACCTCAGTGGCCATCGTGGACGATTCCTCCACGGTGATGACGCCGTCCTCGCCGACCTTGGTCATCGCCTGGCCGATCAGGGTGCCGATCTCCGGGTCACGTGAGGACACCGTGGCAACCTGGGCGATCGCCTGCTCGCCGACGACTGGTGTCGCCTTGGCCACCAACGCGGCGGCAACCGCATCCGCGGCCGCCGCGATACCGCGACCGAGCGCGATGGGATTGGCCCCGGCGGCCACGTTGCGCAGGCCCTCCCGGACCATCGCCTGAGCCAGCACGGTAGCGGTCGTGGTGCCGTCACCGGCGACGTCGTTGGTCTTCGTCGCCACGCTCTTGGCGAGCTGGGCACCGAGGTTCTCATAGGGATCGGAAAGCTCGATCTCGCGGGCGATCGTCACCCCGTCGTTGGTAATCGACGGGCCGCCGTACTTCTTCTCCAGCACAACGTGCCGGCCGCGTGGACCGAGAGTGATCTTGACCGCGTCGGCGAGCTGGTCGACTCCGCGCTCCAGCGCACGCCGTGCGGTCTCGTCGAACGTGATCTGCTTGGGCATTGTCTGCCTTCCTCACGGGCGGATTCGGATGGGCCTCCGGCCCCTTACCGGGCTCGCCGGGACCCGAAACACAACCGCCCCGCTGACCCCCGGAGGGGCCGCGGGGCGGTTGACGACGACGGTCGAGCCGTCAGTTGACGACAGCGAGCACGTCGCGCGCGGAGAGAATCAGGTAGTCCTCACCGTTGTGCTTGACCTCGGTGCCGCCGTACTTGCTGTATATGACGACGTCGCCGACGCTCACATCCACCGGGATGCGGGTACCGCTGTCGTTGACCCGGCCCGGGCCCACGGCGAGGACTTTGCCCTCTTGGGGCTTCTCCTTGGCCGTGTCCGGGATGACGATGCCAGACGCGGTCGTCATTTCGGCCTCACTGGCCTGAACGACGATCTTGTCTTCGAGCGGCTTGATGTTCACGCTCGCCACGGTATGACCTCCACTTTCTGGGGTCTTCAGAAGAATCGGCAGGTTGTCTGATGCTGGCTCCTGCCACCTCGCCGTCGCGGGGGTCGAGGCGGCCCGGGCCATTGCTGGCACTCTGGTGACCAGAGTGCCAATTAGCAGACTACCGTGGCGACTGCTAACACTCAACTGGGGTGGTCAAAGTCGAGACTCGGGCCGGATGAAGGGACCAAACACGCCACCATGCGAACCCCAGCGGAAAAACGATCTCCAGCATCCGCAGCACTGCCGGCGAACGACTCGCCGACTGCGGTCGTCACTCCGGACTGGGTCAAACATGCTGTCTTCTACCAGATCTTCCCGGATCGCTTCGCGAGGAGCGATAGCTTGGACAAGCCCCACAACCTCGAACCGTGGGACAGCGATCCGACGCCGTTCGGGTACAAGGGCGGGGACCTGGTCGGTGTCCGGGAGCGCCTCGATTACCTGCAAGACCTGGGCGTGACGGCGCTCTACTTCAACCCGATCTTCCAGTCGGCGTGCAACCACCGCTACCACACCCACGACTACTACAAGGTCGACCCGCTGCTCGGCGGTGACGAGGCGTTCGACGCACTGCTCGTCGAATGCCAACGGCGCGGCGTGCGGATGGTGCTCGACGGGGTGTTCAACCACGCCAGCCGGGGCTTCTTCCAGTTCAACGACGTGCTGGAAAACGGCCCGGCGTCGCCGTGGCTCGACTGGTTCACCTTCTACGAACACCCGGCCAACGCCTACGACCACGCCCGGCCACCCGGCTTCCAGGCCTGGGCGGGGTTGCACGCCCTACCCAAACTCAATACCGACAACCCACAGGTCCGCGAGTACTTGATGCGCGTCGGCGAGTACTGGCTTCGCAAAGGGATAGACGGCTGGCGCCTCGACGTCCCGTTCGAAATCCACTCGGACGGCTTCTGGCAGGAGTTCCGCCAGCGGGCCAAGTCGATCAACCCCGACGCCTACATCGTCGGCGAAATCTGGGGAGACAGCCGGCAGGGCTGCAAGGCGACCAGTTCGACGGCGTCATGAACTACCTCTTCGCGGAGGCAGCGATCGCTTTCAGCGCCGGCCACCGCGTCCGCCCAGAGACCGTCGAAGGCCGCTCCTACGCCCCCTGGCCCGGCATCGATGGCCGCGCCTATGCCGCCAAAATCGACCACCTCCTGCGCCTCTATCCTTGGCCGATCCAACTCACTCAGCTCAACCTGCTCGACAGCCACGACACCTCCCGCTTCCTCACCATCGCCGGCGACGATCGGGCCAGCGTCCGGCTCGGCACGCTCCTGCTGTTCACCTTCCCCGGCGCCCCCTCGATCTACTACGGTGACGAGATCGGCTTGACCGGGGCGCTGCCGCCGGACCATTGGGCGCGCAAGACCTTTCCCTGGGACCACCCGGAGCGCTGGGACCTGGCCGCGCTCGCCTTCCACAAGAAGCTCATCGCGCTGCGCCGAACCCACCCAGCCCTACAGACCGGCGACTACGCCCCCCTCTACGCCGATCCGGACGTCTACGCCTTCGCCCGCATCCTGCAGGGCAGCACGATGATCGTCGCCGTCAACGTCGCCAAGTCGCGCCGCCGGGTCGAGATACCGCTGATCTGCGCACTGCCAGCGCAGCCCGCCGCGGCCACAATCCTCTTCACGACCGACAGCTCACCCACTGCCGAGCTGGTCGCCGGTACGCTGATGCTGACGCTCCCAGCGCGCAGCGGCGCGGTCCTCGACGCCTCGCCCGCCCTCCGCGACCGCGCATAAGCGACCACGTGCACCCTCTACTTGAGGAGAGACGGTAGATGGCGGCGACGGTGGTCAGCTACGAACTGGATGACAAGACGGTCGTCCGATTCGAGATTGAGCCGACCGCGGATTTTCGGCCGGCGGGTCCTGACGAGATCGCGGGTCGGATTCGCGATGCGGTGGCCCCGGCCGTGGAAGGCGCGTCGACTGTGCTGGAGACGGTGAAGGAGGCCGCGCCAGATGAGATCGTGGTCAAGTGCGGGATCAAGGTCATCGACGCTGTCGAAAGCGCCGGCGGCGTCGAGCAGCGCCTTCAGCTGGTCGACATCGTGGCGCACCGCAGGCAGCGCCGCCAGTGCTGGATCACGCCCTTGCTAGGGCCGCTGCGGTGCTGGGGACCACGAGCAAAGTCGAAACGGTCAACCAGGCCCTTCGGCTAGTGACGGCCGGAGCGGTCGAGGACGCAGATCGCCGTCGCTTCGATGAGCTGTTGGATCTCCTCGGAAACCGGCTCAGTGAGACGGATGTGCGGATCGAGGCGTGGCGCTAGGCCCGCTGCGCCTCGCCGACAAGTCGGCATGGAAGCAGGCACGCTATGACCCCGGCGCCCGGGGCCGTTTGCACGAGCTGCGCGCAGCTAAGCAGCTAGCCACCTGCGTTGTCTCAATCTCCGAGCTGCTTTACTCTGCTCGCAACGCCGCCGAATTGGCCGGGCTGCGTCTCGACCTCTCGCCGCTGCCGTACCTGCACATGACAGCGGCTGCTGAGCGGCAAATCGAGGAGCTCATGACATCTTTGGCCGCACGGGGACAGCATCGGACACCCATCCCTGATTTGATGCTCGCTGCGATCGCACACACCAATTCGGCAGTCGTGCTGCACTACGACTCGGACTACGAGCGAATCGCCTCCATCACCGGACAGGCTCACGAGTGGGTAATCCCACGCGGCACTGGCCACGGCTCCGGTTCGTAGGATCAGGCCGTAAGCTGAATGTGAGACTGCGACCGAGTTGCCCAGGCCGCGTGGGCTTGACACTCGCTGGGGACAGGGAAGCTGACCTGCGCTGGTGCCCCCGGCACGCGGGGTATCGGTGCCCACCGGCGACGGTCAGGGAATGAGCCTGACTATCGCTTCCGCGATTCCACTGATGACCCCGTACTCCAGCGCGCGAAGACAATCATCGTGATGACGAAGAAGGCACCCGCGCCCCCATGGGAGTGGGTCGGAGGTTCCAGTGCACGAGGCCGAGCTGGAGATGATCGCACACGAGTAAGTACTCGTCGGTGCTGAGCTCCAACGCTGCGCTGGTCACCGGTAGTCCTCGTAGGCGCCGATGACCGGTGGAGCGGTCTGCGGTAGCTCACCGACGATGGCGTTGGTGTCCTGCTCGATGAGGTAGCTCGGCCGCCGGTGATCGCGGCTGTCATCGTCGCGGCCGGACCCACCGGCTGCGCCGAGCGGCGCGTCCCCCCAGCCACCGCCGGCACGGGCAGCTCGCCCGGCGCTAGCCTGCTCGGCGCTGTGCATAGTGGAGCTGCTCAGCGGCGGCTCGCTCAGCTGCGAGCCACCAGCGCTGTAAGCAGTGGGCCGTGGCCCGAAGCCGCCTCCCCGATGCACACCACCGGAATATCGCGAACCGCCAGGACCCCGGTCCGGCGCGTTCGACGCGGCAACGACCGGAGACGGCCCGAATGGCGCCGCAGCGGCTGGCCGGACTACGCCTGATCCGGCCATCGGCTGGTCTTCCGGTGCTCACTCGTGACGTTCCTCCTCACCTACCGGCAGCAGCGCCGCGCAGAGTCTGCCACAACGCTCACCTGCGACCGCATCCCTCGCTGGCATCTCGCTGACGGAAGCTAATCCGCCCGCGACCCATGATCGCGATTTGTGTGCCGCGCGCGACATTCCGTGTCGTCTCCGGCACACAAATCGCGATCACCGCAGCGTCGCCCTTCATTTCGGCGCCACTGAGGGGCTGCGAGACTCCCGCGGCCCTAGATTGCCCGCTTCGTTAGAGGTGGTACTACCACCGTCAACGGCGTGCCCCGCTCGTGGCAGCGCAGCGCAGCGCAGCTCGGCGGGCTCGATCATGTGTTGATAACCCTGGAAGAGCGGCCGACCAGCGAGGTGGTAATCGGGAGGGCTGGGTCGGCGGGGATGTCGAGTGGAGAGGCGGGCGCGGCGGCGGCGAGCAGGTGCGCGCCGAGAGCGGCCACCATGGCTCCGTTGTCGGTGCACAGTCCCCGCCGGGGGATCCGCAGCAGCAATCCGGCCGCCGCACAGCGCTCAGCCGCCAGCGCCCGCAGCCGGGAATTAGCGGCGACTCCACCCCCGATCAGCAGGGTGTCGATGCCCCGATCGGTGGCAGCCCGGATCGCCTTGGCGGTGAGCACGTCGACCACGGCTTCCTGGAAGGCTGCCGCGACGTCGGCGACCGGCACGGTGATCCCCTCCCGCCCCAGTGCCTCGACATGCCTCGCGACCGCGGTCTTGAGCCCGGAGAAGGAGAAGTCGTAGGGCGCATCGCCGGGACCGGTCAGGCCACGGGGGAATCGGACGCTACGAGGATCCCCCTCCGCAGCGACCCTGTCGATGAACGGGCCGCCGGGAAAGCCCAACCCCAGCAGTCGCGCGACCTTGTCGAACGCTTCCCCCGCGGCATCGTCGATGGTGGCCCCCAGCGGGTGCAGCGGCGCCACCAGCGAGGAGACCTCCAGCAGGCTGGAGTGCCCGCCGGAGACCAGCAGGGCTAGCGCAGGGGGTAGCCGACCGTGCTCCAAGGTGTCCACGGCGATATGCGCAGTGAGGTGGTTGACCCCGTACAGCGGGACGTCCCAGGCTGCCGCGTACGCCTTGGCCGCGGCTACCCCGACCAGCAGCGCGCCGGCCAACCCCGGGCCCGCGGTCACCGCCACCGCATCGACATCCGACGGCGCGACGCCAGCAGTCCGCAGCGCGCGGCGCACCGTCGGCACCATCGCCTGCAGGTGGGCCCGGGAAGCGACTTCGGGTACCACGCCACCGAACCGGGCATGTTCGTCCACACTGGACGCGATCTCGTCGGCGAGCAGCGTGACCGTCCCATCGCCCGACACCTGCACGACACCCACTCCGGTCTCGTCACAGGAGGACTCGATGCCCAGCACGATCCCGGTGGTCGTCACCGGTGGGCCTGCCGGCGCATGGTGAAGGCGTCGGCTCCGCTGGGTCGGTAATAGCCGCGGCGGATACCGATCACATCGAACCCTTCGCTGCGGTACAACCGGATCGCCGAATCATTGTCGGTGCGCACCTCGAGGAACACTGTGGCCCCTACGGCGTGGTCGAGGACCGCGCGCAACAGTGCCCGGCCGATCCCCCGCCGCTGATGCTTCGGGTCCACCGCCAGGGTGTGCACCTCCGCCTCACTACCGACGCGGGCCAGACCCACATAACCGATCAGCGAGCCGCCGTCCCGTGCGGAAAGGTAGTGATGACCCGCCGCCAACGCCTCCAGGAACGCCTCTGGGTTCCACGGGTCGTCGCCGTCGAACAGCGCGTGCTCCAGCTCGGCACAGCGGTTCGCATCAGCCGCCACCATCTCCTCGATCAGGACACTCATACCGGCGTCACCCGCTTGCGCGGTCCTGGTTCCCAGGCGTCCGGGCGCCGCAGGTACAAGGGGTGCAACGGCCCTGGTGTGGCGCCGGCCCGCACCTCCGCCGCTACCACCGCGACCAGCCCGGCCGGGTCCGGGTACAGCGGCGGCACCACCGGTAGATCCAGTACATCGGCGGCGCCGGCCACCCGCGACACGCCGGCCAGCGCCACGTCCAGTGGCCGGTCGACGTGAGGACCGTCGATCCGGGCACCGGACTCGTCGTAACGCGCCCAGTAAACCTCCCGGCGCCGCGCGTCCGTGATCACCAGTAGGGGGCTACCGGTACCCGCCCGGTAGGCGATCGCGTCCAGGCTGCACACCGGGAAAACCGGCAGGCCTAGTGCATCGCCGAGCGCCGCAGCGGTGACCATCCCGACCCGTAGCCCGGTGAATGGGCCGGGACCCACCCCGCAGACCACCGCGTCGAGATCGCGCATCGACACCCCGGCGGTCGCCAGCACCGAGCACACCGACGGCATGAGCAGCTCGCCATGCGCCCGGGCGTCCACCGTGACTCGCTCGGCGAGGAGCTCCAACGAGCCCACCGCGGGCAGCCGTAGCAGTCCGGCCGTCACCGCGGAGGTCGCCGTGTCCAGAGCCAACACCAGCACGGATGGCAAGCTTACGGATCACATGTTTCGCCACGCGCGGCAAGGCAGGCCGGATCCGGTATCAACCGGTCCGGGCCATGCAGCTGCGCGATGCGCGTGTCGTCAGCACCACCGCTGGGTCGCTGTAGCCGGATCAGCAGGTGCTCGTCGACCAGCCGCTCGGCGATGCCCTCGCCCCACTCCACAACCACGGCGGCCGCCAGCAGGTCGGTGTCCAGATCAAGATCGTCCAGCTCCGCCATTCCGCCAAGCCGGTAGGCGTCGACGTGCACCAGTGGCACCCCTCGACCACCTGGCAGTGTCGGGTGCTCGCGGGCGATGACGAAGGTCGGTGAGGTCACCGGCCCGCGGACACCCAGCCCGGTGCCGATGCCGCGGGCCAACACCGTCTTGCCCGCGCCCAGCGGCCCGGACAGCACCACCACGTCGCCCGGGCGCAGGCGCTCGCCCACGGCCCGGCCCAGGCGTTCGGTATCTGCCGGGGTCGCCAGCTTCAGACTCGCGTTCATCTGCGTGCCAGTCACCTACGTGGCAGCGCCCCTGCGCATTGCGCCAGCAGGTCCAGCAGGTGCTCATTGACCCGCTTCGGTTGCTCCAGCATGGTCACGTGGCCGGACCCTTGCACCTGCACGAGTTCCGCATCAGGCAGCAGCGCGGCTATCGCCTCAGAGTGCTGGAACTGGATCAACCGGTCGCCGTCGGAACCGAGCACCAGCGCCTTGGCGAACTGTAGACCCGCCAGCGCCGCGTACCGGTTGTGCGCCCCGAAAACGGCCAGGAAGTCGGTCATGACCTCGAAAGAGGTGGCCCGGATCATCATGTACATCAGCTCGACCAGTGCCGGATCGACCGCCTCGTCACCGAAGGCAAGCTTGCGAGTCAGGACCCAGGTCAGATTCCGGGAGATTTCGCGCCCGCGGTCGATGGCGCGCGCGCTGGGCTCCCAGCGCGACAGCACCCCGGCCACCGGCATCACGGGATTTCGCCGGGACAGCAACGGCCTCGGCAGGCCCGACCGACCGATGTCCCCGGCGCTGGTGTTGAAGAAGGCCACCCCGCAGATCCGCTCGGGGAACAATTCAGGGTGCTGCTCGGCCAATGCCATGATCGCCATCCCGCCGAGGGAATGCCCGAACAGCACCACCCGCCCCTCCGGGGCGGCGGCGCGGAGCACCGTGTGCAGGTCCCGGCCGAGTTGCTCGAGGGTGCAGGCATTTCGCGGCGATCGACCGGACCGACCGTGGCTGCGCAGGTCGTAGAGCACCTGGCGCACCCGCGGCGCGGTGCAATGCGCCAGCTCGTGCCGCTGGTACAGCCACGACCGCCGGTCCAGGGTGTAGCCGTGCACCAGGATGACGGTGAACTCGGGCGCTCCCCCATCGGTCGGGTCGAGTTCCTCCACCGACAACGCCACCCCGTCGTCGGCCGTAATCGTGTACTCGCGGTCCGGTGGGAGCAGGGCCGGCACGTCGTCCGGAAGTTCGGCGATGGACTTGCGCATTTCGCCGATACGGTTGTGATACGTGCGACCAGCGACCAACGCAGCGGCCACCGCCGTACCCAGCGCGCCACCGGCAACCCACCTCGCGGATCTCATCGGGTCACCGGCGCCCCATTGAGAGCCGCGGAGATCGGACGCCGTCCGTGCACGGTCCGGGTCACCCGGGGTCGCACCATCCCCGCGACGACCTCATAGTGGATGGTGCCCAGCTTGTCGGCCCACTCGGCTGCGGTGGGAGCGCCGCTCTCGCCACTACCGAAGAAGAGCACCTCAGCTCCCTGTGCGACCGCATCGTCCCCGCAGTCGACCATCACCTGGTCCATGCATACCCTTCCCACCACTGGGCGGCGCCGCCCAGCCAGCCACACGTCGAGCCGGCCGGTGAGCACCCGAGGCACACCGTCGGCATATCCGGCGGGGACCAAGGCCAGGGTGGTCTCCCGATCGGTATGCCAGACATGCCCATATGACACGCCTTCGCCAGCCGGGACTCGCTTGATCATCGCGACCTGCGAACGCAGCGTCATCGCTGGTAGTAGATGATACCCGACCCCGGGCACCGGGGAGAGCCCGTAAACGGCGATGCCGGGACGAACCAAGTCATAGTGCAGATCGGGCCGAGTTAGCGTGGCCGCGGAGTTCGCCAAGTGCCGCAACGGTCGCAAGCCGGCATCCCGCGCCACCTGATAGGCCTCGTCGAAGTACCGCACCTGCTGCTCGATGATCGGATGTCCAGGGTCGTCAGCATGCGCGAGATGCGACCAGATCGCGATGACCTCAATGCCGCGGGCAGCCACCGCGGCGCGGACCAGGCCGGGCCACTGGTCGGGGCCGGCACCGCCGCGGTTGAGCCCAGTGTCGACCTTGAGATGCACCCTGGCGGTGGTGCCGGTCGCCGCTGCGGCTGCCGCGACGGTGTCGAGTTGGCCGGTGGAGTAGACGCCCAGCTCGACGCCCGCAGCGAGCCCGGCGGCGAGGTCCTCGCCCGGAACGCGCAGCCAGGCCAGCACCGGTGCGTTGATTCCGCCGTGACGCAGCGCGAGCGCCTCCTCGACGCTGCACACGCCCAGCGCACTGGCTCCCGCCTGCAACGCGGCCTCGGCGACGTCGATCGCACCGTGGCCGTACCCGTCAGCCTTGACCACCACCATGGTGGCGGCGCCGGACGCAGCGGCGCACCCGGCGAGAATCCCGACATTGTGGCGGATCGCGTCGAGATCGATCACCACTTCGACGCGGGGACGCGAGGGCGTTGCTGGCATCGTGGTCATCCTCGCATTCCAGCGGTCGCCTGTGGATGCCGACCTGGTTCTCCGCTACTTGGACCCGGCCCGGCTCTCCCGCCACAGGAGCCACATCCGCACCGCGGAGAAGGTGGATGGATATTTTGCGGAGGTGGGGGGGGGGGGCGGGGTTTTGGGCTAGATTTGACCCGAGGGGCCGCCCCCGCGGGGGGGAGAGATGGCGAGGGAGCAC
>JBBPZY010000369.1:0-11860 GCA_038276315.1 Mycobacteriales bacterium
CCGGCCACCAGATCCCACTGTGAGGTGGCGACGCCGTCGTCGTCGTAGCCGATGGTCGCGAGGCCGTGTGCTTGGGTGCGGTCCCCGGTGACGTGCATGATCGGCGAGCCGTAGCGCAGTGTGCCCAGCTTGTCCGGGGTGGCGAAGGAGGATCCGGCATAGGCAGCCTCATAGCCGATCGCCCGGTCGTACTCGGTGGCGTGACCCACCGACTCGTGGATCGTCAACCACAGGTTGGTAGGATCGATCACCAGGTCGTACCGGCCGGCCTGGACACTGGGCGCCTTGACCTTCTCGGCCAGCCACTCCGGGATCTGTGCCAGCTCACCGTCCCAGTCCCAATGGGTGTTGCCGGCCAGGTACTCCCAGCCCCGGGCGGTGGGTGGCGCGCAGGTCCGCATGCTTTCAAACGAGCCGGACGCCCGGTCCACCGTGACCGCGGTGAGCGCCGGGTGCATCCGTACCCGCTGCTGGGTGGTGCTGGTCCCGGCAGAGTCGGCATAGAACTTGGTCTCCTTCGCCGCCCGAAAGATCACATCGGTGTGCTCGACCCCGTCCGCGGCGAGCAACCGGCTCGACCACTCCGACAGCAGCGCCACCTTCTCGCCCAGCGGCACTGTGAACGGGTCGATCTCGTGGTCGCCGACCCACACCGCGTCGGCGTGTACCGGCTCCGCCGCCAACTCCACCCGCTCGGCATTGAGCGGACGCAGCGTGCGAGCCACCTCGACCGCCCGCTCCGTAGTGGCCACGGCCGACTGCGGGGTCAGCTCGAGGTGCGAGGCGAAACCCCAGGTGCCTTCGACGATCACCCGGACGGCCAGCCCGACGCTGGTCGAGTCCTGCGCCGTCGCGACGGCCCCGTCACGCAGCCGGATCAGCTGCTGGGTGGTCCGCTCGATGCGGACGTCGGCGTGCTCGGCGCCCAGGTCACGCGCCCGCCCGAGCGCAGCATCGGCCACCGCCCGCAACGGCAGGGCAACGAAATCGGGATCGATCATGCCGGTACTCACAATGTCCGACCCTAACCGGTCGCCCGCGCCAGCAGCCGCGCCGCCAGCGCCGCCGCGGCCGATCCGAGCATCCCGGACTCTCGCAACGCCACCAGCGGCACAACCCGCACGTCTATCGGCGTCTTGTCCCCGACGAACTGGGGCTCGACGCTGATCACCCTCGCTACCGGGAGCTCGTCGGCCAACAGGACGCGGACCGTGCCCACCATCGCAACCACCGCAAGCTCGCTACCGACGGTGATCTCCTCGGGATCGAGCGGATCCAGGGATGACCCGAACACGCCCAGCGAGCACCGGGCGGTACGCACCACCCGGTGCAACGCTTTGAGGCCATTGAGCCGCAGATGGAGCACCATCTCAGGATTCTCGATCGGGACACCTTGTAGACCCGCCGCGAACTCCCCGCCGACAATCATCGGCACCCCCGCCGCCAGTGCGGGCCATATCACCCGGTTCGCCAGCAGCCAGGCGTCCAGTCCTATCGCGTCCGCGCCGGGTGCCAGCCGCTCGTCCAGAGCAGCGGTACTCGGCTCGACGCCGAAGGTCACCGCCAAACCGAACTCGCCCAATAGCCGGCGCACCATTCCCAACGTCGGCTCGCGAGTGCCTTTCTCCCAGCGACACAGCTGATATCTGCTCACACCGGTGCGCCCGGCAAGCTCGTCCTGCGTCAGTACGTGTTCGTCGCGGATAGCTTTCATCAGCTCCGCTGTGCTGCGGTAGGTGCGGTCCTGGGTGCGGCGTGCCATGCGGATCACGATGCCGCGCAGCACCGACACCCGGGTGAAGTGCATCCCTATTCCGGGCCAGTTGTGCACAGCGAGCCGTGCTATCCCCAGTGGAGCCGTCCGACGCTTGACAAACGGGCTTGGCCAATATCCGTAGCGCCCTGGGAATCAGTGTTGCAGCGCGCAGAGTTGCCGGGACAGGCAACTTTTCGGCAAAAGTTGCCAGCTATGGCAACTCCGCAGAACATCTACACACCTCCGCGCTGGGACTGATGGGACGCATGTGGCGACAGCGAGGGATCAGGGTGTTAACCAGGGTTTCGGTAGGGGGCAACCCTCGTGCGCCTGGCCGCGCGGTCCGGCACCGTATGAACTGTTGGTCACCACGCCTGGGCACCGCGCCGGGACGCCCAGCCGAGGGACCAACGCCCGTAGCGCGCGACCGGGGGATGCGCGACCGGGCATTGCGGGAGGGCTCGGGTCGTCATTCGGGAGACGATCCGGACCCTGCCGCGTCATTCGGCGGCGACGATCCACCCACCGCGGAGCCGCCGTGCTCGTCCGCCCAGCGCTGGGCGAGCTGGCACACTCGCTGGGTGAGCTCCTCGGCGGAGGCCTCCGGGTTGCTGCTGCGACCGGCGGCCAGGCCAAGTAGATAGGCGGTCAGCGGAGCAGCCGGCCGCGCGACGCCGTGGGCGACGTCGCGGGACATGTCCAACACCCGCGGCTGCATCGCGGTCGGCGATACGGCGTCGGTGATGTCCAGCTCGCGGCACACCACATCGATCCATTCCTTGAGCGTGTTCACGCCGACCATCCTGCCTGCGCACCCCAACCCTGGGCAGGGCAGGCTTGGCCGGTGCAGACGATCTACCCGCAGCGGGCCCGAATGACCATCGGGCAGCAACGCGCCTGGGACCGCACCTGGGGTCGGTGGGGTGCAGAGGTCCCGGATCTGCCCGACGGGCCGGTGGACGCCGCCGGCTGGTTCGGGCGCGCCGCGCCGGTCGTGCTGGAGATCGGCTCGGGAATGGGTGAGTCGACGGCGTCGATGGCGATGGCCGCACCAGACGTCGATCATCTCGCCGTCGAGATCTACCAGCCTGGACTGGCCCAGCTACTGCTGCGCATCGAGCAGGCTGAGATCAGCAACCTGCGACTGCTCCGCGGCGACGCATATACGGTACTCAGCGAGCACGTCGCGGCGAGCAGCCTGCACGCCGTCCGGATCTACTTCCCCGACCCGTGGCCTAAGCGACGCCACCACAAGCGCCGGTTGGTACAACCTGAGTTGGTCGCCCTGGTGACGTCCCGGCTGGCCGTTGGCGCCACACTGCATCTGGCAACCGACTGGGAGCCCTACGCCCAGGAAATGCTCGCAGCGTGCATCGCCGAGCCCGGCCTGCGCAACACCGCCGATCCACTCCGCGGCTTCGCGACGCGACCCGCGTGGCGACCGGTCACCAAGTTCGAGCAACGCGCCCGGGATGACGGTCGCGTGGTGCGGGATCTGCTCTTCGTGCGCTGATAGGGCAGGATCGGTGACCATGAACCCGGCGCCCGCCCCGGCCGTCCCGATATCACTGCTTGTCTGGGATGCGCCCAATATCGACATGAGCCTCGGGTCGATCCTCGGCGGACGCCCCAGCTCGGCATCCCGGCCGAGATTCGACGCGCTGGGTCGCTGGTTGATCTCCCAAGCCGGGTCCGACAGCGAACCCGAAGCGACCGTGTTCACCAACGTCGCTACCGGTAGCACGGACTTCGTACGACCCTGGGTGGAGGCGCTGCGCAACACCGGGTTCGCGGTCTTCGCCAAGCCCAAGATCGATGACTCGGACATCGACGAGGACATGCTGGCGCACATCCGGGCCCGCCACGAGCAGGGCGTGCTGCGGCAGCTGTTGGTGGCCTCCGGGGACAGCCGGGCCTTCCGGGAACCGTTGGAAGACCTCGTCGCCCAGGGCGTGCGGGTGACCGTGCTCGGATTCCGGGAGCATGCCTCGTTCGCGGTCAACTCCGCGGTACTGGATTTTGAGGACCTGGAGGACATCCCGGAGCTGTTCCTGCAACCGCTGCCCCGGATCACCCTGGAGACGCTGCCCGCCGAAGGCGCCTGGCTTCCGCCGCTGCGCCCGCTGTCGGCATTGCTGCGTCACAGCTACGTGGAACCCGTCTTATGATGCGGTTGACCGCCCCGGTGGTGCTGCCCTGCGACGAGCCGTGCACCGTGCTGCACGACGCGGTGGTGGACGTCGATGCCGCCGGCCGGATCAGCCACGTCGGACCGTTGGCGTCGGCGCCGCCGGCACCCGGACCCGAACTGCCACTGACCGGGATCCTGATGCCAGGGCTGGTCAACACCCATGCGCACACCGCGATGATCGCTCTGCGCGGGCTCGGTGGAGATCTGCCGCTGATGCGGTGGCTGACCGAGGTGATCTGGCCCGCCGAGGCCCGGGTTGACGCTGAGGACGTCCGGGTCGGCATGCTGGTCGGTGCTCTGGAGATGCTCGGTGCCGGGATCACGACCAGCGTGGAGATGTACTTCTACAACGACGCGGTGGTCGACGCGGTGCTGGCCGCGGGCACCCGCGCGGTGGTGACACCGGGCATCATCGCGGCGCCGGGCTGGGACCGGCTGGGCACCTGGCAGCAGATGCTCGACGGCATCAGCCGCTGGATCGACGCCGACGGGATCCGCTTCGGTCCCGGCGAGCGCATCGAATTGGGATACGGCCCGCACGCTGCCTACACGCTGCCCGTCGAGGCCTTAGCAGCGGCTGGTGCTGCCGCCCGGGAGCGCGGGGCGCTGCTGCACATCCACGTCGCCGAAACGGCCGGCGAGGACACCGCGATCCGCGAGCAGCACGGATCGGTGCCGCTGCTGCTGGAACATCTCGGGGTGCTGGGTGACGGTGCGCGGGTGCTCGCGGCGCATGCCGTGCAGCTGTCCGACACCGACATCGCCGTACTCGCCCGGCACCATGCGGGCGTCGCGCACTGCCCGGGTTCGAACAGCAAGCTCGCTTCCGGCATCGCGCGGCTGGTCGACCTGCGCGCCGCCGGAATCGCGGTCGGTTTGGGCACCGACGGTCCCGCCTCGCACGACGACCTCGATCTGTGGGACGACGTCAGGCTGGCCGCCCGGCTGGCCCGGTTGTCCACCGGCGACGCCGCCGCGCTGACCGCCGCGCAGGCGCTGCTGATGGCCACCCGGGGCGGTGCGGCCGCCATCGGGCGCGATGACCTGGGCACGCTGCGCCCGGGAGCGTGGGCCGATCTGGTGCACATCGGAGCCGACGACCCGGCATTCGCCGCCGGGCTGGACGTCCCGGACGGTCAGTTGCTGGCCAACCTGGTGTGGGCGGCCGGAGCTCGAGCGGTCCGCGATGTCTGGGTGGCGGGGGAGCAGGTACTCCGCAGCGGTACGCCCACCCGGGTCGATCCCGCGGCAGCACATGCCGCGCTGCGCTCGAGAGTGTCCAGGATCACTCGGACGTAACCTGCGTGGCAGGTGAGTCTGGTGGGTACGGGGTGTACCGTGCGCCCGCAAGAGCGCACAGAGCACCTGTCGGGAGACTGGAGACGGCGGTGGGCAGTCACGCGGCCACCGAGGATCCGCTGCACGTGCTGTACATCGGCAATTCCGCTGATCTCGGAGCACTGCGCCGGTTGATGGAGGCCCACGGAGCGGTGACCCGCAGCCGGCTTACCCCTGCGGTCACCGTCGTCGTCGCCGATCCGTCGATTCCGGCGGACCATCCCACCGTGCGCGCCGCGGGCACGCTCGGTATCCCGGTGCTGGAACCGGCCCAGGCAAGCGTGCAGTTCGCGGGTTGGCGAAGTCGCACCGATACGATCCGGCCGGCACCGGCGATCGCACGGCGACCTCGGCTGTACCGCCGATCCGCCGGGTGAGCGGCGGCGCCGTAGGCAGTTCTGGGTCGCTGCGATGCGGGCACCGCGGCTGCACCGCCGCGTTCGGCGAGCAGTGGGAGACGTGGCCTAACGTCGTGACGGCCGTCCGCACCGTCGCGACGGTGGTCGTCTGGGCGGTGGCGGTGACCACCGGCAGCAACGTCTGGCTGCTGGCGGCCCTGTTGTGCTACTGGGTCGGGGATATCGCCGACGGGCTGCTCGCCCGCGTGACCCACCGCGAGACCCGCACCGGGGCGGTACTCGACGTGCTGGCCGACCGGTTGAGCGTCTGCCTGGTGGTGGTCAGCTACACGAGCACGCATCCGTCCGTCGCAGTGCCCGCCGCGGTGTATCTCGGGCAGTTCGTGGTGCTCGACGCCTACCTCACGCTGGCATTCGCTCGTTGGTCGTTGCTCTCACCGAACTACTTCGGGTTGGTCGACGCCACGGTGTACCGGCTGAACTGGTCCCCGCCGGCGAAGGCCACCAACACCGGCGCGGTGGTGCTGGTGTGGTTGCTGACCGGATCGACGCTGGCGGCGACGGTACTCGCCACTGTGGTGCTCGGCGTGAAGTCCTACAGCGCGCTGGGAATAGCCCGGTTGCCGGTCCCGCGGACGCTGTCGGGTTGCGCCGTACTCGACGCTGCACTGTGTTCGACTTAGTGCTGCCGCACTAGCCTCGCAGGCGCATCGACATGACGAGATAGCGGTAAGTGCCGTCCCGGGCGTCATCCGGGTCATCGGCACCGAGGCCGGTGACCGGCGTGATGACGGTGGGTTTGCTCGGCTCGGTGAACGACAACGTCGCCCGCGGGGTGGTCACCGCGGCCAGCCCGTCGAGCAGGTACCCGGCGTTGAACCCGATGGTCAACGGCTCACCGGTGACACCGACCTCGAGCTCCTCCTCAGCGCTGGACTCGTCCTCAGCTTCGGCTGACAGCTGCGCGGTGCCCTCCGAGAACGCCAGCCGGACCGGCGCGAAGCGCTGAGCCACCAGCGCCACCCGTTTCAGGGCCCCGATGAACTCGCTGACGACCACCTCCACCGTGGTGGTGACCGCGGTGGGCCACAGCGAAGCGAACTTGACGAACTCGCCGTCGAGCAACCGGGTCAGCGTTTGGCGGCCACCAGCGGAGAAACCCAGGAAACCCGCGTCGTCGGCGTTGCCCATCGACAACACCACCTCGCTGGCCGAACCGAGCGACTTGGCGACATCAGCCAGCGTCTTCGCCGGAACGATGACCGACGTGGACGGCACCGTACCGGTCGGCGTCCATGGAATGTGCCGCTCGGCGAGGCGGTACCGGTCGGTGGCGGCCAGCGTGAGCGCGTCGGGGCCGATCTCCATGCGCACCCCGGTGAGCATGGGCAGCGTCTCGTCGCGGCTGGCCGCCACGGTGACCTGCGCGACGGCGGTGGCGAAGACGTCACCACGGACCCTGCCCGAGGTGGCCGGCAGTACCGGTACCGCGGGGTAATCCTCGATGTGCAACAGCGGCAGGTTGAACCGGGCCGAGCCACAGCGCACCGCCAGCCGGTTTCCCTCGACCGCTACCCGCACATCCTTGGGCGGCAGCGCGCGGGCGATCTCGGCGAGCAGCCGGCCGGATACCAGCACCCGACCGGCGGCCTTGTCCGTGACGGGCACCTCGATGCGGTTGAGCACCTCGAAGTCGAAACCCGAGACGATCATCGCGCCGTCAGTCACCTCAAGGACCACGCCCGCGGTCACCGGGACAACCGGACGGGCTGGCAGGCCCTTTGCCGTCCACGCGATGGCCTCGGCGAACGCATCCCGTTCAAGCTCGAACTCCACGTTACCCACCATCCCTGCGAGTGCTCCCGGTTGAGCCGGGTGCGTCAGCGTACCGGGGGTCGCCGCGAGAGCTGGGACGGTGGCCATTGTGGCTCAGCGGTTGTCAACAGGGCGCGTCATCACGCACACTGGAACGGTCGGTGAACAAACCGTTAGGACCCGGCTCCACTTCACGTCAGCCGGACCGAACGGTTGCTGGGCCGCCGCAAGGCGCCCGGTACACCGATGGCGCAAGCGGCCACTCCCCCCGGCCGCTGGCGTAGCGGCCGCCGACCGGGTGCCACCCCCCCTTGATACCCGGTCGGCGGGCCACTAGCCGGCCCTTTCGGGCCGCTGATAGACGTCTGCCTCAAACGATACGGCTGCCGCCAGCGCGTGACACCCAGTTGTCAGGCAATCCTGACCCCCGCGCCGCGCAGCTTGGACGAGCCACCTACTGGGTGAGGCCGTGCTCGATCGCGTAGCGGGCCAGCTCGACGCGGTTGTGCAGCTGCAGCTTGCGCAACGTGGACTGCACGTGGTTTTCCACGGTGCGGTGGCTGATCACCAACGCGTCGGCGATCTGTCGAGCGGTGTGCCCGGTGGCCACCTGGCGCAACACCTCGGTCTCGCGCTCGGTGAGCCGCGGCACGTCGCGCCTCTGGTCCAGCGCCATCCGGCGGTACTCGCCGAGCAACAGGCCGGCCAAGCCAGCGGTGAACACCGCGTCGCCCTCGGCGGTTCGGCGCACGGCCGCCACGAGCTCGTCGAGCGACGCCGATTTCATCAAGTAACCAGAGGCACCGCCCTGTACCGCCGCCAGCACGTCGGCATGCGCACCGGAGGCGGACAGCACCAGCACCTTGATGTCCGGCCAACCGTCGATGATGCACCGGGTGGTTTCCGCGCCGGACGGTCGGCCGCAGCCGAAGTGCAGGTCCATCAGCACCACGTCGGGACGAACGGCACCGATGATGCGCAACGCGGCCGCGCCGTCAACCGCGGTGGCAACCACCTCGAAGCCGTGCTCGCCGAGGTCGCGGGCCACCCCATCGCGCCACATCGGGTGGTCGTCGACCACCATGACCCGGATCACCGTCCGGCCGTCACCACGGCGGTCGGTCACCGCGCCACGCCGTGCCGGACGCGGGCCAGCCGCACCTCCCATTCGGTGCCTCGCCCCGGGCCGGTATCCAGAGTCAGGGTGGCACCCAGATCGGCTACCCGGCCGCGGATCGAGCGCGACACTCCCATCCGGCCGTCATGGTGCGCACCGACGAGCTGCCCGCTGTCGAGACCCGGGCCGTCGTCGCGGACGCTGAGCACCACCTCATCGTCGAGATCCTCGACCAGTACCCACGACTTCGCCTCAGGACCACCGTGCCGGGCGGTGTTGGCCAACGCCTCCCGGACGACGGCGACCAGCTCGTCGACATCGGCGGCGGGTAGCGGTACCGCGGTCGCCGGTACCGACACCTCGACCCGCGAGCCGGCCAGCAGTTGCAGCGCGCCGGCCAGGTCCTGCTCACCGACAGCGCCCGGCGGCGTCGCCGAGAACAGGCACCGCAAGGCGATCTCCTGCTCCCCAGCCAACCGCGCCAACTCGCCGGCCTCCCCGTCGAGCTGTCCACTGCGGGCTCGCACCCGGGCCAGCACCTGCACCACGCTGTCGTGGATGGATCGGGCCAGCCGCTCCCGTTCAGCGGTAGCCGCCTCGGCGCACGCCGCCCGGCGGAGCTGCTCGCTCGCCTGCCGGGCTGCCGTCGCCGCCAGCCCGAGCACGAAGCCGGTCCCCACCAGCAGGATCGCATCGCGGGCGAGGTCGATGCTGAAGAATCCGCGCACCCAGACATCCACCACCGACACGGCCACACCGAACAGCGCGCCAACAGCCCGGCCGGCGTGCACCGCCGCTGCGACGACCGGACCACTGGCCCACACCGTGGTGAGTAGCGGGGTCCGCTGGACGACCTCGGTGAGCTGCTCGGTGGACAGCACCAGCGCCGAGGAGCCCATCAGCGTCAGCGTCACCAGCAGGTCGATCACGATCACCTGAATCCGGCGGGTGCGGTCGTAGCTGTAGGCCAGGCAGGTCACCACGGTCCACACCGCGATCGTGGCGAGCACCGCCCACCCCAGAGCCGGCCGAGCGAAGCCGTCGTGATGCACCGTGATCGCCGCGATCGCGAAAGCTGCCGTGATGGCCCGGAATACCACCACGCCCCGCCACAGCGGGATCATGATGTCGGTGGCGGCCAGCATGACCGCGGATCATGTCAGGTCCCCGGCGATCAGGGCCCCTGACCCTAGCCTGACCATCACCGGAATCTCAGCGACCACGACGGGCCGTTCGAGATCCCTCGGACCGTGACGCGCCACGCTCCGAATGACCCGACGCTGCCGCTCCGTGACGATGGTCGTGTGTCTGTTACGCAAGAACATCACCCAGGAGCTCGCCTGCGCAATCTTTGGAGTCAGTCAGACCACCGTGAGCCGGCGATGGGACCTGCTGCGCTCCCTGATCGGAGAGCTCCTCGCCCCGTTCGTGCCCCACCCGAATCAGGTCGTGGGCCAGGGAAGCGCTCCGGTCGACCGCACGATCTGTACCACCTGGAGCTGGAAGCACATCCCCGACCTCATACTCAACCAAGGCCGGATAGCCCGGGACGAACATCCAGATCGCGGCCACGCTGGGCAGGTGCCCGGCCGCCGTAGGCCTGGGGTATTCATGCCGACGTTTAAGATCATGGTTCGGGGGGTGTCGGGGCAGCGAGAAGTGCCCCTGACCTGGGAGGATACGGGTTGTTGAGGACCGTATCGGCTCCGAGGAAGGGGCACCCTCGAGGTGAATGCTACAAGGAGTCGCCGGGCGGTTGTGGATCCCGCGCTGGCGTGGTCGGAGAAGTTGTCGGTCGAGGTCGGTGGGGCGGGGACGGTGGCGGCGGCCGGGGTGGTGCTGCCGCGGTTGCTGGCTGACCGGCTCGGGTTGTGCACCGAGTTGGCGCAGGTGATGGCCAGGTCGGGGTTTTTCCCGTTGCGGCATCGGGGGCGGGCGTTGGTGGACGCGGCGTGTTCGCTGGCAGCGGGGGCGACGTGTCTGAGTGACATTGAGGCGGTGACCGCGCAGGAGGAGGTTTTCGGGCCCGGTGGTGGGGCGTCGGACACCACGATGCTGCGCGTGTTGGACGAGCTGGCGGGGCGGTTGCGCGCCGATGGTCTGCCGGGGCGGCGGTTGGCCCGGGCCACCGCGGGCGCGCGGGCCAAGGTGTGGGCTGCCATCGTGGCCCGGCACGGGCAGTTGCCGGCGGTGCAGGTCGCCGGCAAGGACCTGACCCGGCCCGCTGCCCAGGCCGGTGAGCGGGCGCGTCCGGTGCTGGTGGTCCGCCTGGACGCCACCTTGGTCGAGGCCGCCAGTTCCAAGGATCGGGCGGCGGGGACCTATAAGCACGGCTTCGGGTTCCACCCCTTGACCGCATGGTGCTCCAACATCGGCGATGGCCTCGCGGTGATGCTGCGCCCGGGCAACGCCGGGTCGTTCACCGCGTCGGACCACATCGCGGTCCTCGACGCCGCGTTCGGGCAGATCCCGGCGCCCTGGCGCACCGACGTGCTGGTCACCATCGACGGCGCCGGCGCCAGCCATCACATCGTCGACCACCTCACCGCCCTGAACACCGCTGCGGCGCACGGGAACCGGGGCCGGCGGGTGGAGTACTCCATCGGCTGGCCAGTCGACGAGCGGACCCTGGGCGGGATCAGCGAACTACGCCAACGCGACTGGGGCCAGGCGCTCGACGCCGACGGTGTCGCCGACCCCGACGCGCAGGTGGCGGACCTGACGGGGATCCTGCGGGCCGGCCCGGGCGGGGACCGTCTCGCCACCTGGCCCACCGACCTGCGGGTCATGGCCCGCCGGGTCCCCCGGCCCTCTGGTAAGCCGGCCAAGCTCGGCGAGGACGCCCACTGGGAGTACGGCGCGTTCGCCACCAACACGCCCACCGGGCAGACCCAGTGGCTCGACGCCCGCCACCGCACCCAGGCCCACGTCGAGGACCGGGTCAAACAACTCAAGGCCTGCGGCGCCCGCAACCTGCCCTCCACCGACTACCACCGCAACACCGCCTGGCTCCAACTCGCCGCCCTGGCCACGTCGCTGACCGCGTGGCTGCGCCACCTCGCCCTGGACGGCGACCTGGCCAAGGCCGGGACCAAGACCCTGCGGTTCCGGCTCCTGTCCGCCCCGGCCCGCCTCGTCACCCACGCCAGACGCAAGATCTTGAAAGTCCCACCCGGCTGGGCCTGGGCCCCCGACCTCGCCACCGCCTGGGACCGGCTCCAAGCCCTGCACCCCGCCTGACACCCCCGCCACCATCCCCACCACCAGCACCACCCGGCCGAACC
>JBBPZY010000370.1:0-10491 GCA_038276315.1 Mycobacteriales bacterium
CGCGGGCGGCGATTTTGTGTTCGTCAACCTGTTCCGCGAGCCACTCGGTGCGCCGATGCGCCCGGACGCGATCGGGGAACTGCTCGTCGCGGCCTCTCGCCGGGCGGGGTTGGACCCGCCGGTTCGCCCGCATCAGCTTAGGCATGCCTGTGGCAGCAACCTGGTGGACGCTGGGGGCGGTATCGATGTGGTCGCTGACCTGCTCGGACATGCCTCTGTGTCCTCGTCGCAGGTGTATGTGCATCCCGACTCGTCTCGGCTGCGGGCCGCGGTGGATGCGGTGCCCGGTCCCCGCGAGCAGGCGGGGGTGAGCAAGTGACCGGCGCGGTGATGGTGCGGGTTGGTGAGTCGAAGACGTCGGCCGGTGAGGTGGTCTCGCATGTGTTCGGTGACGAGTGTGTCGTCGATGAGCAGGTGGCACGGCTGGCCAGGCTCATCGATGCGGGGTTTGTGACCGAATGCGGATGGGATGTTGCTGGTCAGGTCCTGGCCCCACCGTCTGATCATCCGCGGCTGGGCTGGCAGGAGCCGGTGGGCGAGGTGTCGTGCGCGGCGGGGTGCGCGGTGCCGGGCTGTCAGCGCAGCGCCGGATCGCACGGTCTGTGCCGGTCGCACCGCAGCGGCCAGCTGCTGCGCGGGCTGTCGGTGGAGGAGTTCATCGCCGCCCCGACACGTCAGGCTCTTGCCCGGTTCGGCATCTGCCAGGTGGCGGCCTGCCCGCGAGACCGGTGCGGTGGCCAAGTCGCCTACTGCGAGCCGCACCAGGCTCGATGGCTCGCCGAACGCGGGGCTGAGTCTGGGCTGGAAGAGCCACGGTGGCGTGCGACCACCTCGCCGATCGTGGTCACCGGCCAGGTCAGTCTGGCTCGCATGCCGTCGCTGATCACTGCCCAGGTGCTCTACGGGTTGCAGCAGCGGACCCGCTCGGGAGCACACACCCGGATCGAGGTGTTGCGGCGGGTCGTGGAGGATCTGCGCCGGTCACAGGCCGACGCTGTGGATACGGCGGCCGAGCGCCCGCCAGACAAGATGGGCCGGGAGAAGCGGACGGTGCTGGGCGCGTTGGCCCGGCATGCCCGGCTCGCCGTCGCGGACCCGGAGACGGAAAAAGCCAAGGACGTATGGGCGTTGGCGGTGTTCGGGCTGCGTGGGCGGTTATCGTTCACCACGATCTCCCAGCCCTGGCTGCGTGAGGCGGCCAAGCGGTGGGCCGCCGATGAGATGCCACGGCGCCGGGGCAACGGTGCCGGGGGCGTGATGCGCGGCCTGGTCGGCAGCGTGGCACGACTATCGCAAAGCCTGCGGGCCAACCGGGCCGACCACGGTAATCACCCCGCCGTCTTGGGGCGCAACGACATCGAATCGTTCCTGCACCGGCTGGCCTACCTGGCCTCGATCGGCGAGTGCAGCCCGGAAGTGCGGGTCAGGATCTGCCGGGACGTCAAGCGGATACTCGGCCGCATCCGGGCACTGGGGTTGACACGCTCCGGCGGCCCAGCCGCCGGGCTGGGCGGCGACTTCATCCTCGCCTGCGGTGACATTCCCGCTGAACCCGAACGCGGTGAACCCGGCCGAGACCTCCCCGCGGCGATCATGCGGCAGCTGTGTGAGCCGCTGCCGCTGCTCGAACGCGGGCCGTCGGGCCGTGAGATCCGGCTCGCCGTGGAGCTGCTCATGGACACCGGCCGACGGCCAGACGAGATCCTGCGTCTGCGCTGGGATTGCCTGAGCCGCGACCCCGACGGTGCTGCCGTGCTGGTCTATGACAACCACAAGCGTGACCGCCGCGACCGCGGGCTGCCGATCAGCCAGGCCACCGCTGAACTGATCACAGCTGCGCAGGCGCGTATCCGCGAACGTTTCCCCACCACCCCGCTTGCGGAGCTGGTCCTGCTGCCCACGCCCCACGCCAACCCCGCCGGACGCAAGCCAATCAGCGGTGGACTCCTCGATCTCAGACACCGGACCTGGGTCGACCGGCTCCCGGTCATGCGACGAGACAATGGCACCGAGTTCGACAAGTCCAAGATCGTGCCGTACACCTACCGGCACATTCTCTCTGCTTAGTTGTCGTGTGGCGATTACCGCCTGATGACCCTCGGTCCTCGAAGTTTCCGGTTTGCGCTGGACCGTGTGGTGTTTCTATGTTCCCGGCTCATGATCTTGAACTTCTTCTCTTGCCGTGCCTGGGAGTCCTGGGATGTTGAGCATCGGCCGTTGATCCCGGAGCGGATGCCCGTGCTCGTTGATGACGACCTTCATTTCGAGGACGGTCCGGGTGCGTGTCGGCCGACGGTGGCGGTCAACCGGTGGCTGCGGGAGCTGCCGTCCAGCGGCACGCCGGCACCGAGCTCGTGGGCCAGCTACGCGCGGGTCGTCAAGGCCTGGATGGAGTTTTTGGCCGAGCACGGTGTGGGCCTGTTTGACTCGCGGGAGCGGCTGAAGCACGCGCTGAGTAGGTACGCCGAGCACCGGGCGACGGGCCTGATGACCGAGCGGTTCGCGGCCACGACCTGGGGTCGGCACATGAGCGTGCTGTCGTTGTTCTACCGGTGGGCTATCGCTGAGGGGCACGCCCGGGCCGAGCCGTTCACCTACCGCACGGCGCGGGCGTTGTTTCACGGCACCGGACGGGAAGTGCGGGTGAACCTGGCGGTGCGACGCACCCCGAAACCGCACGTGACGATCAAGTACCTGGAACCAGCGTTCATCGCGTTACTGCTGAATTCGTTGCGGGGGTTGGCGCCGGACGGCCGGCCCGACAGCGGATATCGGGGCCGTGAGCTGGCCCGCAACGCCGCGGTCGGCGAGCTCGCGGTGTCCACCGGTTTGCGGTTGCAGGAGTTCAGCTACCTACTGGCCTATGAGCTTCCGGCGCTGGGGTCGAAGCGGTCGCCGGTGCCGATCTCGTTCCCGGTCCCGTCGGGGGTGACCAAGGGCCGCAAGTTTCGCACCACCTGGATCTCCTACGACGCACTCGCGGCAGTACACCAGTACCTGGAGCTGGAGCGTGCCGCGACCGCGGACGGAACGGGGTGGCGCCCACCCGAGCGGTGGGGTGAACCGTTGCTGGTCACCGAACCAGACGCTCGTGGCGGGCGGATCAACGGAACGCGCCGCCGCTGGGACACGCTCACCCCGGGCGAGCGGCGCCGGCTGATCGCCCCGGACGGCGGCTCGTGCCTGCTGGCGGTGAAGAACGGCGGCGGACCGTTCACCGCCTGGCCGTCGGTGTTCGAGCGCGCCGCGAATCGGATCCGATCCCACTTTGAGCCACGGTTCCCGCACGTTCACCCGCATCGCTTGCGCCACTCGATGGCCATGCAGACCTTGGAATACCTGGTCACAGGCCACTACCGGCAGGCGGCCAGGCTCGTGAAGGAGACCGACGCCGACGCGGCACTGGCTATCTACCTGTCCAAAGCAGACCCGATGTTGGTGCTGCGTGACCTGCTCGGTCACTCGTCGGTTCTGGTGACGGAGAAGTACCTGCGCCGCCTGGACACGACCCGGATCTACCGCGAGGCCTACGAGCAGGCTGGCATCGCTGACGGGCTGGTGAGCGAGACCGGGGCTGAGCGGGAGGCCGCCGCGGAGTTCGACGAGACGACCGCGAGTGGGCTGCGCTGATGCCCGCCACGATCGTTGAGGAGCCGTTGGGGATCGCGTGCGTGTTCAGCGACGGGACCGCCGCACGGTTCTCGCTGGACGGCCTACCCTGCCCCGAGCTTGCTGGTGATCTGCTCGGCGGCTTGGTGGAGCTGATCCACCCACATGGCACCGTGGACACGGCGGGCTCGGTCAACCACTACGTGGCGTCCATCCGCGACATGGCCCGCAAGCTCGCCGGGCTCGGGTTCGCCGGCCGGGCAGCCGATTTGCACCGCGTGGGCCTGGCCGAGTACTGGATGGCCGCCAGCGGCCTGCGGGAGGCCTGCACCCGCCGGATGCTGCAAGGATTCCACGCCGCCGGTGGGCGGCTGGACCCCAGGGTGGCCGAGCTCGTGGCCGGCCGGGCCTACAACCCGCAGCCGTTTCGCCGCCCGCTTCCGCCCTACACCGAGACGGAGTTCGACCGGCTGAGCCGGGCCTGCCGCGCCATCGTCGACGAGGCGTTCACCGTGCACAAGCGGGCACTGGCCGTCGCCGAACGGGGGCGGGATCCTCGCAATGGTGGGTGGAACGAGGAGAATCTGCGCTGGCTGCTGGCGCGTCTCGGCCCCGTGGGCACCGCGGGCGTCGGAGCGCACATGGGCTGCTCGGTGAACGTGGTGCGCAACCATGGCGGGATCGGTCAGGCCAGTACGGACCTGTTCCCGACGCTGGATGTGGTGATCGCCTACCGGCTGCTGTTCGGGATCTACTCCGGGATCGTCCCCGATGGGATCGATGACCTGGTGGTCGACGACATCGACTGGGCGGGGGATTCGACGATCCTGCTCTCCTACGTCAAGGGCCGCACCGCGGCGGAGAGCCTGACTCTGCCGCGGCGGGCGGTGCGGCTGCTGGAGCAGTGGTTGTCGCACTCGGCGCTGCTGCGCAGTCACGTCGACCCGGGCGATCGCCGCCGGTTGTGGCTCCGGCTGATCACGCCGGGTGGAACCGAGGTGTCGGCGACAGCGGGCTCGTCCGGCCGGTCCGCTGTTCAACGCTGGGTGGCCCGCCACAGCGTGACCAGTGACGACGGCAGGCCATTGAAGATCCACCGAGCACGGATCCGCACCACCCACCACGCCATGCGGGACAAGAGCAGCTGGGCCGGACGCGGCCGGGCGACCATCGACCCCAACCACAGCGCGGCCGTGGAGGGCGATCACTACCTGACCGCCACCACCCCGTCCCAGCGGCGGGCGGTCGAGGCCATCGTCGAGGACGCCCAGCACGACCTGTTGCGCCGCGCCCACCCACCAGTGGTGGTGACCGACGCCGACGCCGCCGCCCTCGTTCGTGACTACCCGCAGCTGACCGCCGCACTCAACCTCGACGACACCATGATCACCGAACTCGTCGGCGGGGCCCGCGATGTGTTCGTCGCGGCCTGCGCCGATCAGTTGTCCGGGCTACACGGGGCGAAGGGCAAACCCTGCCCGGCCCGCCCGTGGGTGTGTCTGCTCTGCCCGCTGGCGGTGTTCGCGCCCCGGCACGCGACCAACCTGCTGCGGCTCAAGGCGTTCTTCTCCCGCCAGTGGCAGCAGATGCCCGCCGCCCAGTTCATGGCCGTGTTCGGCCCGTATGCCCAGCGGATCGGCCAGGTCCTGGACAGCTTCGACCCCGCCGTGCTGGCTGACGCCAGCCGTCAGGTCGCTGACAGTGACGACGAGTTGCCGCTGCGCCCCGAGGAGTCCACCCGATGACCACCGCGTTCGCCACCGCTAATCCGGGCCGGTCGCCCTTCGCCGGAGCCGACATTTGTCGCCAGGCCGGGCTCGGGCTGCCCCAGGCAGTACGGCGCCCGGTGTTCGAAGACGAACTCTGGGATTTCACCCAGGTGATCGGCCTGCCGGTGCAGATGCCTCGTCACAGCCGGCGGTTGGACTTCTCCGCGATCGCCGAGCCGCGGTGGCGGCTGATCGCCAAAGAACTGATCCTGGCGATGCTCGCGCCGCGGCATGACGCGGTCGCGTCGTTGCCGCGCGCTTACCGCACGCCGGTCCACCTCAGCACGGCCAGCGGACGGCTGGTCGAGATGGTTCGGTTGCTGACCTGGCTCACCGACCGCGGTGTCAGCAGCCTCGCCGAGGTTGACGGTGACTGCTGCCAGGCATACCTGGCCCACCGGCGTTACCTGCGCGACGACCGCGGTGTCGTCATCGGCGAGCGCGGCCCCTCGACGCGGCGAGCAGCCGCGCAAATCGTCGTCGATCTCCTCAACTACGGGGAGCTGTTCACCACCGATCGCCTGCCCACGGATCTGCGGCCCTGGGCGGGCGCATCCGCCTCCGCCATCGCGGAGATGCCCAGCGGCAGAACGATCAACAAGACCGGGCCGCTGACCGATGAGGTGCTGCAACCGATGCTCGCTGCCGCCCTCTACCTCCTCACCACCTGCGGCCCCCATACCGTCGCGCTAAACCACCAGATCCGAGAAGTCGACCAGCTGCGGCCGCGCAGCGCTCCCCAGGACGTCCCCGCCCAGGAGATCATCGCGCTGCTGGAGGACCACGAGCGCACCGGCGACCCGCTCCCGCTGCTACCCGACCACTACATTCGCGGCCGGCTGGACTCAGGATGGTCCCCGGACGATCCGCTGACGCCGATCGCGTTGAGTCACCTGGCCCACCAAGCGGGATTCAAGCAATTCCACCACCACTGGATCCCGCACCTGCGCGAACGACTCGAGGCGACACTCGGTCTGGTCGGTGCCGAGAAATGCTTCGCGCGAGCCACCGCCGTCGTCGACCACGCGGCCGGTGACAACGTTCTGCCCTGGACGTTGCCGCTACACCGATCGCAGGCCACCGCGCTGGTCGGGATCGTCCGCACCGCCGCGATCGTCATCCTCGCCGCGATCTCCGGGATGCGTGCCAGCGAGCTGATGGAGCTCAAAGTCGGCTGCCGTCGCCCACCGGAGCATCTTGGTCCCGGCCTCGTCCGCTACCGGCTGGCCAGCACCGTCGTCAAAGGGCAGCCATTGGGGGCACCCCCGACGAGTGGATCGTTGTCGAACCCGTCTACCGGGCTGTCGGGCTCGCCGAGCAGCTACACGCCGACCCCCGCGAGGGCGCACCCTTGTTCGGTCGGCTCGCCTTCAGAATCCGCTACCAGTGGTTCCGCAAGTGGGTCAACGGGCCCGACGGCCAACGTCTCGGGCTCGCCCCCATACCGCAGACCCCGGTCAGCCTCAGATCGCTGCGCAGAACGTTGGCGATCGAGCTCGCCTACCGCCCGGGTGGGGTGCTCGCCACCAAGATCCATCTCAAGCATGTGGCCATCGCCACCACGGAGGGATACGCCTCCCGACCGGGCGGTGCGCAGGCCGAGCTGCTGACCGAGGTCAACAAACACGAGGCCGAACGCAACCTCGAGCTGGTCTGGGCCGAGTTCCGCAACTACCAGCAGGGCATCATGCCCGCCGGGCCCAGCGCGCGCGAACTGACCGAGTTCTTCGCCCACATCGACGGCAAGCTCACCCCCGCCCAGGCCGCCTCACCCAAGGTGCAGCGCAGCGACCGGGAAGTGCTCAACCTACTGACCAAACGGGCCAAGACACTGCACCTGGGGGTGGCGAACTATTGCTGGTTCACCGACCCGTCCCGGGCGTTGTGTCTCAAGCTGGCCGGAACCCCGCACGCGGACCGGCCGCTGGCGGGGATGTGTGACTCGGCCCGCTGCCCGCAGGCCACCCACCATGCCTGCCACCGGCCCCTCTGGGCCGAGCACGCCGAGCAGACCAAGACTTTCCTCGGCAGCCTCGGGCCCACCCGCACGACGGAGCGGGCCCGGCTGCGCGCCGACCACGACCGCGCTCTGCGCGTCCTGAACGACATCGACACCACCACGGCCCACAACAACCAGGAGTGACATGAGGATCAGTGCCACCCAACGACAGGACAACGAGAACCGGATTCGCGCCGTCATCGACCGGCTCCTGCGCGGAGAGATCCCACCCGACGGCCGATGCGACATCACCACCCTCGCCCACGAAGCAGGGGTCGACCGCACCGCCTTCTACGGCAACCGCCCATACGCCCACCTGCGCGCCGAGTTCGAACAACGCCTATCCGCGCTCACCGAGAACGGTGAGCGCCCCGACCCGCGCGCCGCCCAGATCGGCCGTCTCAAAGACGAGATCGCCGCGCTCAAGCACCGGGTGGCCCAGTCGAGCAGCACGATCGAGGAGTTCACCGACTTCCGCACCCAGGCCCTGGCGCAGCTGACCGCACAACACGACGAGATCACACGCCTGCGCGGCGCTGCGACGGCAGCCAGCCAAATCCGACGGCTACCACAACGAGCCGCCACCATCGGGCCCTGCAGCTGACATGATCACCATGCACACCAACGGGTGGTCTCCGCGACACTCCAGGATCGCCATAATGCAACACCGACCGTCAGGCGCATGGCGAACGCGGTCACGAACGCCGTCCCGCTCAATCGCCACACGAACCCCACCGCACACGCCGAGTGCGGGAAGAAGGCACACCTACGCCCAACGCCACGCCGACGCCGGTGTCCCCATCGATGTGCTGGCCGAGCTACTCGACCACCGAAACCTTGATGTCACACGGCGCTACTACCGGGTCGAGGAACAGCGCCGCCGCGCTGCCGTCGACACGGTGACCGCGTTCAGTTTCGACCGGCACGGCAACCGGATCTGGCGTGACGCCCAGGCATTGCTGGAGTCCGAGCACGCCCGGTATGCGGTCGGGGAGGTCGCCGTCCCCTACGGCCGGTGCGCCGAGCCGTCCAACGTGCAAGCCGGTGGTGGCGCCTGCCCCGTCCGGTTCCGTTGCGCAGGGTGTGACCACTTCCGGACAGATGCCGCGTTTCTGCCCGATCTGACCGGCTACCTCGATGACCTGCTGCGCACCCGGGAACGGCTGGCCGCCACCCTCGACGGACTCGACGAGTGGGCCCGCGCCGACGCCACCCCCACCCAAGAGGAGATCACCCGGATCCGGCGGCTGATCAACCGAATCAAGGGCGACATCGCCGAACTCGACGAGGCCGAACGAGCCCAAATCGACGCCGCCGTCGCCCTGGTGCGCCGTCACCGCGCCGCCAACACCGTTGCGCTCGGCATGCCCACCGTCCGGACCGCCGCACCCGCACCGCTGACCACGACCGCTTCGGAGGCCACCGCGTGACCACCACCACGACGACCGATGCCGCCACCACGGCCGCGAGCACACGGACCCAGGCGATGCTCGATGGGCGGCACGCCGACACCGCACGCCGCCGACACCGCGTCATCACCGCGCTCGACCGCGCCCTCGCCGAGGGAGCCGAGGGCAGCGTGTCCGCCATCGCCCGCACCGCCGGGGTCGACCGCAGCTTCCTCTACCGGCATCGCGACCTGCTCGAGAAGATCCACGCCCTCGCCACCGAACCGCCCACCACCGGCAGAGGCACCGGCCAGGCGGTCACCCGAGCCTCGCTGCAGGCCGACCTGCTCGCCGCCCACGAACGCGCCGCCCGGCTCAACGCTCGAATCCAGCACCTCGAGAAGCGCCTGTCCGACGCGCTGGGCGAGCACGCCTGGCGCGAGTCCGGGCTCGACACCCCAGCCGACGTCGACGCCCTCCACCAGCAGATCACCCACCTCGAACAGCAGGTGGCTGATCTGCGGCTGCAACTCGCCGAACGCGACGAGGACCTCACCGCCGCCCGCGCCGCCAACCGCGAACTGATGGCCCGCATCAACGCCCCCAACACCACCGAGTGAAACCCCACCAGTCACTTGCACCACACCTGTTGCACTGGCTAATGTTCATCCATCAGCCTC
The DNA here is from genome assembly GCA_038276315.1 of Mycobacteriales bacterium. Lineage (GTDB taxonomy): Bacteria > Actinomycetota > Actinomycetes > Mycobacteriales > Pseudonocardiaceae. The sequence goes on from JBBPZY010000370.1 coordinate 9,446, forward strand.
TGAGCTGCACAAACGCGAAGATCCAGCCTCCACTACAGGGCAGACCACCGGAGAATCATCCGTGACAGCAAGCACGGTGCCGCTCTTCGCCATTTACCCTCTGGATATGTCGAGGTCAACACCGCCTGGATGTGGGGCGCGTTACTCGCGGCCAGCATGGCCGGCTGGCTACACCAGCTCACCGCAACCGAGCACCCCACCACCGGCCACCTGTCCGGCTGGGGTGTCCGTGCCGGCAAAGCCATGATCGCCACCCTGCGACACCGCCTGATCCGCGTCCCGGCCCGCCTGATCCACCACGCCGGTCACCTCGACCTGCGCCTACCACCAGGACACGACCTGCTCAACGAGGTCCTCGCCCGCCTCCGCGCACTCCCAGCAGCATCCTGACCAGGCCATACGGCCCCCAACACCCCGGAACCCGCACACCCGAGGCGACACTCGGGCCGCCACCCTGCCCACACCCCGAAAACAACCACCAAAAGATCACAAACCAGAACCGAAGATCACTTCATGCGCTTACTCGCGGAATCGGGTCTGACCCGCGGTCCGGACCGCTTCCCGCATTGTTCATTCTGTTGAAGATCTCGGTGTTCGCTGTGCGAATATCGGGCCGGTTTTGTCGGTGCCTTGTTCTAGAATAGGGTTATGTCGACGGCAGCGGTGTGGCGAGGCAGTGATGCCGAGTTGCTCACTGAGCTCGCGGCATTGGAAACGCGGTTGCATGCGACGTGGACGGAAATGCTGTCAGTGATCGCCGAAGTCGATTCCCGGGGCACCGCCGCAACGGTGGGATACACCAGCACAATCGTTTTAGTCCGCGCGGTCGGTCGAGTGTCACACGGTGAAGCCCGAGCCCGGATCGCCGCCGCCGATGTCCTGCCCACCCGCGGGATGGCTGGCGCCCCGGTAGCACCGCGGCTGCCGGCGACCGCGGCGGCCGTCGCCGAACACGCCATCGGCGCCGCGGACGTCAGAGTGATCCGCTCGGTCCTGGCCCGCATCCCCCCGCACATCGGCGACGAGACCCGCGCTGAGGTCGAAAC
>JBBPZY010000371.1:0-11958 GCA_038276315.1 Mycobacteriales bacterium
CTCCAGAGATAGCCGGTTGTCCTGCGAGCCGGTCACGTTCATCTCGCCCCCTTGCCGTCCGACGGGCGACGTGTGCAGAGTAGGCATACTCGTCGTCGCTGGTGAAGAGCACTTCGGCAGAGCCGATCGGCCGCACCTATCAGTTTCTGCCGTTCACCGTCATAGCATGGCCGATCAGCGCAGCGCAGCCCATGGCGGGTTTTCTCCGGCCCCGCGCTTTGTACGTTGAGCTGGCGCCACTAGGGCCCGTGTCTGCCTCATTCTCGGCACGGGCTAGTCGAGTACGGGCTGGACGGCAGGAGGGTGGGTAGGTGGACCAGGTTCTGGGCCAGATGCTCCGGCAGGCAGTGTGGGAGCGGCTCGACATGCTCGATGAGCTGGCAAGTAGCGCCGATAACGGGTCGCTGCTGTCGGTGGCCCGCAGTGAGCTGCCCCGGCTGACTCAGGGTTGGCGCGCTCTGCTGGCCAGCCATGCGCCGGATCCCCGAGGCCGTTGCCCGGAGTGCTCAAGCCGTTGGCGACATCGTGCAGCGCTGTGCAGCGTGTGGCAGGCCGCACACGAGCACCTCATCCACGCTGAAAGCGGGTCCGGAGCTCTTTCTCCGGGATCGATCCCGGCCATCTCTGGCGCGCACATATCTGGGGCGCGCCGGGCCGTGTCCCGAATGCGCCACCCGACGTCGCTACTTCCTGCCGGCGCAGCCGCTGCGCGCTGATCCCTGTTACCTCAACTCCATAGAGCTGGCGGTCTCGCCGTGATTCGTGGGTCTCCCCCCACCCACGGAGGCTGAGCAGCCGCCATGTGGCCGGTGATCCGGCGAACGTCCGTGCCCCCGACCGAGATGTCGAAGGATCACCGGCCACCAAGCTCTCCCACCGGCGGTGCTGCACGCCCCGCGTGCCGCGGGTGGGAGCGCCAAAGCTCGGGGCGGCCCACCCGCGCTGAGCACAACTTCATAGCCTGGACCCACACCGCTCCTCACCGAGTGGAGTGCCGCGCCGGTGGCACCGTCGTTGCCTGACCGACCGCCACCGTCAACGTTGGTCCGATGACCGCCGGATCCCGCCGCCCAGTGCACGTCACGTCGTGCGCTGGCCACCCGGGAGATCCCCCGTCCGGCGCCGGACGCGTGCAGCGCAGGCACCCGCAAATGGGGCGGGGTCGTTCGAGAGGAACGGCCCCGCCCCGCAATCTCGGTTTCCCCGTTATCTGTTGATAGCGGGCCGATCGCGCCCACGGACAGGGAGCCAATCATGGAGTGGTTCCTCAAGGTTCTCCGCCAGTACGCCGATTTCGTCGGCCGCGCCCGTCGGGCGGAATACTGGATGTTCATGCTGGTCAGCCTGATCGTTTCAATTGTGCTCGCCATCGTCCAGGCCGTGGTCGGGACCGGCTTACTGGATCTGCTCTATTCGGTGGCTGTGTTGGTGCCGGGCTTGGCCGTGGGCGTCCGCCGGTTGCACGACACCGGTCGGAGCGCTTGGTGGCTGCTGATCGCCCTCATTCCGCTGATCGGCGGGATCGTACTCATCGTGTTCCTGGCCACCGAGGGTGAACGTGAGCCGAACGTCTACGGCCCAGACCCGAAGGCCCACCTGCGGGAGACCCCCGCGTTCTCCTAGTGCTCAGGTCGGTGATCATCGCTCGGGACAGCGCCGGTTGGTCGCGAACGTGACCTCTTCGGGTACCCCAGCTGCAGCGGACCGCGTCAGGTCGTTGGTTCAGCGGCGCGGGAGGTGCAGGTCCCGGTCGATCATCGCGTGCCCGACCTGCCCGGCGTAGGTCGGATACCCGCGACCTGCGCGTTCTACGATCCGCCCGGCGATCCAGGTGTACTGGCGCTGCGTCCCGACCGTGGTGCTGCCCTTTTTTGGATCACCGGTCTCGTCCACCACCAGCACCCCATCCGGGCCACCCAGGTGGTCAGCGGGCGTTCCATGTCCGGGATCGCCACGCCGCAAGATCACGCCCTACGGCTGGAGCACTTCCGAGCGCGACTTCGACCACGGGCTGATCACGATTTGTGGTGCGCCACGAGCATGCAGGGAGGTTCGGATGTAGAGGTCTGAGGCTTCGTGTGTGGTGCTGTGCTGGTGATGGAGGTGGGCCCTCCGGGACCGCTCTGCAGGGGGAGGTTCCAAACCACCGCATGCTGCTGCGTTCGGAAACGGTGTGGTGGTGAGCGATGCGGAAAAGGCGCAGGATAGGCGTCAGGTGTGGGTCGAGAAGGCGAACGCAAGTAAACTACTTCTGAGGCGTCGTAATGATTTAGGTGACATCGAAACCGGGGTCCCGCAAATGTCCCGGGATGAGCCAGGCGGGTGCCTGTTTATTGGTCTGGTGGTGTCCGGCGTAAAGGTGGCGCGAGCTCGACTCAGGCTCCAGCGCGGAACGTGGGAACTCCTCACCTAGGTGAGGGGGGCGGACTGTCCCGTAGTAGTGATGAAGCTCCTGTAATGGGAGTGGAGCGAAGGGGCGGGTCGTCCGGGTTCAGTTTGAGGATCAACCAGCTTCAGGGTTGGAGGAGTCGGATGAGTGAGCCAAAGCCGCTAGGGAAGCCTTTCGACATCGATAAGGATGTCGTGATGGAGGCCTACCGGAGGGTGGCAGCCAACAAGGGCGCACCGGGGGCGGACGAGGTGTCGATCGCAGAGTTCGGACAGGGCCTGGAAGGGAACCTGTACAAGATCTGGAATCGGCTGTCGTCGGGAACGTATTTCCCCCCGCCGGTGCGGGCGGTGGAGATCCCCAAGCCGCATGGGCCTGGGATGCGGGTGCTGGGCGTGCCCACGGTGGCCGACCGAGTGGCCCAGACGGTGGTGCGGCTGTATCTGGAGCCGCTGGTGGAGCCGGTGTTTCACCCGGACTCCTATGGCTACCGTCCGGGCCGCAACGCGTTGGACGCGGTGGCGGCGACCCGGGTGCGCTGCTGGAAAGCGGACTGGGTCTTGGACCTGGATATCTCCGCGTTCTTCGACAGCGTCCCGCACGAACAGATTCTGGCGGCGGTGGACCATCATACCGACCTGCGCTGGATCCGGTTGTATGTGGCTCGGTGGCTGTGTGCACCGATCCGGCAACTGGATGGCACGCTACAAGAACGAGATCGCGGTACCCCTCAGGGGTCGGCGATCTCCCCGTTGTTGACGAATTTGTTCATGCATTACGCGTTTGATGCCTGGCTGGCGCGGAACTATCCGCACATCGGGTTCGAACGGTACTGCGATGACGCCGTGGTGCATTGCGACAGTTATGAACAGGCCAGGCGCCCTTCGGGCTGGAGTTGCACCCGGACAAGACCCGCATCGTCTACTGCAAAGACAGCACACGACGCGACTCCTATCCGGTCACGTCGTTCACGTTTTTGGGGTACGACTTCCGACCCCGGCGAGCCAAAGGCAGAACCGGGACACTGTTCACCGGATACCTGCCCGCGGTCAGCAAGGCCGCCAAGAAGAAGATCGGCAACCAGATCCGAACCTGGCGGTTGTGCCGGAAAAGCGGGTCCACCCTCCAACATCTGGCCCGACTGATCAACCCGGTCGTGACCGGCTGGATCAACTTCTACGGGCGCTTCTACCGCTCCGAGTTGGTCAACTTCCTCGCCCGCCTCAACCGCCACCTGCTGGCCTGGGCGTGCAAGAAACACAAAGGGCTGGGCCGCCGCAAAGCCAGACGACGACTCGGCGAGGTCGCCCACGCGTACCCCGGCCTGTTCGCCCACTGGAAAGCCGGGGCCTACCCCGACGGCTGGACGACGGGAGCCGTGTCACGCGAGAGTGTCACGCACGGTTCTACGAGCGCCGGGGGGTGCAACTCCCCCCGGCGACTCACCTGCCTCAAACGACATCATGAGGCTGTTGCCTATTCGTCTCGCCCGCGTTGTCTTGATCGCCAAAAGTGAGTGGTGACCGTGCAGGATTGCACTGTAGAAGATCGCGGACTCCTACAGCAACTTGAGGGACTGGAGAGTGACCACCGCGAGAACAAAAGCGGCCGCCGCTAATCACGCGCTATCGGATGAGATTTCCGCCGCCCTACGCGAAAGATACGGCGCCGAGATCCGCCTACGTGGCATCACTAATTTGAACCTGGAGCCATGAGCGCGGGGACCGGTCAGAGATCGAGGGCCGCGCGCAGAGCGGCGGCGAGCCGTTCAAGGGTCGGGGGATCTAGCTCACCGACCCGTTCTCGCAGCCAACCGCGGTAGAAGCGCGACAGGTCGCCCGCTGACACCCAGCCGTGGCCCTCGATAGGTATCGACAGGATGTCCTGAGGGTCCTCCGCTGTGACCGGGGTACCGAGCAACCATGCCCGCGACGATTGGTTGATTCCGTCACTGGACACGATCGCCACGAGGGGTTGACGGGGGGAGCCTTGGGGGGCGTAGGACCAGATTTCACCCCGCAGCACGCATCTGCCTTTCCGCCTCGATCAGCTCCACCTCATCAGCCAGCGCGTCGGCCAGCACGTCAACAACCGGACCGGCGCCAGTGCGTACCGCTTCCCGGCGGGCAGCTCGGGAAAGCCAGGCGGACATCGACATGCCGTCCCGGGCGGCAGAGCGCTCCGCCAGATCCAGAGCGGTCGCGTCCAGCGACACTGTTACCTTGCGAGTTGCCATACCAGTCACCCTACCATCGCAGAGTGGCTCGCGTCCGAGCACCTGGCCGCCGCTGCCCCGCGCTCGTCGACCTGGCCGAGCTGGCGGCGCCGGTCGAGCACTCGGCCGAGCTGGTCGGGCTCGTCGACCTGGCCGCGCTGGCCGCGCTGGCCCAACGCCACCGGGGGTACGGCTTTACTTAGGGCCGTATGATGTGATCATGGGCTGGGTGTTCCCAGGTGTCATTGCCGCATTGGTCGTGCTCATCATCATCGGAATCATGAACACCTAGGACACCGCCGGTTGCGGCGGGCTGGCCGGGCTGGCCCTCGTCGAGCACCTGGCCTCAGTGCCCGACCGGCGCCGGGCAAGGCCGCCAGTGGTCCACTCAGCGCCGGGCAGGGGCGACCCGGTGAGGCGTGCCGAGCTCGACCAGCCCGTTCGGGTTGCCGATCTAAGAAGGGGGTTGCGGGTGTGGCCGGGGCGTTCGGACCTCGACCAGCCCGACTAGCCGAGCACCTGGCCTCAGTGCCCGACCGGCGCTGGTCGGGCACCCAGTGGTCCACTCAGCGCCCGGCAGGGCCATCCGGGCGACTCGTCGAGCACCCGACCGGCGCCCGGCAGCGCCACCCGGGGCGCGGGCTCGTCGACCTGGCCGGGCTCGTCGACCTGCCCGAGCGTATAGATTATGATCATGTTCGGGTCAACATTTTGTTGACCGCAGCCGTTGGCCGCTAGGCCCGTTCGGGCGCGGCTAAGATGATCGACTTGCCAGGATCTACCCGTCCAGAGCCCAGCGCAGAACCTAGGACGTCGAGCCAATCGAGCAAAAACCAGACCACGTGATCGGCGCCGAGCCAATCAGTCATGTTCGGCGGCGGCAGGAACTCCTGGTCCCGCTCCACCGGCCGAAAACGGATCGCCACCCACAGATTCTCCCCGAAACAAAGATCCACAAGTGGTTGCCATGCCGCACCAGACGCTGGAGGCCAGACGCGAATTAGGCAACAGCCTCCATATGTCGCTACACGCACACAAGCCGTGATCATGCACTCTGGTGGGAATGCTTACGCGGTTCGGGTCGGGACCTGGCGGCGACGAGGTTTAGAGCAGTGTCAGCAGGCGGTCGTAGACTATTTCGTGCACCCACCGGCTGGTCGCGGTCGGGGGGGTGTTCGTGGCCACCCGGGTGCGTCCTACGTGCACGATGTCGACAGCGTCAGGATCGACCTCGTGTGGACCTGCGGCGGCGAGCACGCTGGGGCCGTGGTGCTCAGCGTGGGCGAGACACTCGACATTGCGGGCGATATGCGCGGGCAGCAGTAGGGCGGTGGGGCACAACGCCGCGAACGGCGCGGCGCCGGTGAGGCCGGTGCGCCAGTGCCGGGCTGGCGCGATGATCCCGCTGAGCTGTACCGCGGGTGTCGGCGCGAGGCGTTGCATCTCTGGCCAGTCCCAGGTGGACACTGAGACCCGGTCGGTCACCGGTCCCCAGCCTGAGCGCAACCGACGCTCATGAACATCCCCGATGAGGTTGGCCACGGCAACCACCCGGCGGCCGAGCACCACCATGGGGGGCAGCACCACGCCAACCCAGCCCAGAGCCTCCACGGCGGCGGGCACCAGGTGGTCCGGCGGGGAAAGGACCTCGACGGCGTCGGCGGCCCAGATCTGGGGACCGAGTGCGGTCCCGCGGGCCTTGACCAGCGATTCGGGTGCCACGGGGCGTGGTCTCCCATCGTTATCATCTTCGGATTTACCACTTGCGCGGAGATTGCGTAGAGATAAGGACTACCAGGAGGTTGCCGTTCCGTGGCGCAGGCGCGGCCGCTGCGGCGTCCGGCGGCGGTTCCCCCGCGCTGACTGGTCGGCCGACTTCAGCCCACCGGTAGCGCAACCGCTGCGACCAGCGGTAAGCCGGTCCGTCAGGCGGCGCGAGACCTCGCGGTGATGGCTGGACACCCATACCTACTGAGCGGTAGGGTTACCGGAGGTAGCACCACTGCGGCAAGGAAAGCGGTCGTGAACGAGAAGGCTCACCACCACGTCATCATCATCGGTACCGGCTTCGCCGGGCTGGGCATGGCGATCAAGCTTCGCCAGTACGGAATGACCGATTTCGCGGTGCTGGAACGGGCCGCCGATGTCGGCGGCACCTGGCGGGACAACCGCTATCCGGGTTGTGCCTGTGACGTACCTTCCCGGCTGTACTCATTTTCGTTCGAACTCAACCCGTCGTGGAGTCGCAACTTCTCTGGCCAGCAGGAGATCTGGGACTACCTGCGGCACTGCGCCGACAGCTACGGCGTACGGCCACACATCAGTATCCAACATGAGGTACTCGCTGCCGCGTGGGATCACCCGCAGCGCCGTTGGCGGATCAGCACGAACCGCGGCGAGCTGAGCTGCGACGTGCTGATCACCGGCACCGGCGCGCTCTCCGAGCCGAACATCCCAAGCATTCCGGGCCTGGAGTCGTTTCAGGGTGCGGTGTTCCATTCGGCGCGCTGGAACCGCGACTACAACCTGCAAGACCGGCGAGTAGCGGTGGTGGGCACCGGCGCCTCGGCCATCCAGTTCGTCCCGCGGATCGCGCCCGACGTCGCCTCCGTCACGCTGTTCCAGCGCACCCCAGCCTGGATCATGCCGCGCGGCGAACGTGAGGTCGGCCGTATCGAGCAGAAGTTGTACCGATCGGTGCCGGGTCTACAGCGGCTGGCGCGGGCCGGAATCTACTGTGGTCGAGAGGCCCTGGTGCCGGGATTCGCGGTGAATCCACGGCTGCTCAAGGTCGCCGAGTTGATCGCCCGTGCACACCTGCGCCGTCAGGTCGCCGACCTGCAGCTGCGAGCCAAGCTGACGCCGGACTACACCATCGGCTGCAAGCGCATCCTTATCTCCAACGACTACCTGCCAGCGCTCACCAGGCCCAATGTCGACGTCGTCACGTCGGGGATATCGCGGGTTGGTGCGAACTGGGTACAGGCCACCGACGGCACTCGCCGGCAGGTCGACACCATCATCTTCGGTACCGGATTCCACGTCACGGACATGCCGATGGCCTCGTGGATCCACGGCCGCGATGGCCGGACCTTGGCCGAGGTCTGGTCCGGCGGAGCCCAAGCGCACCGTGGCACGACCGTGGCCGGGTTTCCCAACCTGTTCATGCTGGTCGGTCCGAACACCGGGCTGGGACATACCTCGTTGATCTACATGATCGAGTCCCAGGTGGCTTACACCATCGACGCGCTGCGCCACCTCGAGCGCATCGGGGCTCCTGCGATGGAGGTCCGACCGGAGGCCCAGCTGGCATACAACCGGATCGTTCAGCGTCGGATGGAGGGCTCCGTGTGGACTGCGGGCGGGTGCGAAAGCTGGTACCTCGACGCGCACGGCCACAACACCACGCTGTGGCCGACGTTCACCTGGCGGTTCCGCCGGGCCACCCGGAGATTCCAACTTGCCGAGTATCTACTCCACGACCCCGCCTCCCAGCCCGCGGCCGCCTGACGATCCATTGGGTGCGACGCACGCAGCACCGGCGAATCATCCGTAGTGGCGAGAATCTTTGCGTCGGCGGGGAGCGCGCGCCGACGAATCCGACAAATTGCAATGAGGTAAGCCGCAAGCGCATCCTATGCGGGTGATTAAAGTCACCGCTGTGTTAGCGCTCGGTTCCGCTGAGTAGCCAGCTCGCCGTGCGCACTAAGTAGTAATATCAGTGCACCTAGGTAGTCAGCGTCGGCTCGTCGACGTTACGGTCAAAGCCACGGCCACCTAATTGGCGTAATGACAACGTTGTAAATTCGGTACGGACCGTTTATGCGCGGCGTCCCACTACCTAGTGGCTTCCACCACACCGCTGCTACCAGCCGCTATGCCGATCAGGTGGTACATCAGCAGGGTGGTAGGCGGCTGCGCCGGTAGGTGGCCGATCGTCGACGGTGTACGTGGTCGGTACCGCAGACTAGGTGCTCCAAAACCGGGATTACGGCTAGGTGGTGGCCTGAAAAGTTAGGTGTCTCCTGTGTTGTCAGGCGATCTTCTTCTCGCCAAGGTGAGGACTATCCGAATCGATAATGCCGTCGATGAGGATCTGTTCCAGTCCCCTGAGGGGTCACTGTGGAGGAGGATCTGCATGTATGACGCATTGAGCTTTGCTGAGATCGATGGGCAGCACGTGGAGTTGCTTCCGGCGCGCACCGTCATGTCCATGTTCACGGCTGGCTGCGGCTGCGAAGAAGGCGGTGACGGAGGTAACGGAGGCAGCGCCCAGGGCGGCCTTGGCATCAACATCCTGAGCGGCATCGGCATCCTGGGCACTGGGGTCGCCGGCGCGGGTGACGCCGTCGGCGGCAACGGTGGGTAGTGCGTGAGCCGGTGACGGCGTTCGGTGCCGTTGGCTAGGGAACGGCACCGGTATGGCCAGCTAAAGCGCTCATGGTGGTGCTGGGGCAGCCGACTGTATCGTCAGTCGTGTCAGCACCGCCGCACAAATGGGCGATGCCGTTGGTTGAAGGAGGGGTGGCCAGAAGTGGCCACCCCTCCTTTGTTTGGCGCCTCCGAGGTGGAACGAAGAACTACGTAGCCGTAGCGCCGGCGGTAAGTGGAGACGAGTGGGAACTCCTCCATGGTGTAGGTGAGCTCGCATGAGAGGCCACCTGCGCCAACCGCCACGTCGAGGGCGGTCTAAACGCCTTGTGGGCGACACTCCCAAATCACCCTGGCCTGGGCCGACTGTCGAGCTGGACGACTGGCCACTGCGGACTCTCGCTGCAGCTGGACAGGTACCGGCCGGGGAACACGCCTAGGTAATGCCAACATGATTTACGTAGCGGATTGATGTTGCCCTAAGCCGTTTTCCTGGCCATCGTATAAGTAAGCCGAGTCGGCAACCCCGCCGATGAGGTGCGTTGTTCCCGGCCCGTTGGGGGCCTCTTTGAGGAGGATATGCATGTCTGACGCATTGAGCTTTGTTGAGATCGACGGCCAGCACGTGGAGCTGCTCCCCGCACGTACTGTCATGTCCATGTTCACCCTGGGAGAGGGTGGCGATGGTGGCAACGGTGGCAACGGTGGAAACGCCCAGGGCGGCGTCGGCGTTAACCTGCTGGCCGGCATCGGCGTCCTGGGCACCGGGACCGCCACTGCTGGTGACGCCGCCGGCGGCAACGGTGGCAGCGCCAACGGCGGCTGAGCTGAGCCGGTAGCGACCTGCGGTGCCGTTGGCTAGCCAACCGGCACCGGCTGGCCGGCGGCACTCACGGCGGTACTGGCAGCCGACTGCGGCGCAGTCGTGCGCAGTCCCGTCAGCGATTGTGCAATGCACAGTGCCGTTGGTAACGGAGGGGTGGCCAGTACCTGGCCACCCCTCCGTTTATTATTCGGCGGCTCCGAACTGGGACGGAAACTAAGTAGTGCGCGCGTTGGCTTCTAGGCAGTGACGCAACAGCGTCGCAACTTGGTCGGGTCAGCCGGCGTGATGAGTCGTCCCGGCGTTCGCGCGGCGTGTGTCAATAACAGCTGGGTGATTTCACATAACGGCTCTGACCTGGGTCGACGCTGATCGTGAAGGTCGCGTGGTTTCTGGGATACAGCTGGTGGCTGGGCGGCACCTGGACAGCTCGAACCACCGATCGTTACTAGGTAATGCGGAACTTGTTTTACGTGGTCGGTTGAGGTTGTCATAGGCACTTTCGCTGGCCATCGTATAAGTAAGCCGAATCGGCAACACCGCCGATGAGGTGTTCTGTTCCTGGCCCGTTGGGGCCTCCTTGAGGAGGATATGCATGTCTGACGCATTGAGCTTTGTTGAGATCGACGGCCAGCACGTGGAGCTGCTCCCCGCACGTACTGTGATGTCGATGTTCACCCTGGGAGAGGGTGGCGATGGTGGCACCGGTGGCAAGGGTGGCAACGCCCAGGGCGGCCTCGGTGTCAACATCCTGAGCGGCATCGGCATCCTCGGCACCGGGGTCGCCTCCGCTGGTGACGCTGCCGGCGGCAACGGTGGCAGCGCCAACGGCGGCTGAGCTGAGCCCACGGCTGAGTTGAACCAGTGATGGCCCGCGGTGCCGTTTGCTAGGGAACGGCACCGCGTGACCGGAGGCACCTCCAGGCGGTACTGGGGCAGTCGACTGTAACGCCAGTCGTGCAGTGCCGCCACCCGATCCGTCAGATGACGGGGTGCGGTGTCGTCGGCAGTGGAGAGGTGGCCAGCAACAAGGCCACCTCTCCACTATTTTTTGGCAACTTTTTTTGGCAACTTTTTTTGGGCAGCTATTTCGCCGGTCGGGTATTTCGTCGGTCGAGCGACTGCTGGGTGAGCCCGACACGGCTCACCTATACCGGCCCAGTGTGGGGCTGGTGGGATGTAGCGCTGGGAGGACCTCTCCAGCGGGAAGCCACCGTGAGAAGTGGGCGAGGGGGGAGCTGAACTAACCCGAGGGCCATCCTGCCAGGTAGTCCACCTTCCGGCGATCAGGCCTCTCACCTGCGCTTTCCACCTCAGCCGCAGCCCTCCGGTGCTGTCCTGTGTGGCGCCAGCTTGCACCGTCCGTTAGCAATCGGTTAGCAGGTTTGTCCGAAGTAGACACGTGACGCGCGTGGTGATCTCGTAGGTCTGGGAGCTGCACCGGGTCGGCTCAGGATGCGGCGCTGGCGCCGGATGCCGCAAGCGGTACCCACTTGGGCAGCCCGGGAGCTGGCCGTCGACTCGCAGCGGCAGCCTGGGAGCCGGTGCGGCACCGCCTACGTAGAGCTGGTCGCGGCCGTCCGCTCCGGCGGCAAGGGGTCCGCCGCGTAACCTGGAGTCACCTCCTCACCGAGGTTCTTGGCCCCGGGGCGACGGCCCCGGGGCATCGATGAGGAGACCGGTGAGGAGTGGTTCCTAATGGACGTTGAGGAAGAGTCGGCGGACGAAGCGTCGACGATTGGTGCGCGCGCTGGGGTGATCCGTCGCCGGCGCGGGCTGAGCCTGGACGTGGCAGCCGGCCTGGCCGGGATTAGCAAGCCGTACCTGTCGCTGCTGGAGAACGGTAAGCGCGGGTTCAATCGGCGGGGCCTACTGGAGGACCTGGCTGACGCGCTGGGCTGCTCTGTGGCGGACCTGACCGGCCAGCCATATCTACCGCCGGACCGAGCGTCCGCCGACGCGTTGGCGACCCTGCCTGCGGTGAGCATCGCGCTCCATGAGTGCAGCCTGTTCGACGTCCCGGACATCCCCGCCCGACCAGTCGAACAGCTGGCGGCCTTGGTCGCGGCCGCGAACCTGCACGTAGACGAGACGCGCTACCAGGTCGCCGGTCAGGGCCTCGGGGCGGTGCTCAGCGAGCTGCACGTACACGCCGTAACC
>JBBPZY010000372.1:0-9917 GCA_038276315.1 Mycobacteriales bacterium
CTCCGCGGGACTGCGGGGTGGCCACGCATCAGCGGCCACCAGCTCTCCAGGAGAGGATTACCCCCGCGTGCCTTCGAACCACCCCGCCCCCGGGCAACCATGCAGTTTCCGCGAGCTCGGAGTACGAGCGGAACTGCTCACCGTGCTTGGCCGCCAAGGCCTCACCACGGCATTTCCGATTCAGACGGCAACGCTGCCAGACGCACTCGCCGGCCGTGACGTGCTCGGCCGCGGCCGTACCGGCAGCGGCAAGACGCTTGCCTTCGCGATCCCGACGATCACCGCGCTGGCTCGTTCTGGGCTGCGCCGCACCGCGGGGCGCCCGCGCGCTCTGGTGCTAGTGCCTACGCGGGAACTCGCCAACCAGGTCGCCGACACCTTCGCTCCGCTGGCTGCTGCGCTCGGGCAGCGAATCACCACTGTCTATGGCGGTGTCGGCCAGGGCCGGCAGGTGTCCGCGCTGCGCGGTGGAATCGACGTCCTCATCGCGTGCCCCGGCCGTTTGGAGGACCTGCTCGGCCAGGGTCACGTGCAGCTCGACGAGGTCGAGGTCACCGTGCTGGACGAGGCCGACCACATGGCCGATCTGGGGTTCCTCCCTGCAGTACGCAGGTTGCTCGACCGCACCCCGGCAGGCACTCAGCGGCTGTTGTTCTCGGCCACTCTGGACAGCGCCGTGGATGTGCTGGTACGCCATTACCTGACGAATCCGGTGGTGCATTCGGTCGACTCAGCGGTGGCGCAGGTATCCAAGATGGCGCACCACGTGTTCACGGTGGATCACGCCGATAAGCCGTCGGTGATCCGCGAGCTCGCCTCTGGCCAGCGTCGTAGTCTGCTGTTCACCCGCACCAAACACGCCGCGAAGAAGCTCGCCAAGCAGCTGACCATCGCGGGCCTTCCCGCAGTGGAGCTGCACGGAAACCTCTCGCAGCATGCTCGGGCCCGCAATCTCGCAGCGTTCAGCGAGGGTAGCGCGCGGGTGCTGGTGGCTACCGACATCGCCGCACGCGGCATTCACGTTGATGAGATCGGCCTGGTAGTCCACGTGGATCCGCCCGCGGAGTGCAAGGCATACCTGCACCGTTCCGGACGTACCGCCAGGGCCGGCGCCGAGGGAGTCGTCGTCACGCTGTCCACCCCAGACCAGGTCGGGGAGGTGCGAACGTTGACCCGGTTGGCCGGTATCAAGCCGGCGATGGCGCGAGTGCGCCCGGGCGCTGAGCAGATCGCCGCGCTTACCGGTCCGCCGGCCGTCCTGGTCCTGCCCCCTGTGGGCGCTCAGGTTTCCGCCCCGGTTCTCGCGCCGGCGAAGCCGCGGCGCCGTCAGGGCGGCGTTGTCGAGGCCTCCCGGCGCGGACCACGGCGGCCCACCCGCCGCCGCTCCACACATCGCGCCGCCTGATTGGCGGGTGATGGTCGCAACTGCTCCGCGGACCTCAGCTCAGGTGCCGGGCACCCCCCGTCGTCGATGGTGGCGGCGGTTGTTGCTCATCATGCTTGCCGCGGTGGTGCTCTTCGGATCCGTGGTGGGTGCCTCGGTGGCGGGCGCGTTGCGGGCGCCCGGTACTGACAGCGTGGCGGCCCGGTTGGCTGAGTGGGGTCGCGACCACAGTTTCGACGGGCTGATCACCTGGTTGGAGAAGCAGCAGTACGAGCACAATCGGCCGCTGACCGGCGGCGTGCCGGTGGGAGGGATTCCGCGGGCCGAGGCGGTGCCGGCGGCACCGCCTGATCCGCACGTCAGGACGTCGGCAGCGCACTTGCCCGCGCCGCCGCCGCTGCATCCGCCGGCCGGTATCGCGCCGTTGCCCGGCGAAGGTCAGTGGGAGACCGTGATGACGGTGCACGGCCAGCCCGCGGTCCGGGTGGCTCACGTGCGTCCGGACCGCGAGCACACATCCTTCCTCGCCGGGGTGATGTGGCTTGATCCCACCCTGGTACGTGGCCAGCTACACCCGGGCTTCCAGGATCCCGGCGGGAGCTGGCAGGCAGCAACGGCATTGACTCCCGCCGAGGGACGCACCGTGGTCGCCGCGTTCAACGGTGGGTTCCGCCTCAACGGTGCCAGCCACGGCGGCTACTACAGCCAGGGCCGCACCGTGCGACCACTGGTGGACGGTGCCGCCAGCCTCGTGCTGCGCACCGATGGCACGGCCACCGTCGGCGCCTGGAACCGCGAGGTGCGGATGGCCCCGGATGTGGCCAGCGTCCGGCAGAACCTCGTCCCACTGGTCGACGACGGACAGGTCAATCCGAGCTGCCGCAGCGGCGGCACCGCCCAGTGGGGTAGCACGGTGGGGCAGGTCGCGTTCATTCACCGCTCGGGCTTCGGTATCACCGCAGCTGGTGGGGAGGTCTATGTCGGCGGACCCGCCCTTTCGGTTTGCAGCCTGGGGCAGATCATGCAGGCCAGTGGTGTGATACGCGGTATGGAATTGGACATCAACCCGAACTGGGTCAGCGGTGCGTACTTCCATCCCACGCTCAATGGGCCACCAGAAGCCTTCCGGCTCTTCCCTGGCGAGAAAGTCGCCGCTGAACACTACTTCAGCCCCTCCAGTCGGGACTGGTACGCCTACTACGCGCGGCCTTGACAGCAGACAGCAGCAGCAGGTGTGCCGATCATCGTCGGATATGAGTAGCGCAGCCAATGCAGGTGTGGGCCGCTGGAAGTGCCGCCAGTCGTTCTTGGGCGATTGCCTGCCCGCACCGCTCACACACGCCGTAGCTACCATCGAGGAATCGTTCGACCGCCCGATCGACAGCCACCAGGTGCTTTTTCGCCCCGGCCAGCAGCGCACCGACCTGCGCTCGTTCGAACGCGACAGTCGCCCCCTCGGGATCGTGTTCGTCGTCATTGGTGGTCAGCGCGGAGGCCTCGACGATCGCATCGAACTGACGGGTCAGCGACGCGATGCGGGACAGCGTGCTGGCCCGCTCCGCGTTCAGGAGGTGGTCCACCGACTGGTGCTCAGCCGACGATGCCGGGCCGGCGAGCGGATCATTCAAGTTCGGTACTTCATTCGGTCCTCACCGGGCCGTTCGGCGTGCCGCCGTGAACGCCGCCGGTATCCGCGGTAGGTCGTGCTGAGCCAGCGACGACCGGGTCGAGGGCGTGGGTGCGCTGAAGACCATCGGCGCCGCGGGCGTTGGCGCCCGCGGGGTCTGCATCGGGGTGAGCAACCTGGCATAACTGCGAACCATGGCCGCCGAGGAGAAGTGTTCGGCGACGTGGCTACGGCAGGCCGCTCGATCGATCTCGCCGATCCGCCCGATCACCTCAGCAATCTCAGCGGTGGTATCGCGGACGAACCCGGTGACTCCGTCGCGCACGATCTCCGAAACCGCACCCCGGTTGCTGGCCAGCACCGGCGTGCCGCAGGCCATGGCCTCGACGAGCGCCATGCCGGAGGGCTCGGGCCAGGAGATCGGAACGAGCAGGGCTGCGGCACGGGAATGGAAGTTGTAGGTCGCCTCGCGGCCGAGCTCGCCGAGGAACACGACATCGGGACCGAGATGCGGCGCGACTGCCCGATCGAAGTATGCCTGCTCAGCCGGTTCCCCACACTTGGCGGCGATCAGCAGCGGTAGGCCGGTGTCGCGGGCCAGCGTGATGGCCTCCGCGGCCCCCCCTTCGGTCAACATCCGGCCGTGGAAGGCCAGGTAGCCCTCTGAGTTGGTGCGGAAGGGGGCCTCCTCGACGTCGACGGCGTTGTAGCAGACACCCGCGAAGGGTAGGTGCGGCGCTGCCTGGCGCTGAGAGCGGCTGGTCGCAACGAGCCGCAGCTGAGGCGCGCGCGCCACCAGTCCGTCGTAGAGCCCGAGCAGCTCGCCCTCCAGGGATCCGTGCACGACGTGCAAGGCGGGTACCGGACCCTGCGCGGACAGCAGCGCGCCGAGTGGCCCGGAGTGGTCGATCACCGTGTCGACGTCGGCCAGTGCGTCCAGCCCGCCGAGCACGTGGCGCCACTCGCCGGTCGCCATCGCGATCTGGGCCGGTAGGGCGTCGAGCGGTGCGACCACCCGGACGCCGGGAATGGTCGAGCCCGGCGCGGCGACGAGCGTCACGTCGTGGCCGGCGGCGGCCAGACCGGCAGCCTGCAGGGCGACGATCCGCTCGATACCGCCGTAAGCGGCCGGTGGGACGGGTATCCACGGCGGGGCTAGAAGTCCAATGCGCATGCGATGACCTTCTTCAGAGGCGACCGACCGCCCAGCAATGACGTCGACTGCTCAGGCAGCGTCGGGCGACATCGATCCAGCTGGAGATCCATCGTGCTGTACGTGTACGGAGATGTGGCCGGCGGCGGCGCCGTGGCCTATCTGCGGTGGCGCCCGACTAGGTGGAAAACCGTGACCGTCAAGGGCGCTGTCGCTAACCTACCTCGTTTGGTTGAGCGCTTCGCGACCGGTGTCGGCATTTGCCGATCGCGGGGGAGACGGCACGTCACGTTGCGACTCTCAACGCCTGCGGCCGGCGCCGGCCGTAGGCTGCCCCCGTGACAGCTGCCGCCCGCGCCGAGCGTCTGATCAACCTGGTGCTGTGTCTGCTGTCCAGCCGCCAGTATTTGCCTGCCGAACGGATCCGGCGGACTGTGCCCGGCTACGCCGACGCGCCTTCCGACGAGGCGTTCTTTCGGATGTTCGAGCGGGACAAGGCTGAGCTTCGGGAGCTGGGCGTCCCGCTGGAGACCGGACGGATCCCGGGTTTCGAGGCCGGCGATGGTTACCGCATTGCCCGTCGGGACTATGAGCTGCCCGACATTGACCTCGAGCCCGACGAGGCCGCTGCGGTCGCGCTGGCCGCCCGGCTGTGGGATTCCCCACAGCTCGCCGATGCCGCGAACGGCGCGCTACTCAAGCTACGTGCTGCCGGCGTCGACGTGGACACCGAGCCGTCAGTGCTCGTGCAACCACGGGTGCGGGCCACCGAACCTGCGCTGACCCCGTTGATCTCGGCGGTCCAGGCGGGGCAGGTTGTGACGGTCTCGCACCGCAGGCGTCCGGCCGAGCAGCCCGCCGCGCGCATCCTCGAGCCGTGGGGGGTGGTGTCCTGGCGAGGCCGGTGGTATGTGGTGGGACACGACCGAGACCGGGATGCGGTCCGCTGCTTCCGGATCTCCCGGATCGCCGGGCCGGTGCGCACCGTCGGCCCTTCGGGGGCGGTGCAACGCCCACCGGGAGTCGACCTGCTGAAGATCGTGGCCGGTTCCGCGGAGCCGCCGCCTGCGGCGCACACCGCCCGGCTGTGGCTGGCTCACGGTCGCGCCTACGGCCTGCGCCGGCGTGCGACGGTGCTGGGCACGATGACGGTGGACGACGTGGCTGGCGACGTCGTCACGGTGGAGCTGCCGGGCTATGACGTCGCCGCCCGGTGGATAGCCGGGCTGGGACCAGATGCGGTGGTGCTGGAACCCGCCGAACTGGCTACCGCTGTGCGGGACCGGTTGCTGGCGGCCGCCGGGAGCGCCGGCTGATGGCGGGCGTCGCGCAGCGGTTGCCCCGACTGTTGGCCCTGGTGCCCTACCTGCTGGTTCGGCCCGGTGTGCTGATCGAGGAGGTGGCAGCCGACTTCTCGGTCACGGTCCCGCAGCTGCGCCGTGACCTGGAACTGCTGTGGATGTGCGGGCTGCCCGGCTACGGGCCGGGTGATCTCATCGATCTGTCCTTCGAGGGCGACACCGTCACCGTCACCTTCGATGCTGGCATGCGCCGCCCGCTACGGCTGACCGGTGCGGAGGCGACCGCGCTGGTGGTGGCGCTGCGAGCGCTGGCCGAGACCCCCGGTGTGCTCGACGGCGGGTCGGTGCGCCGGGCATTGGTCAAGATTGAGACTGCGGCGGGGCAGGCCGACGGTGTGGTAGTAGGCCTGGCCACCAGGGAAGAGGCCGCGCTTGCTGCGGTGCGCGACGCACTGGACCACCGCCGCGCACTGCACATCCGCTACTACACCCCGGCCCGGGACACGATCAGTGAGCGCACCGTCGACCCGATGCGCCTGCTCCTGGTCGAAGGCCGCAGCTACCTGGAAGCCTGGTGCCGCTGGGCTGATGACGTACGGCTGTTCCGGCTGGATCGCATCGAGCACGTCACGACCCTGGACGAGCCAGCGGTGCCACCTCCGCAGGCCCGACCCACCGACGTATCGGGCGGGCTGTTCCGTGCCCAGCCAGACCAGCAGGTCGCCGTGCTCACGCTCGCCCCGGACGCTCGCTGGGTGGCGGAGTACTACCCGGTGGAGGGGCTGATCGAGGATGAAGGGGGAGCGGCGACAGTGCGAATGCGCTATGCCGAAACCGAGTGGATGGTGCGTCTGGTGCTGGGGTTAGGTGCCGATATCGTGGTCCGGAATCCTCCAGAGTTGGCCGAGGCGGTGGCGCAGCGGGCTCGCGCGGCGGTCCGCAGGTCCGATCACCTTGCGCCGTCCGAGGCGGGCTAACGTCGTCGGCGTGGTTTACCTGATCAGCGTTGCGCTCGCCGTTGCTTGCGCCGTGGTGCTGTTCATGATGCTCCTGCGGCTTGCCGGTCCAGCGCGGCGGCTGGCCGCGGCGGTCCAGCGCAGCCGCGCTCACCTCGCCGATCGCACCGGCCTGCTCGCTGCACGGGTCGCGGCACTGCGGGTGGCGCTGGACCGGCGACGCCGACGCCGCAACGCCGGATAGGTCCTACCGCGTAGCATCGGTCCCGCACCCAAAAGCGAGAGAGGAGACCGACCGTGGGAATTCCGACTGGCTGGGAGCTGATCATCCTGCTTGCGGTGCTGGTCCTGCTGTTCGGTGCCACCAAGCTGCCGACAGCCGCCCGAGCCATCGGACAGTCCATCCGGATCTTCAAGGCGGAGACCAAGGGGGCGCGTTCCGAGCAGGAGACGAGCGCGCCGGCACCGCAGCAGGTGAATCCGCCCCAGCGCGACAACGACGCTCTTTCCTGACGACGAGGATCGGTGAGCGGGATGCGTTTCCCGGCTGGGCCGGGCGGTCGGAGCAAGACCAATCCAGATGGCTCCATGACCCTGATGGAGCACCTCTACGAGCTGCGCAACCGGTTGTTCATCGCGCTCTGCGCGGTCGGGCTCGGCGGCGTCCTCGGATTCGTCTGGTGGGGAGTTTCGGCGTTCGGGGTGCCTAGTCTCGGCGATCTGATCACTCGGCCGTATTGTGCTCTGCCTCCGACGTTGCGGCTGACGCCGAACCCAGGCCGGTGCCAATTACTGCAGACCGCTCCATTCGAGGTGTTCACCCTCCGGATGCAGGTCGGCTTGGCAGCGGGGGCGGTGCTGACTGCCCCAGTCTGGGTCTATCAGATATGGGCGTTCATCACACCGGGGCTCTACGCGAAGGAGCGCAAGTTCGCTGTCACCTTCGTCGGTGCCGCCAGTGTGCTGTTCGCCGGTGGCGCTGTCCTGGCCTACTACGTGGTACCCACGGGCCTTTCCTTCCTGGCTAACCTCGGCGGCGGCGAGTTCATCACCGCACTGACCGGTGGGGCCTACATCGGTTTCCTGCTGACCATGCTCGCGGTCTTCGGCCTGACCTTCGAGTTGCCGCTGCTGGTGGTGATGCTCAACCGGGTCGGGGTGCTGCCCTATGCAAAACTGAAACGCTGGCAGCGCGGCATCCTGTTCGGACTGTTCGTGCTGGCCGCAGTCGCCACCCCTGGCAACGACCCCATCTCGATGCTGGCCCTGGCCGGAGCGCTGGTCGTGCTGTTCGAGGCTGCAGTGCTGGTCGCTCGGCAGCACGACCGCGCTCTGGCCCGCCGGCGAGCCGAGCAGGGCTGGGACGATCTCGATCCCGACGAGCCATCGCCGCTGGACGATCGGGTGGAGCCGGTGACCTCGGATGAGGCGGCGCCCCGCTACGACGACGCGACCTGATCGCCGTTAGGGCGAGGCGACGGTTCCCTGTTGGAGCACCTCAGGTGGCATAGGGCGGTGCAGCCGCCAGGTGATCGCCATCGGCCGTTCGCCACGGTGCTCTGCCAGAGTTGCTTCTCCCAAGCATAGGTATGGTGCCGTGCCCAAGTCGTCCTTGCGTGTGGTGCGCACAAACAGGAGCACCCGGCTGCCGCCCTCGAGATAGCGGCGACCGGTAGCCGAGTCGCGGGACGTGCTGTTTTGAGATTCCCAGTGGAAGAGGTCCGTGGCCAGCGGGTAATCACGGTAGCGGGTGGTGGGGGAGAAATCGCGCTCCTCTTTGCGCAGCGTCACCAGCAGCGCGTCCACCCCTGTCCCGGGTGTCCAGGCCACGCCTGCAGCCCGACCGTGGGGTTTGCGCTGCCAGTTCGCCCACCCGATTCCGGCGAGTATTTCTTCACGGCAGTAACTGGCATGCGAGAGGAGGGTAACGCCCAAAATGTCGAGCGGCCGAGGGATATGCCGGGCCCGGTCGGTGGTGAGCGCCAGCAGCTCCTCGACCTCGGCCACGACGGCCGGATGCGCTCGTAGCCGCGCCAGACCGGCATCGAAGGACGCGAAGTCACCGAGGTCGGGCCACACCGTGAAGAACAGCATCCGCGCGAGTGCCTGATCGAGCGGTGAGAGGTCACCGTAGGACGGCCCATCCGGTGTGGCGAGAAGCTGGGTATAGGCCGCTGATCGCTCCGGATCATTCACGTGAGCCAGCGCGACCACCCGCCGCAGCAGCGCATCCTCGTCGGGACCGGCGGGCAGGGCCGGAAGTCCGGCCTCCCGGCGCAGTCCCGTCCAGCTCTGGCCCGGCCGACGGTACACGTCAGCCAACTCACGCCCGGACTCGAACAAGAACTCGGCGAGCGGCAGGTCGCCATGCGATCGGAGGTCGGCGATCAGCTCACGCCGGGAGCGCGACAGCGCACCACGGACGTTGTCGAGCACGATGTCGCGGGCTACCCGGTCGAGCACCAGCTGTGATCCCGAGGGCAGGAAAGGAAACCCGTGTTCGATCTGCTGACGCAATCGGCTGCGCGACGTTCCGGTCAGCGCTCGGTAACGTAGGTCGAACCGGTATTCACGGCGGTGCTGCCCGATGAAGTCCAGAACCGTGAGCACAGGCTTACCTGGCGTGCGCCGCAGGCCGCGTCCGAGCTGTTGCAGGAACACCGTCGCGCTCGACGTCGGCCGGAGTAGCAGCAGAGTGTCCACATCGGGCAGGTCGACGCCCTCATTGAACAGATCCACAGTGAACAGACACCTGATCTCACGGTGGCGCAGCGCGGCGGCGGCCTGTGCCCGCATAGCGAGCGGGGTGTGACCAGACAGCGCTCGCGACGGAATCCCGGCTTCGGTGAACACCCGAGCCATGTACTCGGCATGCGCGACCGAAACGCAGAAGCCGAGCGCCCTCATCCGGCTGGTATCGGTCACCTCACGGTCCAGCGCCTTGAGCACCAGGCGAGCACGACCGTCATTTCCGGTGTAGAGCTCTGACAGTCCGGTGACGTCGTAAGCGCCGCGGCTCCACTCGATCACTGTGAGGTCGGTGTTGTCGGCAACACCGAAGTAGTGGAACGGACAGAGCAGGTCTTGGTCGAGGGCGTCACCCAGTGGCAGTTCGTACGCGGTGCGCCCGTCGAAGAAACTCCGCACGTCGACGCCGTCACTGCGTTCCGGGGTGGCGGTGAGTCCTAGTAACTCGCCGGGATGTAGCCGGTCCAGCAGCCGGCGATAAGTCGCGGCCTCAGCATGGTGAAATTCGTCGATGACCACGACGTCGAACTGCGGCGGCTGGTCCATCGTGGATAGCGACTGCACGGATGCGAATACGTGATGCCACTGCTGTGGACGCTGCCCCGCAACTAGATGGTTGATTCCGTGAAGATCGTGTGAGGGCGCGTCGTTACCACGGGCGTGGACGGAGGGCGTTCAAGATCGATGTGTGACCAACGAACTGAACACCCTCCTGACTTCACTGTACGTGTTGATCGACGATCACGTC
>JBBPZY010000373.1:0-4301 GCA_038276315.1 Mycobacteriales bacterium
ACCTCGACCCGGTCCGCCAGGCCGGCGGCCACGACGTTCTTCGCCACGTAGCGGGCCGCGTACGCCGCGGAACGGTCCACCTTGGACGGGTCCTTACCGGAGAACGCACCGCCACCGTGCCGGGAGAACCCGCCGTAGGTGTCCACGATGATCTTGCGGCCGGTCAGCCCGGCATCTCCGACCGGCCCGCCGATGACGAACCGCCCGGTCGGGTTGACGAACAGGTTGCGTGCCAACTCGGCCTCGTTGTAGAAGTCGGCGGGCAGCACCGCGAGTACCACGTGCGTCCACAGGTCCGCCCGGATCTCCTCGGAGGTGACCTCTTCGGCGTGCTGGGTGGAGATCAGGACCTTCTCCACCCCGATCGGGACGTGATCCCGGTAGCGGACGGTGACCTGCGTCTTGCCATCGGGCCGCAGGTAGGGCAGCGTGCGGTCCTTGCGCACCGTCGCCAACCGCTTGGACAGCCGGTGCGCCAGCGCGATCGGCATCGGCATCAGCTCGGGGGTCTCGTTCGTGGCGTAGCCGAACATCATCCCCTGATCACCTGCACCGGCGCTGTCCAGGTCGTCCTCGGACAGCTTGCCGCGCCGCTCAGCCGCCATGTCGACACCTTGGGCGATGTCCGGCGACTGCTTGTCCAACGCGGTCAGCACCGCGCAGCTGTGCCCGTCGAAACCGAAGGTTCCGTTGTCATAGCCGATTGCGCAGATCGTGTCCCGCACGATCTGGGTGTAGTCCAACGTACCCGGTGTGGTGATCTCCCCCGCCAGCACGACCATGCCGGTGGTGATCAGCGTCTCGCAGGCCACCCGCGAGTTCGGGTCCATCCTCAGCGCGGCGTCGAGCACCGCATCGGAGATCTGGTCGGCCATCTTGTCCGGGTGTCCCTCGGTCACCGACTCGGAGGTGAACAGGTATTCGATGCTCTCCAGCTGGGTCATTTGGATCACGCTCCTTGCTCGACGGTCGGTTCCTGGCCCGGCGCGGCGGGCAGGGTACGGCGGACAGCGACGGCCCCTTCCACCATCGCCGCCAGCTTCGCTCTGGCGACGTCGGCGGGAAGATGCCGCAACCCGCAGGCCGGATTGATGATCAACTCATCGGCCGGGAACGCTTCCAGTGCCTTGCGGATGCGCTGGGTGATAATTTCCGCGGATTCGATCTGCTCGGTCTTGACGTCCACCACGCCGAGCCCGAGCTCACGGTCCCAACCTAGCCGCTGGATCACGCGCAGGTCCTCGTGACCTTTGCGACCGCATCGAGGTCGTGCGCCATCTCAGCCTCCTGACGCCGCGGGGCCTCTCCCGGGATGCGGACCACACTCTTTAGTGAAGGGCGAGCCCTGGAGTGGACCAACCGGGTCCGAGCACGAGATCACCAGCCGCCCGTTTGTGGCCTGGTCACAAAAGCGACACGGACGGTTACGCTCCGGACGCCGCCACCAGCACTCCAGGGGAGCCGATGAACTACTACCTCTACAAGCTCGTGCCTCCGAGGCCCACCTTCTCCAGCGACATGACCGACGCCGAGTCATCGATCATGCAGGACCACGTCGGCTACTGGACCACACTGGCGGCTGACGGCACCGCCGTGGTCTTCGGGGCGGTCGCCGACCCCGCCGGCATATGGGGACTTGCCGTGGTCGAAGCCGAGGCCGAACCCGACGTCCGTGCCCTTGGCGACGCCGATCCCGCCATCACCTCTGAACTGGCCACCTACGAGGTTCACCCGATGCCCGGCGCGATCGCCAGGCCATAATGTCCGCGACTCGGCCCGGACCGGACGGGCAGGGAGCCGTCCCCATTCCCGGCGCTGCGGGGCCGGCTAACCACAAGCTGCGCCACCGGCTCACCGCAGGCACCCCAGCTCGGGACGATTCCAAGCGCGCCGTGCTGCCGCGGCCTGGGCCGGTCCGAGCGACGGCACTGTGTTCTGTCTGGCGGGCGCTCTCGCGTAGACGCCGCTATTGCGGGTCGGGTTCGACACCTCGGACCCACCCCGGTAGCACAGACGCACCCGCAGTCGCATCCCGCATGCCCACGTTGGTTCTGGTCGCCGTATTCGACCAGGCCGAGCAGTCTCGCTGCGGCGAGCAGTCGCGCGCGCTGCCCACCGGGAGCGTCGAGCACATCGCAGAACACTGCGTGCGTGCGTGCGTTTCCCACTCCCGCAAGTACCGCAAACCCTGTGCCTCCTACAGGTCTTCGTAATCGGTGCGTCGTAGGCGCTCGACGCCCTGGCCGACACGCTCCGCGACCTGGAGCAATATCCCAACCAGCGCGGTGGCACGGTAAACTACCTTCTTTAGGTGCGGGGGTCAGCCGTTGGTTGATGGGATTTTAGGTGACCCAGAGAACTACGGTGGAGGATTCTGTGTCGTTATGAACTTGAGCGATCCAACCGTTCCGGAGACTGCGACTCGGGGTGACTTCGAGGTCCTGCTCCCAGAAGCTGGGCCGGACCTCGACCAGGACGAGGAATGGTGCGAAGTTTTGGTTGGCGGGGAGCGAAGGCGCATCCGCTTCCACGATTACCACCAGATTTACGACATTCCCGGCTTCTACGAGCGGCTCTTCTATGACAGGCTCAAGTGTGAGTCACCACGCGTGATCCGAAGGCTGCTGGCTCAGGTGCTCGCCGAGCAAGGGACCGAGCCGGGCGAGCTCCGGGTGCTCGATGTCGGGGCCGGGAACGGGATAGTCGGCGAGGAACTTCGTGAGCTCGGGGCCGGCGCCGTCTACGGCATCGACATCCTCGAGGCGGCGGCGGCTGCGGCCCACCGGGACCGCCCCGGAGTCTATGAGCGGTACCTCGTCGCCGACCTCACCGACCTGCCGCCCAACGAGCGAGACACGCTCGCCGGAGCTGACCTCAACACGATGACGACGGTGGCCGCGCTGGGCTTCGCCGACATGCCGCCGCACGCCTTCGCTGCCGCCTACAACCTCATCTCCACCCCGGGTCTACTGGCCTTCACCATCAAGGAAGACTTCGTCGCCAAGCGCGATCTGAGCGGCTTCAGCAGTCTGATCGGTCGGATGTTCGCCGAGGAGGTCATCCGGCCCCTCGCCAAGGAGCGCTACCGGCACCGCCTCTCGGTTCAAGGCGAGCCGCTGTACTACGTCGCGTTCGTGGCGGAGAAGGTCAGCGACGTTCCCGCGGCCTGGCTCGACTAATTGACGCCATGCCGGGCTGCTGTTGTCGACAGTAGCCCGATACGTTGAGCGCGCCTGCCGTCGTCGCCAGTCTCCCGTCGTCGCCAGTCTTGGAGGTCGCGATGCGTATCACGCTCGCTCAGATCGACTCCCGGCCCGGCGAGTTCGAGGCCAACATCGCATGTGCCGGGCGGGTGATCGCCGAGGCGGTCGGCGAGGGCACCAACTTGGTGGTTTTCCCCGAGCTCTCGCTCAGCGGCTACTCGATCGGGGACCTCAAGGAGGACATCTCAACCCCGCCGGACGACGAGCGGATGGCGAATCTGGCCGGGGCGGCCAGGGGCGCGGGCGTGCTGCTCGGTTTTCCCGAGGCGCAAGCACACGGTCTGCACATCTACAACAGCGCGGCCTACTACGAGAACGGCCTCCTGGTGCACGTGCATCGCAAGCTGTTCCTACCCAACTACGCGACTTTCGAGGAACGCAAGCACTTCCTGCCCGGTCAGTCGTCCCGGGCCTTCCCGATCCTGGGTGGACGGCACCGCGCCGCCACCCTGATCTGCAACGACGCGTGGCAGCCACAGCTCGCCTACCTGGCCGCGCAGGACGGGGCGATAATCCTGCTGGTGCCCTCCTGCAGCGCGCAGAGCATGTTCCCCGAGCGGTACGACTCGCGCTCCTACTGGCGCGGCATCACCCGCTTTTACGGGCGGATGTTCCAGCTGTACGTGGTCTTCGTCAACCGGGTCGGCACCGAGGGGTCGCTGAACTTCTGGGGCGGCTCACACGTCGTCGACCCGTGGGGCGAGGTGATCGCCGAGGCCGACGAGGGCAAGGAGCACCTGCTCACCGTGGACGTCGACCTCTCGCTGGTACGCCGCCGGCGACGGGACATCCCGCTGGTGCGGGAAGGCCGGCTGGGGCTGTTGCGCCGGGAGATCGACCGGCTCCTCGAAGAGGGCGGCGACCTTTAGCTCTCATGAGGTCGCGAAGCAGCCCAGCGTCGAGTTGGGACGCACCCCGGAGAAGCGGCGCTGCCAGATTTGGTAGTAGAGGATCTCCTCGTCGCTGCGCAGTGCCCAGCTGTCGGGTGGCTGCGTCCCGGCGCCGTCGGTACTGGCTTCGACAGCGTTCCTGGCTAGC
>JBBPZY010000374.1:0-6226 GCA_038276315.1 Mycobacteriales bacterium
GTCGGGAGGTCGGGCCCGCTCACGACCCATACTCACATCCTCATGATCAGGGGAGGTCGGAGTGCTGATGATCGGCGTCGCGTTCTAGGGGCGGGTGTCGACGGAGGATCAACAGGACCCGCAGGCGTCACGGAACTGGCAGCTGGCTCGCGCGCGGGCGTTGATCGAGCGGCACGGTCAGGTTGTGGACGAGTTCTTTGATGTCGGGCAGTCCCGGTCGATTCCGTGGAAACGCCGCCCGCAGGATGCCGCGCTCCTGGAGGTCCTGAAGAACCCGGAACGTGGTTTTGACGCGGTGGTGATCGGGGAGCCGCAACGAGCGTTCTACGGCAACCAGTATGGACTCACCTTCCCCGTGTTCTCCCACTACAGGGTGGGGTTATGGGTGCCGGAGGTCGGGGGAGCGGTCGACCCCGAGTCCGAGGCTCATGATCTGGTGATGTCGGTGTTCGGTGGGATGAGCAAAGGGGAGCGCAGCCGGATCAAGATCCGTGTGAGGGCCGCGATGGCGGCCCAGGCGCAGGTCGAGGGCCGCTACCTGGGTGGCCGCCCACCCTATGGGTATCAGTTGGTTGACGCGGGTCCGCATCCGAACCCTTCGAAGGCCGCTGACGGGAAACGGCTGCATCAATTAGAGCCCGACCCGGTCACGACGCCGGTGGTGCAGCGCATCTTCGGCGAGTACCTGGCCGGGCGGGGCATGTTCGCTATCGCCGAAACGCTCACCCGGGACGGTATCCCGTCGCCGTCGGCATATGATCCGGCGCGGAACCGGCATCGGTGCGGGGTCGCCTGGGCCAGGGAGCCGTGCGACATCCCGTCGACCTGACGGAGTCCAACCCCGCGGCGGCCCGGGGGGCAGCCCTTGACGTGACCGGCAACAACTTCGTGAAACTCTACCCCTGGGTCGCCGTGTGGTAGCCCTTGGGGAGGTCGACGGGATGCCACACCTCACCACCTCGACCGAGCCGGACTTGGCGGTGGTGTCGGCCATCCCGGAGGGCTGCCCGCCCGGCGAGGGCATGTTTGTGTTATGACCGGGCTGCGTTTGCTGATGTAGCGCCGTTGGGAAAACGGAGGTCAACTAATCGAATCGGCACTCGGTACGTTGAAGGATGATTTGGGCGCAGGAACCCTTTACGAGGCCCATCAGTCACTGCAGTGGAGGCTCTGTGTCCCGTAAGCTCGCTGTCTGGTTTCTCGCTGTGGTCGCGGCCACTATCACGGCCGTTGTTGCGGCGCCCGCCTCAGCCGATGCGATCATCGGCCCTGCACCGATCGGCCCTAACCAGTACCTCTTCGGCGAGGTCAATGGCCAGGCCGGTCATGCGACGATCAAGATGGGCTGCTTTGGCCCGATTTATCGCGGCCAGCACGGGCATCCCCTCGCCGGCCAGACAGTCAAGGTGTTGCCGGCTCCGGCGCCCACAACCAGCGACCTCGGCTTCACCGGCAGCGTCGCCCACGCCATCGACGTGCGCTTCCCCACACCCAGAGTGGCCGACGTCCCGGTGGTTCTCCACGACTACACGGTGACCGCACCTATCCCGGTCTCTTTGACCCTGCCGTGCTATGGCACTGGCAAGGTGGCCTTCGTCCCCGACCCGACGAGCCCGACAGCGCACACCGCCACGGTGGCCGTCTCCTTCGTCGGCCAGCCGTAGCATCGACCCAGATGCGAGGGGGACCTCAGCATCGTAGAGCCGTCGTCGCGCAGAGTTGGCTGCCACATCGTCCGGGACACCAAGCAGCTCCTGATCACCACCGCCCTGAGTACGACGTCGACCAGCGGAAATGCCTTTCATGGAGATTCGAACCCCAAATCCAAGGATTCTCGGACTGCTGTTGTGGTTGTTTGTGGATAGCATCGATCACCTGTGGCTTTCGCGACTGCAAACGCTCATCGTCTGTGGTTGTATCGGGCTATCTGGATGCATTTAGTGACTGAAAAGTGTCCCAACGACCATGGCATGTGCCGCGCGCCCGCAGCCCAGCCGAGCTGCATGGGCGAGCAGCGTGCTACCTCGGTGTGAACTGAGTGGCGCAGACCTGCCCCGAGCTGGTCGACACATCCACATTGATGGGGTAACCAGGGTCGGCCGACCGATCGAGACGGTGATGACCGCTGTGCCGGCGCTGTCCGCGACACCGCTGAATGCTGCGTCATCACGACTTCGGGACGGCGTGGATCGGCCGAACCACCCGGGCGTGCTCAGTGGCTGGATGGGTCGGCAGGGGACTGGGAGTGGGGCACGCCCAGCAGCGTCAACGCGTTCATCCAGGTGTCGTACATGGGGTGATCACCGCCGGTTGGATTACTGCTCTGGCCGATCGGGGCAGGGTTGTTCATCGTGCTGGCATCCATCATGGACAGGACGGTGCGGGCTGGCAGCAGCTCCGCAGTTTGGGCCTCCAACTGCGCAAAGCTCATCGCGTCAGACATTGGTTCCCCCTAGAAGAAATGGTCCGGGTACGGATGGCGCCACCGGCGGCAGTGCCGGATCGGCGTAGTACCTACGGTGCCGACTGGACACGCTACGTGGCAAGCAGTAGTTGTACGTAACTCTTAAGCCGCACCAGGCCAGTTACTACGGAGTTTTCGGCTCCAGGTACCTAGTGCAGCGCCGCATTAATCCTTCGGGGGTTTGATCCAGGCCCGAGGCGGTCGGGTCGGCGAGGTAGAGGCCCAGGGCGCAGTCGAGGGCCTGTGCGGGGGTGCCCGATGGGCTGCCGTCGGGCAGCAGCGCGTCGTCGTAGTCCTCGCTGCTGGCGCGGTAGAGCGCGAAGCCCCAGTCGGTGTCTGAGCCCAGGTAGCGCAGCCGGCAGATCGGGAGTTGTTCCTCGTCGGGTAGGTAGGCAGTCACGTAACCGTAGCCACCGCGCCAGGAGATGGTGATCTCTTCGAGCTGTGGCCAGCGCTGGGAGGCGTGGAAGTCCAGATGACCTTCGGTGTAGGTCTTCAGACGTGCGGAGGGAACCGGCATGAGCCCATGGTGGCGAACCGACGCGCAGCTGCGCTCGGCGTGTCACCACCCGATCTGATCATCTTTGCTGGACCCTCGAACCTCCTTTGATCACGCGGGCTCGGGAGGTCGGATGGCACGGGCCAGCAGCCAAGACGTCATCGTGCTCGGGAAGCGCCGCCGGAAACGCCTGGAAAGGATCACGACCCGGGCCAGCTCGCCGCAGCATCTGGTGCTGCGCGCGAAGATCGTGCTGGCGGCGTGGCGGCGGGAGCCGAACGCGAAGATCGCCCGCGACCTGGGCATCTGCGTGGACACCGTCCGCACCTGGCGACACCGGTTCCGCCGGGAAGGGATACCCGGGCTGTTCGACCGACCCCGTTCAGGTCGCCCGCTGGTGTACGGGATCAAGGGCCAGCTACTGATCGTCGCGACCGTCACCCAAAAGACCCCCGAGGTCGACTCGCACTGGACGCACCAAGCTCTGGCCGATCACCTCCATGAGCCGCTGGGAATCAGCGTCTCCCAGATCGGGCGGATCCTCGCCTCGCTCGACGTCAAGCCCCACCGGGTCCGTGGTTGGCTCAACCGGCCCGCCGACCCAGCGTTTCACACCAAAGCCCAAGCCGTGTGCGCGCTCTACCTGCACCTACCCCCCGACACCATACTGTTCAGTGTGGATGAGAAGACCGCCATGCACGCCCGCTCCCGCAAACGCGCCACCCGCCCGGTCCGGGCCGGCCAAGCCGAGCGCCGCGAGTTCGAATACGTCCGCCACGGCACCGTCTCCCTGATCGCCGCCATGAACGTCACCACCGGCACCGTCCACCCGAAGATCATCGCCCGGAACGACTCGGACACGTTCATCGCGTTCCTCACCGAACTGGCCCAGACCGTCGACCCGACCAAGAAGATCCACCTGATCCTCGACAACGGCTCCTCGCACACCTCCAAACAAACCCGAAAGTGGATCAGCAAGCATCCCCGTTTCACCGTGACCTACACCCCCTGTCACGCGAGCTGGCTCAACATGGTGGAGATCTACTTCTCGATCCTCACCCGCCGCGTGCTGCGCCGCGGCGACTTCGCCTCTCAAGACGATCTAGCCGAGAAGATCACCACGTTCATCCGGACCTACAACCGCACCGCCAAACCCTTCCGCTGGACCTACGACGCCAAGCTCCTCAGAGCCGCATGAACCCCCGAAGGACTTATGCGGCGCTGCACTATCGTGGCAGCTGGGCAACGCCCAGAAGTTCGTCGAGCCGCTCGGGGGCCGCGTAGTCGCCGAGTACTTCGACGTTGGCTTGTCGCGTTCCGTTCCCTGGGAGCGGCGTGACCTGGCGTCGCAACTGCTCGCCGAGCTGAAGGACCCGAACCGTGGTTGGTCGGGCGTCGTGGTGGGGGAGGGCACGCGCTGCTGGTTCGGCAACCAATTCTCGTTGACCGCGCCACGGTTCGCGGCTCATGGAGTTGATCTGTGGATCCCGGAGCTGGGCGGAAAGTTCGAGGAACGCAACCCGTCGCACAAGATGCTGATGAGCGTGCTCGGCGGGATGAGCGAATCCGAGCGCCAACACGTGCAGGCCAGGGTGCGTGCGGCGATGGACGCCCAGGTCATCAACGAGGGCCGCCATCAAGGCGGCCGCGCACCGTACGGCTACCTGGTCGTAGACGGGGGAACGCACCCCAATCCCCGCAAGGCAGCCGAGGGCTACCGGCTGCGGGTCCTGGCGATTGATGATGCATCCGCCGAGGTCGTGCGCCGGATCTTCGTCGAGTATCTCGACGGCAAGGGCGATCGGGCGATCGCAGCTGGACTGAACCGCGAGCACGTCCCGTGCCC
Source organism: Mycobacteriales bacterium (assembly GCA_038276315.1). Classification (GTDB taxonomy): domain Bacteria; phylum Actinomycetota; class Actinomycetes; order Mycobacteriales; family Pseudonocardiaceae. The sequence goes on from JBBPZY010000374.1 coordinate 4,810, forward strand.
TTCGGCCCGCCGGCCCGATCAGAACCGTCACCGGCTGGCCGATGGTTGGCAGGGCAGCACCGTCCGCGCGATCTTGGACAACCCGAGGTACACCGGTTACGGCTTCTTTGGCCGCTGGACGAAGTGCGAGACGCTGCTCAACCCGGACGACATCGCGGCCGGGCATGTTGTGCGGTTTCGCCGAGCGACTACCGATCGCGTGGTGCGCTCGCGGCAGACCGCTCACCCTGCGATCGTCTCGGTAGAGACTTTCACACAGACGCAGCTGCTTCGCCGATCAAAGTCGGCCGGTGGGCTATGTACCGCACGCAAACAAGAGCGCAGCGATCGCGCCACCGTGCGGTCCTACCCATTACGGGGGCGGCTGCGGTGTTCGGTGTGCAACCGGAAGATGGAAGCTAGCCCCAGAGCGCACGGCATGTACTACCGGTGTCCCGCCCGCACACTGGCGCCCCACTCGCCGGTGCTGGCGCGGCACCCAGCCGCTGTATACGTGCGCGAGGCAGCCATCTGCACCCCACTCAACCGGTGGATCGCAACCCTATTCGATGCCATGAACCGCGACCGAACGGTGCAAGCTCGTGTCGACTCGCAAGGCGGATCCCTCGTCGACACCAACCTCGACCAGGCCCGCCGCCGGCTGGCCAATGCCGAGGCACGACTACGCCGTCACCAAGCCGCGATCGAGGCGGGAGTCGACCCGGCCGCGATTGTCGACGCGATCAACCAGGCCCACACCGAACGCGCCGCCGCCCGAGCCGAACTCGACGAAAGGCCAACCACACAGGAACTCACCCGCCAAGACATCGAAGCGATGATCGACTCGATCGGAGACGTCGGCGCAGCGCTGACCCAAGCCGAGCCGCAAAACCTCACCGCTCTCTACGAGGCCTTGCGACTCCAGATGGTCTACGACCCCGAGTCCCGCGCCGTGGACGTAACCGTCCAGCCACGTGGACGGGTGAATAGTGCGCGTGTCCGAGGAGGGACTCAACCACTACGCACACGCCCTCAACCAGCACAAACTCCTGGTGGTGGGGTAGTCCCGGGCTTCGGCTCCAACGGATTAAAAGTCCGCTGTGCCGAGTGTCACCTGGTGCCGGGCAGTGATGGTTAGGGCCGGTCAGTACAGTTCAGCAGCCATCCGCGAAGATTTTGAGTGTCTCGTAATGTCGGGCACGGCCGGGTTCGCACGAAACTGCGGAGCCCGATAGGAGCCCGTGCTAGGAGGCCGCTGAATAATCGGCGTGTCTGCCTGGAATGTTGCGCTGAGCTGGGATAATTGGTTCGTGCAGGGCAGTGAGCGGGTGGATCGGGAGCTGCTGGACGCTGGGGCTCTGGTGGGTCATCTGGTGGCCGAGGGCAGCATGTTCGCGTTCTTGGCCGGGCATCGCCAGGATGTGTTTCCTGATGGTGA
>JBBPZY010000375.1:0-2941 GCA_038276315.1 Mycobacteriales bacterium
CGCTCGGCCGGACGCCTGAGGTTCACCCCGCCCAAGTGGGAGCGGTCACGGCGGACGGTTGTCCTGCCCGCCGCGACCGGCGCGGCGCTTCTTGAACACCGCACGCCCCAGCACACGGAGCGACAGGCAGCCGGGCAGTGATGGCAAGACCACGGCTTGTGTTCTGCACGAGATCGGCACCCGCTCGACCCGGCAACGCTTCCCACTGGTACGCCACCGTCGCCCGCCGCGCCGGCGTGGCGGGTGGCCTTCATACGCTCCGGCATTCTGCGGCGACCCTGTGGGTCGCGTCCGGAACGCACCTGCGAGTGGTGTCGGAGTCGTTGGGCCACTCTTCGGTAGCGATCACAGGGGATGTCTACGCCCACGTCGGCGCTGAGATGCAACGGGATGCGGCAGACCGGGCCGCACTAGCGCTTGGGCTATGACAGCTCTTGGCTGCTGTTGACTTCGTTGCACGCAGCGTTGCACGCGTGAACGAACTCAGCGTCTAAGTGGCTGCGCCATACCAGCCCTGACCTGCAATTTGTGGTGCGCTCGGAGGGACTCGAACCCCCAACCTCTTGATCATCTCGCACCACGAATGATGCCACGCCGGCCTGCCCGCGGGCGCGTAACGCATCGGTAGACGGCTCGCCTGACCATATGGCTGGCGCGAGTCGCGGCGGGGCGCCGGGCTCGACACCCGCTTCTCTTAGGGGGCGCGACCACGCCGCCACCGGGCAGCTTCTCGCCGCGTCCGGCACCGCCAGGACCTCGCTGCACAACGGCTTCCACGCCCACAGCCTCACCTGGTTTGGCGGCACCTTGGCGCGAGACGGGTGTCATCACCGTGCCCGTGTCTGGACCGCACGCCAGGACGCCGCCGAGGTCGCCGCCGTGATCCTCGCCCCCAATGGCGCCAACGAGGGCCCCACGACGCTCACCGCGAACAGCGCGCCCACGTTCGCGGAGATTGCAGCGATTGGCTCCGAAATCAGCGAAGGAGGATCGAGTGCGTGGTCGTGGACCCGAGGAATGGGTCCCCGCCGAGATCACTGCCGGGCGCCCCGCGTTCGCGACCCGCTTCACCCTGGGCATGTACCAGGCTGCCCACGGCGGCTTGATCGCCGGGACCGATCCGCTGCTCGCCGGACCAACCGCTCACTGAACCTGCGCCTCGTTCCGGTAGGTAGAGCACGCACTCACCGCGGTGAAGTGCTCGGTGCCCAACAGCGGGCCCAGCACCTGGCGCGGAAGCAACTCGGCGTCCAACGCGTACTGAGAGCGATGGGCGACCAGCGCGGCTATCTTGCTGTCGAGCGCAGCGTGGACGTCGATAGCGAAGTCGTTTTTACGTAAGGGAACCGGGGCCGGTCCTGGATGGGGTGGCGCAGCCCCTGAGGAGATCGCGCGCGCCCCTCGACCGGCCGACAGATCGCGCCCCCGTGGTGCGAGCACGAAACAGGTCACGTCGTCGCGGGCGATCACGTGGGCGTTGCGGGGGCGATTGGTAGCTAAGCCGTCCTGGCCCACGAACGCGCCGGCTCCGGCCGTGTCGACTTTGCGCAGATGGCCGTCGGCACCCTCGACGACGATGTCGACCGAACCGGACAAGATGCAGAACAGCTCATTGGACGGCTCGCCCTGCTCGATAACGAACGATCCGACCGGGAACCATTGGACGTGCAGATGATCCGTCGCGAATCCCAGCATGGACGATCCGTCGGCGAACAACCGCAAGGCGTTGCCGAACCCGGCGGTACCCACGAATCGTTGTTCCCCGGACGTCAACCAGTCGACCAGCAGATCGAGCAGCAGCCGGTCCTGGGCGGGAAAGCGGGCGTGGAGTACCCGGGGGGGACTGGCCAATTGCTCCCGGGCCGTGAGCGTAGCCTGCGACGAGACCGTGTGGTCGGGATGGTTGAAGCCCCCGTCGTCGCCGAACGTGACCACCACGTCCGGGGAGAATCGCTCCAGGATCGAGCGCACCTGCGCGACCAGTTCGGCGAACGGCAGCCGCGCCAGATTGCCGTCGCCGAGATCGAGACACTCGGCGCTTGCTACGCCTAAAGCGGTCACTGAGGAATTGAGCTCTTTGGCCCGAGTGGCCCCGAGGGTCCGGCGGGTGGCCACGGCCGAGTCTCGGATCTCGCCGGCCTCACCCTGGGTCAGGGAGACGATCGCGGTCTCGGCTCCGGCCGCGCTGGCCCGGGCGATGGTGCCTCCGACGCAAAACACCTCGTCATCGGGATGGGCGAACAAACCCAGCACTCGCAATGGTCGATCACGTGGCTGTGCCGGTCCCCACAGCGCCCCCAGGTCGTCAAGGGACGAGGGATCGGCAGTCATCTACCCTCACCATATCTGTACTTGGTCAATGGTCGTGCTGCGGTCACGGCAGGTCGCCGGCCACGATGGGCGGGGAACCGACGGCACGACTACACCGGTGGCACGTTCGAGCCAGCTCCAGGCCGCCGGAGACGCAGTCGTTGTGCAGGCGCGGCGCAACTCAGCGAGGGAGACTTCGGGTAGCCATCGGAATCGAAGATCGGTAGCCGGGCGACGTTCTAGGCGCGAAGCCCGGCGCGACCGAGGTTCGTCGTCGACCGTGCGACGCCATGATCTCGGCAGATCAGGCCGAGCCACAGGCGGTGACCCAAGGGGTTCGGGCTCGCCGCAGTTGAGCTTGCAGGCAGGGGACTGCCACCACCCTGTCGCGCCCTGTTAGCGTCCACCCATGGCGACTCGACGTGCGCTGCTCCTGATTGCCGACATCGGCGGCTACACCGAGTACATGAAGTTCCACCGCAGCATCCTCGGGCACGCGGAGGCGGCAACGACTCGCATGCTCGACAAGGTTGTCCGTGCTGCGCGAGACTTTGACCTCATCGAGATCGAGGGCGACGCGGCCTTCCTTTCGCGCGACGCGGAAGGGCTGGACGGACCTGCGACGCTGTCC
>JBBPZY010000376.1:0-8543 GCA_038276315.1 Mycobacteriales bacterium
CACCACCGGGGTCACGATGATCAGCACCAAGCTCAGCCACAACCACCGCCAGAACGGCCGGGCGTCGGGCCAGAACCGCCGGAAGACCTCGCGCACGCTCGCGGCAGGAGCAGCCTCCACCAAACCTCCGGCAGTCGACGCCGGACGCAACAGCGACTTCAACACCTCCCGCACAATCACTCCACTTCTAGGTCTCGTGCCCGGTTGGACTCGGCGGTTGAACTCGGCGGTGGACTCGGGTATGGCTAGGCGGTGGCCATCGTCCCTCTGGTAGGAAATCGAGGCCACCGCCGCGCACGCTGCTGATCGACGTGCTACCCCAGGAGCCCTAGCAATGAGCGACGGGTGGGCCCGCGCTCAAAGCCGCTGTAGTTATTGTTGTAGTAGCCCTCGTTCTCATAGTCATAGTAGTAGTTCCGGTACTCGTTGGTGCCGCCGTCGGAGTAGCCGCCGCGACGCTCCCCGCTGGCACCCGTGGTGAAGACTTCCGAGACCCTCATATCGCTCCTTAATCCCGATCGATGGAGGAGCAAGGCAAGCCGAAAGACCGGACCCGCCTGGGAATTGCCTGCAGCCCCCCTGTAAAGTGCGCGGTCGACAAGCTGCCTGCTCCCATGTAGCTGAGCGTATAAGGTGCTCGCAGAGGGACGCCTCGCGCGACATGATGCGCGCTCACCGACGCAGGTGAGCGTCGTTGCGATTCTCCCCCGGTGTCAACACCGACAGTGTGTTGATCCGCCGCACTCGCAGCAAACCCAAGGTGATCCGACCAGGCCCCCTTACTCCCCGTGGTCACGCAACTACGAAACTAAGCCATGGGTGTGGTGATTGCAATGACAACTTCCCGTGCACAAGCGGTCACACACCGTGAGCCCCTGTTACCGGTAGAGCGTGATGGAGACCTCTGCGCCGGCGTCGAGGCCGGTGGTCGGTTCGGGCACCACGAGGTATCCGTCGGCGCGGGTGAGCACGGACAGTAGCGCAGACGCGCCGAACAACGGCTCGGCCTGGTGCCCTCTCAGCTGCACCTGCACAATGTCCCGGCGGCCCGCCTCCGACGGCACCTGACGGGTCAGAGAAGCGGTCACCGACGGCTCGGGGGGCGGGGTGGCGCAGCCGGCGAGGCGCCACACCAACGGGGCGCCGACCAGCCGGACCACCACCAGGGCGGACAGCGGATTGCCCGGCAACCCGATCACCGGTACGCCACTGCACTCGGCGAGCAGAGTGGGCTTGCCGGGTTTGATCGCGAGGCCGTGGCAGAAGATGCCCGGCGCTCCGAGACTCGCGACGGCGTCGGCGGTGGCGTCGCGGGTCCCCACTGAGGAGCCGGCGGAGACGACCACCAGATCTGCCTGCGCCAGCGCCGTCTGCAGCGCACTGCGCAGGGCAGCCGGATCGTCGGGCACGATTCCGCACGGCACCGGCCATCCGCCCGCCTCGAGCACCAGACCGGCGAGTGCCGGGGCAATCGCATCGCGAACCTGGCCCGCATGCAGGGTTGCGGTGCAAGGCGGCACCACTTCATCGCCCGTGGACAGGATGGCGACCCGTGGCCGGTCGTGGGCGAGCACCTCGGTCACTCCCGCTGCGGCGAGCATGCCCAGATCCACCGCACGCAGCGGCCGTCCCGCGGGCGCGAGGACTGCTCCCGGGATGACGTCGGCGTCGGCCGCAACCACTCCACCGCCAGGTGCGATGGGTCGCAGCACTTCCACCGTGCCGGGCATCGTTTCGTTGGTGTACTCCACCATTACCACCGCATCGGCGCCCGCAGGTAGCACCCCACCGGTGGGCATCTCCGCTGCAGTGCCGGCTGTCACGGTCACGTCCGGCTGGGTGCCCATCTGCACAGCACCGACCACGTCCAGGTAGGACGGCAGCCCCTCCGACGCGCCGTAGGTGTCGGCAGCCTGCACCGCGTAACCGTCCACGGTCGATCGGGCGAACCCGGGCAGCGGCCCCACGGCGATGACATCGCAGGCCGGTACCCGGCCCAGCGCATCGGCCAGCGGCACAGCCCGCGTCGGCGTGCGCAGAGCCGGACTGAATCCGGCCAGCGCCTGCGCGACGGTGCGAGTGGCGAAGAACTCCCGGCTCACCTCTGCCCCCGTGCCCTGAGCACGCCGATGACGCGGCCGAGGACGACTTGGCCCAGCCCGCAGATCGACGTCTTGCGCATCATTTGTTCGAGCTCGATGAGCTGGGCTGTATCGAATCCACCCGCTGCGGTCAGCAGGGCGTGCGCCTTGGTGGACCCGACCCGGCAGGGGACGCATTTGCCGCACGATTCGTCGCGGAAGAACCGCAGCACGTTGGTCGCTGCCGCGAGCAGATCGGTGCCGTCGGCGATGGCGGTCAGTGAGCGCGTAGGGCCATCCGCCGCATGGCGATCTGCGCAGGTGTCATCGGCCACAGTCAGAGGTTAACCTGGTGCTACAGTTGCTACGGAGGTGGCGGACTATGCCGAGGACCATCCCGCATCGGGAACTGCGCAACCACAGCAGCGCCGTACTGCGTGACGTGCAGGCCGGTGAGACGGTGTACGTCACTAACAATGGCGAGGTCGTCGCCGTTCTGGTACCGCCGCCGAGAGCGGCCGGCGCTTCGCTGCGGATCCGGCGGGCCACGGTCCGTGGGGGTTTCACCGAACTGCCGCGGACCCGGATCCAGGAGCCGGTCCAGAATGTGCTGGACGAACTTCGCGGCAACCAGTGATCCTCTACATCGAGACGTCGGCGGCGGCGAAGCTGCTCGTCGACGAGTCCGCATCGGGCAGGCTGGCGGCACGCCTCGACAATGCTGTGGACCAGGATGATGCGCTGCTCTCAAGCACGCTTCTGGAGACCGAGCTGCGCCGGCTCGCGGTCCGCGTCGACCTGGCCCAGTCCGCCGTGACCCATCTGCTCGAACGCTTCGACTTGGTGGAGACGGATCGCTCCCTCTACCGGGAGGCGGGTCTGCTCCCGGGCCGCCACCTTCGCAGCCTTGACGCGCTGCACCTCGCAGTCGCGCTGCGCGCTGGCGCCGACGTCATGGTCACCTACGATCTACGGCAAGCCTGCGCAGCCGAGACTGCCGGCCTACCCGTCCTCGCGCCATAGCGCGGAGCCACTCACGACTCGCTACGCCGGTGCTCGGAGCGGCTCGATCTGACGGTTGGTCAGCGCCCCGGTGGGGCAGGCCGCGACGCATTCGCCGCAGGTCACGCAGGATGACGCGCCCATCGGGTCGTTGAGGTCGAAGGCGATCCGGGCGCGGTAGCCCTTACCGGATCGGCCGATCACGTCGTTGCCCTGGATGTCGTCGCAGGCCCGGGTGCAGCGGTCGCACAGGATGCAGGTGTCGTGGTCGACGGCGATCACGGGGTTGGAGGAGTCGATGCCGCGGCCGGACCCGCAGGGCAGCGCGGTGGTCTCCCGGGACACTTCGTAGCGGTCCGCCAGCGCCAGCAGCATGTTGTCGCCGGTGGAGGTCCGCTTGGGGTCGGCGTCACGCGGGCCGGCCCCAGGTGTCGCCCGCCGCGACCAGCCGCGGGGTGGGGCCGTCGATGAGCAGCGCCGACGGGGTGGCGGCCCGGTCGGTGAGCACGATCGCGTCGTGCCCGGTGAGCTTGCCCGAGATGGCGAACTGGCTCAACGCCAGTGCGTCGTTGAGCATCCCCGTCAGCGGTGATTTGGCGAGCTGGTGCAGCAGTCAAGCGCCCAGCCCCACACCACCGAGGTAGGCACGCAACACCGCCTCGTCGAGCGGCAGGGTCGTCGCATCCGGCCCGCTGACATCCACGATCAGCGCCTTGCCGGCGTATCCCCCGGGAGGCCTGGTCACTGGGCTCATCCGCCTGCGTCTGCGGACAGGAATGCGACGGTGTCCCCGTTGGCCAGTGGGACAGCGCCGTCGCGACTGATCTGGTCGCCGTTGAGCGCGGCGACGACGTGTCGATCCAGAGTCAGTTCCACTGCCGCGGCGGCACCGGACAGCGTGGCGGCACGCACGGTCCTCGGTCCGCGGTGGCCATCGGCCGCCAGCGCGCCGTAGCGCTGCACGGTGACCTGCGGAGCGGGTTGGGACCGGGCGGCGCGGTAGTCGTCCGGGGAGTTGACATTGACCACCGAATCAAGCGCTGGGTCGGCTGCGGCCAGCACCGGATCTTGCAGTAGCGCGGCGTCGTCAAGTCGCAGCGTGCGGCAACGCTCGTGCCGGAACAGGAAGGCCGGGCGCCGATCACCGGCTGCCACCAGTTCGGTGACCAGCGGTGCGAGGGCGACCCGGTAGGCGGCGGCCAGCGGCTGCGGGTAGCCGCGGGCGATCGGGAGCACCACGTCGAGATCGTCGGTGAGCGCGCTGAGTACCCGGCGGACGAACGAGGGATGGAGGAACGGCAGGTCGGTCGAACACACGAACGCGCCTTGCGCCAATCCAACTAGCGCCGCCAGACCGGCGGCGATGCCCTGCAGCGGCCCTAGGCCCTCCTCAGGGTCCTCCACGATATCCACCCGCGGGGGCAGCTCCGGTAATGGCTGGCCGGCGGCCCGGACTACCAGCAGCGGTCCATTAACCGAGCGCGCGAGGACACCCAGAGTACGGCGCAGCAGGGTGGATCCGTGCCACTCCAGCTCTGCTTTCGGCGTGCCCATCCGGGACGAACGGCCACCCGCCAGCACCACACCAGCCGTTCGGTGCGCCATGCGTTCGATCCTAACCGCGCACACTCGCAATACGTTCTGGATGCAGACTGCGCTAATCAGTACGTGATTTGCCGCAGTCTGCATCCAGAACGCGATGGCTCAGTCGGCGGACCAGACAACCACCTGGGACACGAACGCCTCGAAGTCTGCGAGGTGTTCGAGATTGTCGCGCACGCGCCCGTCGTCGACGTCGATGTACTCGTAGATCAGCACGTTGCGGAACCCGACCGCCCTGGCCTCCGCCTCGGCCGTCGGGGGTAGCACGACACGCTGCGCACCGAGCGCGCGCACCGCAACCCGACGCTCCACGGGTCAAGTCGATCCGTCGCCGGCGTTATCGCTCGCGAATTGCCGGGATCTCATCCAGGTAGCGCAGCCGGGTATCGGTCTGCCACCGGACTCTCGCCTGCGGGTCGTCGTCGAACAGTAAACGACCCTCCAGAGCTATCCGACCAGCCAGCCACAGCGGTGCGCTATCGAGCACGACCAAATCCACGTCAGCCGGGAGATCCACTTCCCAGGACGCCGGGGGTTGGACACCCCACCAGGCGCCCACATCTAGATCGCTGTCCGGGCGAGCGCGGCCGCGTACCCGGCTGCCGTGGATGAACGCAAACCGGGCACCCGCCCCACGGAGCATCTCGGCTACTGGCTGCTCCTGCGCGATCACGACAATGAGTGTGACAGCGTTGAGTTAACCGATCGAGTCCGAGGTGAAGCCATTCATCTTCCCTTGCGTGGGGTCGGAGGGCCCGACGGACCGACCTTGTCCGGCCGCTGCGCCGCACCCGACGGACCGACCTTCTCCGGCCTCGCTACCTCACCCGACGGACCGATCTTCTCCGGCCGCTCCACCTCGTCTGGTGGCGGACCCGCATCCGGCAAGGTCGGCTGATACAGCGGACCACCCTCATGCGGTTGCGATGGTTGCTCCGAGTGGCTGACGACGATTCGTTGTGGCCGGGCAGAGGGCCTCGGCGTGGCCCCGATGTATTGGTCGCACCTTCAGCGGGATCATGGTTGCCGGCGGGCTACCGCAGGCACATCCCATCCGGGGACCGTCGTTGGCGTCCGCCCGGCCTCCCGTACCAGCCGTTTCCTGGATGGGCACACCGGCACTACCGACGGCTCCTCCCACCATTGAGGGTCGGCCAATTAATGGAACAAAGGGATTGGGGCGTACAGTGCCACCCGTTTCAAGGTAGATCTGACCGTTCGCCTGACCTTGTCGCGTGGCCTCGTCAATGTGCTGATCGGTACAGGACACCCCTCAATAGGTACAGCCCCTGACCGGGAGCTACCCTAGATCATGTTCCAAGTGGTGTCAAGGCGTCACCGGCTGGGCACGCAGCGTTGCGGGGGTGAACGAAGCTGTGCCCACCGAGCTCCATTGAAGCGGTTCACCACAGCCTCGATAGGTGTACGAGGATTTACACCCCGGTGCAAAAAATCCCTGGATGAGTCCATTGAGCTGGTGTGGAGCTGAGGGGAATCGAACCCCTGACCTTCTCGATGCGAACTCCCGGCACAGCGGTCAACAGGGGTTGTTTCCGCACATCGTGAGCCGCTGGCGGGCGTTTCGAGACGGTATTGGTCGGCCTCGTTGCTGTACTTCGCTGCTGTACCGCAGCCTGTCTCCGGACGGGTGGAGGACCAGCTATGGCGCCCCTGAACAGACTAGCGGCGGGACCTGGCTTTGTACTGGCCGAGTCGGTGCAATCCATTGTGCCGACTCCCCACTGAGTAGGCGGTCAGGGCGGGTGTTGCAGCACCTGCCCTGACCTTGATCCCAACCCTGATATGGAGGGTGGAGACCGATGGCAGAGGCTACGCAGTTCGATCCGGACCGGCTTCGGGTGGTCTTAGATCACGGTGAGGTGGTGGAACTGGACGGCGGCACTCTGGTCCTCAATGACGAGGAATCGCCGTCCGTCGTGCTGCGCTTGACGCCGTGGCGTGCCCGGTCCATCGCGCAGGTGTTGGAAGAGTGGTCGGCGGCCTCCCGTGTGCTCAACCGAGTGGGCAGGCCGAGCTCCGACGAGCTAGGCCTGTCGCGCATCTTGGAGCTTGCGGCGTCCATGCTCGGAGGTGGCGACGAATCACTCCTGCGATTCCCCCGCGGCGACTACACGGTGCCAAGTCGACAGCGGTTAGCGGCGGTGGCGGTTCTGGCTGAGCGGGAGGCGGGTTTGTCGGCAGTGCAGCGGCTGGCGTTGGTGGACGCGGCTGCATGGTGGCTAACCGACCCGGCCGGCGGCCAAGAGCTCGCTTACGCGCTGATCGACGGTGCGTGCTCACAGCCGGTGACTGCAGAACACGTGTATCTCACGTTGATCACTCCCCCCGATCAACCTGCCGACCAGTCGAGTGACTGACCAGAGGGTGAATGTCCGAGCGGCTGCCCCGGACATTCAGATGATCGGCTCCGGTCAAGGCTCACGCACAGCTTGATCCGGCGTGGGACAGACCCGGTCAAGATCGACTGTAGAGGCCCAGCGACCCGTGAGGACTTCTCGTTCTCCGGGTTGCCGGGCTTTGTCATGCGCGCCGCCGGCGGGCCGGCCGCCCGCAGCGCAGCGAGGACCGGACCGGCCCGGCGAGCAAGCGCAGCGGCCGAAGGCCGCTCTTGACCCGAGAAAGGAAACTTCTCACCGACCGGAAGGCAGACAGACAGGAAGGCAGACAGACAGACTGCGCAGAACCAGACAGTCAGCGCGTGCCAGCGCGTGCTCACGGACTGTTATCACGTGGCATAGCCGCCAGGGTTCGCGTCATGCTCGACGGAGCCAGCGTCGGAACCAGCTGACTCTGGGTGTTCGTGAGCTCGACATCTGCCGGTCTTCTGTTGCGTTACCCAGGTTGTTCAGCATCTTGGCGAGGTCGGGCGCGAAAGCGGCCGGATTGACCTCCACCAACCGGCGACAGATCTCCACGGCTTCGGTGGCGGTCGCCAGGGCCTCCCGCCGCCGCCCCAGACCCGACAGATCGACCGACAGGTTGTGCAGCACCCTGGCGAGGTCGGGTTCGAACGCGGCCGGATTGACCCCCACCAACCGGCGATACACGTCTACGGCTTCGGTGGTGGCCGCCAGGGCCTCCAGACCCGACAGCCGGTTCCCCAGGTTACTCAGCGCCAAGGCGAACTCGGGTTCGAACGCGGCCGGATTGACCCCCACCAACCGGCGATACACGTCCACGGCCTCGGTGGTGGCCGCCAGGGCCTCCTCCCGCCGCCCCAGACCCGACAGACCGACCGACAGGTTGTTCAGCACCCTGGCGAGGTCGGGTTCGAACACGGCCGGATTGACCCCCACCAACCGGCGATACACGTCCACGGCTTCGGTGGTGGCCGCCAGGGCCTCCTCCCGCCGCCCCAGACCCGACAGCCTCACGCCCAGGTCGCTCAGCACCCTGGCGAGGTCGGGTTCGAACACGGCCGGATTGACCCCCACCAACCGGCGATACACGTCCACGGCCTCGGTGGTGGCCGCCAGGGCCTCCTCCCGCCGCCCCAGACCCGACAGCCGGTTCCCCAGGTTGTTCAGCGCCGAAGCGAGGTCGGGTTCGAACGCGGCCGGATTGACCTCCACCAACCGGCGATACACGTCCACGGCTTCGGTGGCGGCCGCCAGGGCTTCCTCCCGCCGCCCCAGACCCGACAGATCGACCGACAGGTTGTTCAGCGCCCTGGCGAGCTCGGGTTCGAACGCAGCCGGATTGACCCCCACCAACCGGCGATACACGTCCACCGCTTCGGTGGTGGCCGCCAGGGCCTCCTCCCGCCGCCCCAGATCCCACAGCATCATGCCCAGGTTGTTCAGCGCCGAGGCGAGGTCGGGTTCGAACGCGGCCGGA
>JBBPZY010000377.1:0-7177 GCA_038276315.1 Mycobacteriales bacterium
ATGACGTCATCGAGGCGCTGCCCTCGCGACCGGTACAGGTCCACGGGTTCACCTCGGTGCCGGGTGCGGGTGACAACTTCCTCGTCGTCGAGGAGGACCGCATCGCCCGGCAGATCGCCGACCGCCGGCGCACCCGGGAGCGCAACGCGGATCTCGCCTCGCGACGCCGTCGGGTCAGCCTGGAGGATTTGGACCAGGCACTGAAGGAGACCAGCGAGCTCAACCTGATCCTCAAGGGCGACAACTCCGGCACGGTGGAGGCCTTGGAGGACGCCTTGCTGAAGATCGACGTCGGCGAAGAGGTGGAGCTGCGGGTGATCAGCCGTGGGGTCGGTGGCATCACCGAGAGCGATATCAACCTCGCCATCGCGGACAACACCGTGGTGCTCGGGTTCAACGTCCGGGCTGACGGTAAGGCCACCGCACTGGCCAACCGCGAAGGTGTGGAGATTCGCTATTACTCGGTGATTTACCAGGCGATCGACGAGATCGAGCAGGCGCTGAAGGGCATGCTCAAGCCGGAGTACGAGGAGGTGGCGCTGGGCCGTGCCGAGGTCCGCGAGGTCTTCCGGTCCTCCCGGGTCGGCACCATCGCCGGGTGCATGGTCACCTCAGGGGAGCTCAAGCGCAACTCCAAGGCCCGGCTGCTTCGGGACAACGTGGTGGTCCGCGAGGATTTCACGGTGTCTTCGCTGCGCCGGTTCAAAGACGACGCATCCCCGGTCCGGGAGGGTTTCGAGTGCGGCGTCACGCTGTCGTCCTTCCACGACCTCCGGGTCGGCGATGAGATCGAAACCTACGAGATGCGGGAGAAGCCGCGCGCCTGACCGCGCCTGGGGTTGGTGGTCCTTGAAGGACTACCAACCCCAGAAACGGGTATCTTCAAGGACCACCACGGTGGTCTTCACCAGCTACCAACCGGTGGTGAGCGGTGTACGTCGGCGCTGTGGAGTTCGACGTCCTGTTCGGCGACGTTGCCTCCCTGAAGCAGAAGCGCTCACTGGTCCGACCGGTGATCGCGGAGCTCCGGCGACGCTTCGAAGTCGCGGCGGCTGAGGCCGGGCACGTGGACTTGCACCGGCGATCTTTGATCGGGGTGGCCGCCGTTGCTGCCGACGCCGGCCACGTGCGTGAGGTGCTCGACGCATGCGAGCGCCTGGTGGCCGGGCGGCCCGAGCTGGAACTGCTGTCGGCCCGGCACCGGATAGTGGGTCCAAATGATGACTAGCGTGAGAGGACAACGCTGCGATGGCCGACCCCCCCCGGGCTCGCCGGCTCGCCAAACGGATCGCTAAGATCGTCGCGTCCGGCCTGGAACACGAGGTCAAAGATCCGCGGCTGACGATGGTGACGATCACTGACGCGAAAGTCACCGGAGATCTTCGGGACGCGACGGTCTATTACACTGTGCTCGGCCCGTCCGTCGATACGCCGCCGGACACCGCCGGGGCAGCCGCCGCGCTGGCGAGTGCAACCGGGGTCTTGCGTTCGCTTGTTGGACGTGGAACAGGCGTCCGGTTCACCCCCACCCTGACCTTCCGCTGCGACGACATCCCAGACGGGGTGCGCCGGATCGACGAGTTGCTGGCCCGGGCGCGCGATGCCGATGCGAAGGTTGCCGGCATCGCCGCGGACGCGTCGCCCGCCGGTGAGCCTGACCCGTACCGCCCACCACGGGACATTGCCGCGGACGATGAGTGACCGCCGCCGCGACCGGGACCTGTGGAATCTGGAATTAGCAGCCGCCGCGGAGCTCGCCGGCCGGGCGAGCGACGTCACATTGGTCGCCCACGTGCAACCTGACGCCGACGCGCTGGGTAGCGCGCTCGCACTGGGCATGGCACTTCGCCAGCGCGGCGCCACGGTGCGGGTAACTTTCGGTGAGCCGGGACAGACCCCGCAATCACTGCGGGCGCTGGACGTCGCCGATCTCATCGTGTCGCCAGAGCAGGTACCGGCGCGGCCGGAGCTGCTCGTCGCCCTGGACACGGCGAGCCGGAGCCGGCTGGGCTGTCTCGCGGACCGGGTAGACACCGCCGGCGCCGTGCTCGTGATCGACCACCACGCCACCAACGGGGGATTCGGAACCCACCATCTGGTGGATGCCGGCGCGGAGGCTACCGCGGTGCTCGTGCTCGAGCTGCTAGACGAGCTTGAGATACCGCTGGACGAGCCGATCGCGCGGTGCCTCTACGCTGGTCTGGTCACCGACACCAGCTGCTTTCGCCGCGCCGACCCTGGCACTCACGCGATCGCTGCCCGGCTGCTGACCGCGGGCGTTGATCCCGACGCCACCACCCGGGAACTGCTGGACACCCATCCCTTCGGCTGGTTGGCCATGCTGGGAGCGGTTCTCGGTCGCGCCCGATTCGAGCCCGCATCGGCCCAGGGCCTGGGATTGGTGCACACCACGGTGCGGCTGGCCGACACAGTGGGCCTGCGTCGCGAGGAGGTCGAAAGCGTGGTGGATCTCGTGCGGACCACGTCGGAAGCCGAGGTCGCCGCGGTGGTCAAGGAAGCGGGTCCGGACCGGTGGGCGGTGTCGCTGCGCGCTAAGCAGCGCCTCGATGTCTCCGCCGCCGCGGCCGAGTTCGGCGGTGGCGGCCACCGCCTCGCGGCTGGTTTCGCGGCCGACGGCAGTGCCGAGGACGTACTGGACGCGCTGCGCCGCGCCCTGCACCGCGCGCCCCTGGCCTGACCCGTACACACCGCACCATCGACGTCGCGCCGGTGGGGTTCGGTAAGGTCAACCGCCCGCCCGCGGAAGTGCAACCGCCGCCGCCGCTAAACCGCCATCGCCTCGAAACCGTGGGAGACAGTCATGGGTATGGCTCCAGAACTAAGTGCCTGACAACGCGGCTAGCGCTGACGCTGCCTTGACTGTGGCGTTGGCGCCCGGTGGCCTGGTGGTGATGGACAAGCCGGCCGGGATGACGTCGCATGACGTCGTCGCCCGGTTGCGCCGGTTGCTGCACACGCGCCGGATCGGGCACGCCGGCACCCTGGACCCGATGGCCACCGGGGTGTTGGTGTGCGGTGTGCAGCGCGCCACCAAGCTGCTGAGGCATCTCCCGCTGGAACCGAAGGTCTACCGCGCCACTGTGCGTCTGGGCGTGTCCACCAGCACCGACGACGCCGAAGGGGACCGCGTCGACAGTGCCGACGCCTCCACGGTGGCTGAGCCAGAGGTCCTCGCGGGCATCGCGGATCTACGCGGCGCGATCGAGCAGGTGCCCAGCTCGGTGAGCGCCGTCAAGGTCGATGGCAAGCGGGCCTACGCGCTGGCTCGGGCCGGTGCGCAGGTGCGGTTGACCGCCCGGCCGGTGACCGTGTCCCGGTTCGAGCTCCTCGACCTACGCCGCGGCGACGCTGTGACCGACCTCGATGTGCTGGTGGAATGCAGCGGTGGCACCTACGTCCGGGCGCTGGCCAGGGACCTCGGGGCTGCGCTGGGCGTCGGGGGACATCTCACCGCGCTACGCCGCACCCGGGTGGGCCCCTACGGTCTGGACGTCGCCCGCACGCTGGAGGAGCTGGCCGCCCAACCGCGGTTGGGCGCGGAGCTCGACGACGTGGTGGCTACCGTGTTCAGCCACCGCACCGTGGACACCCAGCAGGCCTGGGTACTAGCTCATGGTGGATCGTTGCCGGCGGTCGGGCTGACCGCAACGCACGCCGCGATCGACCCGGATGGGCACGCCATAGCGCTGCTCACCGAGCGCGAGGGGCACGCCCGGCCGGTCCTGGTGCTTCGCCCTGCGGGCGACTGAGTTCGATCGCCCCGGTCTGAGTTAACCTCGGTGCTTGTGCAGCGCTGGCGTGGGATAGAGGCCATCCCGAATGGATGGGGCCGCAGTGTGGTCACCATCGGGGTGTTCGACGGGATGCACCGCGGTCACGTCCAGCTGGTGGGTCACGCGGTGCGCAGGGCCCGCGAAATGCGTGTTCCCAGCGTAGTGACGACCTTCGATCCGCACCCGTCGGAGGTGGTCCGGCCCGGCAGCCATCCAGCGCAACTGACGACCCTTCGCCGCCGGGCTGAGCTGGTCGAACAGCTTGGTGTCGAGGTCTTCCTCGTGCTGCCGTTCACCGTCGAACTATCCGGAATGCCAGCCGACGAGTTCGTCCACACGGTGCTCGTCGAGCGCCTGCACGTGGCAGAAGTGGTAGTGGGTGACAATTTCACCTTCGGGCATAAAGCGGCCGGCGATATCAAGCTGCTGCGGTCCCTGGGCCGGCGGTTCGGCTTCACCGCCGAAGGCGTGGGGCTGCTCTCCCAGGGCGAGCTGACCTTTTCCTCGACCTACATTCGTTCGTGCATCGACGCCGGTGACGTGGTAGCCGCCGGCACCGCCCTGGGCCGCGCGCACCGGGTGGAGGGGATCGTGATCCGCGGCGATCAGCGTGGCCGCAGCCTGGGTTACCCGACGGCGAACCTGTCGACCGCACGGTATGCCGCGATCCCGGCAGACGGTGTGTACGCGTGCCGTTTCGTGCACCGCGGCCGGGAGCTGGCGGCAGCAGTCTCGATCGGCACGAACCCGACCTTCTCCGGACGCGAACGTCGGGTGGAGGCATTCGTGCTGGATCTGGACGAGGACTTCTACGGCGAGCGGGTGGCGCTGGACTTCGTCGAGCGGCTGCGCGGTATGTGCCGCTTCGACAGCCCCGAAGAGCTCGTCACCCAGATCGACGATGACGTGGCGCGCACACGAAAGGTGCTCGACCGGGCCGGCTGATATATGTAGAGGGCACGGAAGGGAAGGCCGGTGGATGAACAGCGTGCCGTCGCGCGCAACGTCGCCCGGCAGCGCGAGTGGTACGGGGAGCCGCTCGGCGATCGGGTGCGGCGACTCGTGGTCGCCTTCAATGTTTCCCAGGCGCAGTTGGCCGAGGTTCTCGGGTTGAGCGCGCCCATGCTCAGCCAGCTGATGAGCGGGCGTCGAGCGAAGATCGGAAATCCCGCAGTGCTGGCCCGGATGGTGATGTTGGAGCGTCGGGTGCTCACCCCGGCGGTTGCCTCCGGTGATCCAATTGCGATCCGGGCTGCATTGGAGGAGGTGCGCGACTCCCGGCCCACGGTCAGCCGGCCCACCGCCAGTGGCTCGACGGTCAGCGGGTCCACCGTCAGCTGGTCGACCGGCGGTGCGGAGCCACTACCGGTCGAGAAGTACGGGGACGAGGTGCTCGTCCCGGCACTGCGTGCGGTGGCTGATCCGGCCGAGCTGGCTGCCGCGGCGCGACTGCTGCAGGACCGGTTCCCGGCGCTCGCCGCATTGCTTGCGCGCGCCGCCGGCTCCAGCCAGGAAAGCGACGTCGAGAGGTGAGCTGGTAACCTCCCCAGAGGTCCGGCTGCGGTCCGTGGTGGTCGGCCCGGTGAATCCCGCGCGTAATCCGCGGCCCGCACGGTACAAGATGACAGGAGAAGATTTCGTGGCGCTGTCCACCGCACAGAAGAGTGAGATCCTGGCCGAATACGGGCTGCGCGGAGGGGACACCGGGTCCCCCGAGGCGCAGGTCGCCTTGCTGACCAAGCGCATCATGGACCTCACCGAGCACCTCAAGCAGCATAAGCACGACCATCACTCCCGGCGCGGCCTGCTCCTGATGGTCGGCCGCCGCCGCAACCTGCTGAACTACCTCGCCAAGGTCGACATCGCGCGCTACCGATCCCTGATCGAGCGCCTCGGCCTGCGCCGCTGACCCCGAGCCAGCTGACCCTGGGCCTGACCCTGGGCCAGCACGAATACACAACCACACATCGCGCACGAGCCGCCTCGTCACCGTCGTCGGGACCGTGGTCGCCCGGTCCTCGGTAGTGGCTCCCGGGAGCACGTCACATGCTCCGGGGGCTTCGATCGAAGACCGGCCCGCCGTCCTCGTTCCCGCGCCGATGGTTCCACCAGCGGTTCGTGTCGCGAGGAGGAGAAGAGTTGACCGACTCCACTACCACTTCTACCCAGCCGGTGCACGAAACGATCGCCATCCTGGACAACGGGGCGTTCGGTACCCGCACTGTGCGATTCGAGACCGGTCGGCTGGCCCGGCAAGCCGCGGGTTCCGTCGTCGCCTACCTCGACGACGAGACGATGCTGCTGTCCGCCACCACGGCATCCAAACACCCCAAGGACCAGTTCGACTTCTTCCCGTTGACAGTGGATGTCGAGGAGCGGATGTATGCCGCCGGGCGTATCCCCGGCTCCTTCTTCCGCCGTGAAGGCCGCCCATCCACCGACGCGATCCTCACCTGCCGGCTGATCGACCGCCCGCTGCGACCCTGCTTCGTCGATGGCCTGCGCAACGAGGTCCAGGTTGTCGTCACCGTGCTCAGCCTCAACCCAGCTGACCCCTACGACGTGCTCGCGATCAATGCCGCGTCCGCGTCCACCCAGCTGTCCGGGCTGCCATTCTCCGGTCCGATCGGGGCTACCCGGGTAGCCCTGGTCAGCCAAGACGAAGGCGATAGCCAGTGGGTAGCCTTCCCGACTCATGAGCAGATCGGCCGCTCGGTGTTCGACATGGTCGTCGCCGGTCGGGTCGTCGGCGACGGCGCCACCAGCGACGTGGCGATCATGATGGTCGAGGCTGAAGCCACCGAAGCCACCATCGAGCTGATCGCCGGGGGTGCCCAGGCCCCGACCGAGGAGGTGGTGGCCGCCGGGCTGGAAGCTGCCAAGCCCTTTATCCGCGTTCTGTGCCAGGCCCAGCAGGAACTGGCTGCGGCCGCAGGGAGTCCGGAACTGGAGTTTCCCACCTTCCCCGCTTACCAACCCGACGTTCTGGAATCCGTCCGCGAGGTGGTGGCCGACGAGCTAGCCCAGGCGCTCGTCATCGCGGCCAAGCAGGAGCGCGAGAGCCGGCTCGATGAGCTCAAGGCCGGCGCTCTGGAGCGGCTGGGTGAGCGCTTCGCGGGCCGGGAGAAGGAGATCGGCGCCGCGTTCCGAGCCCTCACCAAGGCAGCGGTACGCCAGCGCATCCTGCGCGACAAGGTACGCATTGACGGCCGGGGTATCACCGATATCCGGCCGCTGTCGGCTGAGGTCGAGACGATTCCTCGGGCGCACGGTTCGGCCCTGTTCGAACGCGGCGAGACCCAGATCCTCGGCGTCACCACGCTGAACATGCTGCGCATGGAGCAGCAGATCGATTCGCTGGGCCCGGAGACCACCAAGCGTTA
>JBBPZY010000378.1:0-3379 GCA_038276315.1 Mycobacteriales bacterium
ACTCCTACGGCTGCCACGAGAACTATCTGGTCGGGCGAGCCGGTGAGTTCTCGCGGATCGCCGATGTGCTGCTGCCCTTCCTGGTGACCCGGCAGCTGATCTGCGGTGCGGGAAAGGTGCTGCAGACACCGCGCGGCGCGGTGTACTGCCTGTTGCAGCGGGCTGAGCACATCTGGGAAGGGGTGTCCTCGGCGACGACCCGGTCGCGCCCGATCATCAACACCCGCGATGAGCCGCACGCCGACGCCGAGCGGTACCGCCGCCTGCACGTCATCGTCGGGGATTCGAACATGTCCGAGGTGACCACTTTACTCAAGGTGGGCACCGCCAACCTGGTCTTGGAGATGATCGAGGAGAGCGTCGCGTTTCGCGACTTCACCCTGGACAATCCGATCCGGGCGATTCGCGAGATCAGCCACGACCTCACCGGGCGGCGCGGGGTGCGGTTGGCCGGCGGACGCGAGGCCTCGGCGTTGGACATCCAACGGGAGTACTACGCGCGCGCCGCGGATCACGTCGCGCAGCGCGGGTCCGATCCGCTGACCGATCGCGTGATGGAGTTGTGGGACCGCACGTTAAACGCGGTGGAGCAGCAGGATCTCAGCATGATCGATCGTGAGATCGACTGGGCGATCAAGCACCGGCTGATTGAGCGCTACCGGGCCAAGCATCGGATGGACCTGTCCAACGCGCGGATCGCTCAACTGGACCTTGCCTACCACGACATCCGACGCGGCCGCGGGCTGTTCGACTTGTTGCAGCGCAAGGCGCTGGTCGACCGGGTGACCGACGACGGGGAGATCGAGGCGGCCAAGGACACCCCGCCGGCCACCACCCGGGCCAAGCTCCGCGGCGACTTCATCGCCGCAGCTCAAGCCGCTGGCCGCGACTTCACCGTCGACTGGGTGCACCTCAAGCTCAACGACCAGGCCCAGCGCACCGTGCTGTGCAAGGACCCGTTCCGCGCTGTCGATGAGCGCGTGGAGCGGCTCATAGCGTCGCTATGAGCGCGTAACACCGCGTTACCGGCCCTGCCATGCCGGTGGCCGGCCCTCCAGGGCGGCGGCCCGGCCTTCGGCGGCGTCCTGAGTGGCGTTGGCCACCAGCCGCATCGTCTCACCGAAGCGGATCGCGTCCACACCGGACATGTCCGGGGCACGCCGGGCAACTTCTTTGGTGGCCCGAGCAGCCAGCGGGGCAGCGGCGAGCAGCCGGTCGGCCAACTCCCGGGCGGCGGTGAGCAGCGACGAGTGCGGTACAACCCAGCCGGCGAGGCCGATCTCCTTGGCGCGTTCGGCGTTGATCCGCTCGCCGGTGAGGAGGAGCTCCATGGCGTATTGCCAGCCGATCCGCTGCGGCAACCGGATGGCGCCGACGATCGTGGGAGTGCCGATGCGTACCTCCGGATAGCCGAAGACCGCCTGCTCGCTGGCGATGACGAAGTCGCACCAGGTGACCAGGGTCAGCCCGTAGCCCAGGCAGTACCCGTTCACCGCGGCGATCACCGGTTTGTAGATCTCCCAACCGCTCTCGAAAGAGTTGACGGTCGGCTTCTCCCAGAACGTGCCAGGAAACTCGCCGGCGGGATTGCCCGGGGACCGGATGTCTGCTCCCGCGCAGAACGCCCGACCTGCCCCGGTGACGATCGCCACCCAGGCGTCCCCGTCGTCCCGGAACGCGGCGAACGCGGCGTTGAGCTCCGCGCGCATCTGGCCGTCGATGACGTTGAGCTTGTCCGGTCGGTGATAGGTGATCGTCGCGACGTGCCCGTCCAGCTCGTAACGCACGGTGTCAGCCACGGCGCCCAGACTAGAGCGCGCAGACTAGCTAGGGGGTCGCGGAGCAGGCGTAAGCCTGTCAGGCTGAAGCCATCGCCATGGACGCGCTTTCGCGATTCGAAGAGTTCGACCTACAGTTGTCGTCCGGACGGGTGCATGCCACTCGCGGTGGTGGACATGGACCACTAGTTGTCTGCTTGCCCGGGCTCTCCGCGAATCTCCGCAGTTTCGAGTTCATCGGAGGCGCACTGGCGGATGGGGGCTTCGGAGTCGTCACGATCGACCTGCGTGGCCGGGGCAGGAGCGAGTCGACGCCTCCGGGTACCTACGGTTGGCCGGCTCACGCGGCCGACATCGCCGAGGTGGCGGGCCAGCTGGGCGCGGGTTCCTTCCATCTGCTCGGCTGGTCCATGGGGGCGTATGTGGCCATGCAGCTGGCGAGCATGAAGCCGCAGCTACTTGACAAGGTGGTACTGATCGATGCTTGCGGGGCGACCGGAGAGTCTGCGAACGCACTGATTCAGACCGTGATCGAGCGGCTTGGCGTGACCTACCCCTCGTCGCACCAGTACCTGCAACTGATCAAGCAGCTGGGCACCATCACCCCCTGGGATCCCCTTTGGGAGCGCTACTTCGACTACGATCTTGAGCCGACAGAAGGCGGTGTCCGAGCTCGCACCAGCCGGGCGGCCGTCACCGAGGACTTCGAGTACGGCACCTCACACGACCCGCGCCGGCTGTGGCCGGCCCTCTCGATGCCCGTGCTGCTCGCGCGCGCCGCCCAGCCGCTTGTTCCCGGCGGCCCTTTCATCGTCGCTGAGGACGACCGCGACGCCTTCGCGCAGTCGGTACCGGAGGCGAAAGTGGTGGAGGTTGATGCCAATCACTACGGGGTAGTGACCCATCCCAGGACGGCCAAGGCGATCCAGGCTTTTCTGGAAAGCGAGCATCCGGGAAGAGGCTTATAGAGTATGGAGCCGAAAATAGTCGACCTGTCCGGCCGGCGTGCACTGGTCACCGGTGCGGCCTCAGGGATCGGACTCGCCATTGCTGACTGCCTCGCCCGATCGGGTGCTGATGTGCTGATGGTGGATCTGCCGGGGGAGTGGCTGGAGCACCAGGCAGCAGCCTTGCCCGGGGCGTCAGCTTTTCCAGCGGACCTCTCAGTCCGCAGCGACGTCCACCGCCTCGCTTCCGAAGCGTCGGAGGTGGACGTCCTCGTGAACAACGCCGGTCTCCAGCACGTGAGCCCGATAGAGTCCTTTGACGAGGCGCGCTGGGACCTGATTCTGGCGATCATGCTGACGGCGCCGTTTGTTCTTACAAAGCTTCTCATCGGGGGGATGTACGAGCGGCGATGGGGTCGGATTATCAATATCTCCTCAGTGCACGGATTAGTTGCGTCCAGTCACAAGTCGGCCTACGTCTGCGCCAAACATGGGCTGGTGGGGCTCACCAAGAGTGTCCATTCACGGGTGGAGCTGTGATGTCATGCCGTTGAGACTGTGGGGAGCCAGGGGTTGCCGGTGAGGGCGTTGTGGATGGCGTCGATGGCCTGGACGCCGTGGTTGCGGGCGCTGACCAGGTAGGAGCGGCCGCGG
>JBBPZY010000379.1:0-2296 GCA_038276315.1 Mycobacteriales bacterium
GGCGAGGGGCAGGTCGTCGATGTCAGCCTGCTGGCGACCGCTGCGTGGACCATGTCGACGGACCTCGCCGCCACCCTGGTCGACGGTCAGAACCCACCGACCCAGGGGCGACGAGGCAGGCCGCACGCGCTGCACGGCGCCTTCCGCTGTGCCGACGACCGCTGGGTGTTGCTGTTCATGCCGGAGCCCCGCTGGTGGCCGGCGTTCTGCGAGGCCGTCGGCCGCCCGGCGTGGATCTCGAACGAGCGCTTCGCAGACTTCGCTGGGCGCAAGGCGCACATGTCCGAGCTGACCGACGAGATGGACGCGCTGTTCGCCGAGCGCACGCTCGCGGGCTGGGGGCGGCTGTTCGACGCGAACGACTTCATCTGGGGTCCCGCGTCGACCGTCGCCGAGTTCGCGAGCGATCCCCAGGCCGAGGCGCTGGGCCTGTTCCCGACCATCGACCATCCCGCCGGCCCTCTCCGCACGATCGGGTCGCCGGTCTCCGTTGCCGGCGCCGACGTCCGTCCCCGTGGGCCGGCACCCGCGATCGGCGAACACACTGCCCAGGTACTGGCGGAGGTGGGCGTATCGACGGAGCAACTGCGGACTCTGACTGACGAGGGCATCGTCAGTACCGGCTGAGCCGCCGCGGAGGCGGACGCCATCGCCCAGCACGTGGCACTGCCCCGTACCTTGGTCAGCCAGCTGTACACCGTCGTGCTTCGCAGCCCCAATGTCTTCAGGCGAACATGGGTGGGCTCGTCGGGGCAAGATCAGCTACTCGCGGCTGCGCCGGGCTCGGTCACGGCGGGTCGGGATCGGAAAGATCGGGTGGGTGGTGGAAGGTGTTGATGCGGGGTGTTTGGGTGGGGTCCAGATGTTTCGGTGCGATCCATTGCACGCGGCCGTTGGCGCCCATGCGGACGGTGAAGCCGTGCTCGGTGATCAGCCGGTGATCAAAAGCACAAACCAGGCACATTCGGTGGATGTCGGTGCGTCCGCGGTACTGATATTCGTCCAAGTGGTGCACTTGAGTCCATTGTGGAGGTATATCGCAGCCGGGCCGGGTACACCCGCGGTCTCGGGCGTACAAGGCCAAGCGCTGCGCGGCCGACGCCAATCGGGCGCCGCGGCCGAGGTGCAGGGGTTGGCCGTCGGTGTCGAACAAGCACAGCACCGGGAAGGCGTCGGTGGCCATGGCCAGGGCGTCGCGGATCGGGACAGTGCCGCCGGTGGCGGTGGTCGCGACGCCGGCGGCATCCTCGAGCTGGTCGATGTCCATGTTGATCACGACGGTCGCCGGCAACCCCCGATTCGACGGTATTGCCTGCGTGGCGAGAGCGTTGCGGCACAGTGCGGCCAGAGCATCATGGTGGCGCTGGGCGGGCGAGCGGGGATCGAAGGTGCCCCCCTCCGACACCGGGCGCGCCAACGCGGAGAACGCGGCATCGACCAAAGCGCGCGTCGCGGGGTCGAGTAATCCGGTGATGGGGCTCATCCCATCGGCGCGTTGCCGGCCGATGGTCAGCGCTCGCCGGGCGGCCCGGTCGGTGTCATCGGAGAGCTGCCCGTCGGGATCCAGATACGCCGTGAGCCGCTCGGCGACTTTGATCAGCTCGCTTGGCCGCAGGCCTTGAGCCTGGTTCACCAGCGTCTGCTCAGCGGAGGCGACGGTGTCCTCGTCCACACTGTGCGGCAGGCGGCCAATCGTGCCCGTCACGACCCGGGCGTGCTTCTCCGAGATTGTGCCCGCGGCCTGGGCGGCAGCCGTGGCCGGATGCACCGGGTCCAGCGGCGCACCGGTGAGCGCGGTGCGCGGACCCAGCACCGCCGCGGCGCGGACCCGGGCCTTCGCCTCGGCCACGTCGACGTGCAGCAACTCGGTCAGCAAGCCCGGGGTGCCGCGGGACAGCAGCTTCCTCCCGGTGCAGCGGCATTCCAGTTCGTTGATCAGCCGGTGATCAACGGTTGGCAACCGCCGCCGCTGCGTCTCCAGATCGTGAAATACGGCGAGCATCTCGTGGTCGTCGAGGCTGTCCAGCGACTCGCGCTGCAGGGTGTCCACCGCGCGGGTGAGTTCGGTTAGCGCAGCACGCACGACGACCGTCGCGGCGGCGGGCCGTTCGCGCAACTTCATCGAACTCATGAGCGAATCATAGCGTCAAAACCGACAGTTTTAGTGGATGCCGACGACCACCAATCGGCCCCCGAATCGGATCCGGTCCCCATGCCAGCGATGGCTCCAGTGTTCCACCGCTCAACGAATGCACCCGTAACCCATTGCGTATATAAGTGGCACCAGATAAAGTAA
>JBBPZY010000380.1:0-12293 GCA_038276315.1 Mycobacteriales bacterium
CGCCGGGCAGCGACTTGCCCTCCAGAAACTCCAGGGAAGCACCGCCACCGGTGGAGATGTGCGAGAACCCGTCCTCGGGTAAACCCAGTAACCGCACCGCGGCCGCCGAGTCGCCGCCTCCGACGACGCTGAACGCACCCGACCCGGCAATGGTCTCCGCGACGCCGCGGGTGCCCGCCGCGAACGGGGCCAGTTCGAATACGCCCATCGGCCCGTTCCAGAACACGGTGGCGGCACCGGCCAACGCGGCGGCGAAGTCACGCACCGTCCTCGGCCCGATATCCAGACCCATCCACCCGTCCGGGATCTCGTCGACGGACACCGTGCGGGTGTTCGCGTGCGCGGCGAACTCGTCGGCGATAACCACGTCAGTCGGCAGCCGGATGGTGTCGCCCGAGGTTTTGAGCAAGCGCCCGCACACGTCGACCATGTCCTGCTCCAGCAGCGATTTACCGACCGGGTGGCCAAGAGCCGCGAGGAACGTGAAACACATGCCGCCGCCGACGAGCAGGGTGTCCACCTTCGGCAGCAACGCCTCGATCACGGCGAGCTTGTCGGATACCTTCGACCCGCCCAGCACCACGGCGTATGGACGATCCGGCGCCTCGGACAGACGGCGCAGGGTCGTCAGCTCGGTCAGCACCAGGGTGCCGGCATAGCCGGGCAGTCGCTCGGCGATGTCGACGACCGAAGCCTGTACCCGATGCACGACGCCGAAGCCGTCGGAGACGAACGCGCCGCCGGATCCCACCAGGGCGGCGAGCTCGTCGGCCAGCGCGCCGCGCTCGGCGGCGTCCTTGGACGTCTCCCGCGGGTCGAAGCGGACGTTCTCCAGCAGCACGACCGCGCCGTCGGACAAACCTGCCACCGCGGCGCGAGCCGAGTCACCGACGACGTCGGTCGCCGCCACCACCGGGGTGCCCAGCAGCTCGCCGAGCCGGGCCGCGACCGGCGCCAGCGAGTACGCCGGGTCAGGAGCTCCTTTGGGACGCCCTAAGTGGGCGGTCACCACCACCCGCGCGTCGGCCTCCGTCAGCGCCTGCAGCGTCGGCAGGGAGGCCCGGATCCGCCCGTCGTCGGTGATCCGCGCACCGTCCAGCGGCACGTTGAGGTCGGTTCGAACCAGCACGGTCCGGCCCGACACGCCACTGGCGAGCAGGTCGTCCAGCGTCCTCACCGCTGCGTCCTCACAGCTGCGACCCGACCAGAACGGTCAGATCAGCCAGCCGGTTGGAGTAGCCCCATTCGTTGTCGTACCAACCGACGATCTTGACCTGATTGCCGATCACCTTGGTCAGCGGCGAGTCGAAGACGCACGACGCGGGGTCGGTGATGATGTCCGAGGACACGATCGGCGCGTCGCTGTAGCGTAGGATGCCCTTCAGTGGACCGTCAGCGGCGGTCCGGAAGGCCTCGTTGACCTCCTCGATGCTGGTCTCCCGGGAGACCGAGGCCGACAGATCGGTGATCGATCCATTGGGTATCGGCACCCGCAGCGCGTAACCGTCGAGCTTCCCGTTGAGGTCCGGCAGCACCAGCCCGATGGCCTTGGCGGCCCCGGTGGAGGTCGGCACGACGTTGATCGCGGCGGCCCGCGCCCGGCGCAGGTCCTTGTGCGGGCCATCCTGCAGGTTCTGGTCCTGGGTGTAGGCGTGGATGGTGGTCATCAGGCCCTGCTCGATGCCCAGCGCGTCATGCAGCACCTTGGCCATCGGGCCCAGGCAGTTGGTAGTGCACGAGGCGCAGGAGATCACCGTCTGGGAACCGTCCAGCTTGGAGTCGTTGACCCCGAGCACCACGGTGAGGTCCTCGCCCTTGGCCGGCGCGGAGATGATTACCTTCTTCGCGCCTCCCTCGTCGACGTGCTTCCGGGCGTCCTTCGCCGTGGTGAAGAAGCCGGTGGACTCCAGCACCACGTCGACGCCCAGGTCGCCCCAGGGCAGCGCGCCCGGGTCCCGCTCGGCGAGCGCTTTGATGGTCTTGCCGCCCACCGCGATGCCGTCGTCGGTGACGTGCACGTCTTCTTTCAGCCGGCCCAGCACGCTGTCGTACTTCAGCAGGTGCGCCATGGTCTCGACGTCTCCGAGGTCGTTGAACGCCACCACCTCGATGTCATGGCCACCGGCCTGCACGGCGCGCCAGAAGTTCCGCCCGATGCGGCCGAATCCGTTGATCCCTACTCGAACGGTCACGATGCCATCTCCCTCTCTCCACACCTGATGTCCGTAGACGGGCCGGCTTACCGCGGCCGGCACTCACTGTCGGGCGCTCTTGGCCTGCCGGGCGCTCTTTGAGCGCCACCTTAGCGGCCAATGCCTATCGCGTAGACCCCCCGGGAGGGGGGAGCTGCAGGGGTGGCCGCGAGATCAGGCGTCCAGCATGTCGGGAGTTACCGCGGATTCAGTGTCCGGTACCCCGAGCTCCTCGGCCTTACGGTCGGCCATCGCGAGCAGCCGGCGGATCCGGCCCGCCACCGCGTCCTTGGTCAGCGGCGGGTCGGCGAGCTGCCCCAGTTCCTCCAGCGAGGCCTGCCGGTGTTCCAGCCGCAGCCGGCCCGCCGTGGTCAAATGCCCTGGGATGTCTCCGCCGAGCAACTCCAGGGCCCGAGCTACCCGCGCCGCCGAGGCCACCGCCGCGCGCGCGGATCGGCGCAGGTTGGCGTCGTCGAAGTTGGCCAGCCGATTCGCGGTGGCGCGTACCTCGCGACGAACCCGGCGTTCTTCCCAGGCCAGCACCGAGTCGTGCGCGCCTAGCCGGGTCAGTAGCGCCCCGATGGCGTCGCCGTCGCGGATCACCACCCGATCAGCACCCCGGACCTCGCGTGCCTTGGCCGCGATGCCGAGCCGGCGAGCCGCGCCGACCAGGGCCAGCGCCGCCTCCGGCCCGGGACAGGTCACCTCCAGAGCAGCCGAGCGGCCGGGCTCGGTGAGCGACCCGTGCGCGAGGAACGCACCGCGCCAGGAGGCCTCGGCATCGCAGAGACCGCCGGAGACCACCTGCGGGGGCAACCCGCGCACTGGGCGGCCGCGGACGTCGAGCAACCCGGTCTGCCGCGCCAGCCCTTCCCCATCGCGGACTACTCGCACCACGTAACAGGTACCTTTACGCAGGCCACCAGCCGTGATCAGGTGCACATCGGAGTTGTGCCCGTACAGCTCGTGCACCTCCCGGCGCAGCCGGCGAGCAGTCGAGCCGGTGTCCAGCTCGGCCTCCACCACGACGCGGCCGGCGATGATGTGCAATCCCCCGGCGAAGCGCAGCAACGAGGACACCTCGGCTCGCCGGCAACACGTCTTGGTTACCCGCAACCGACTCAGCTCGTCCTTCACCGCGGAGGTCATGGCCACTGGCGCTTCTCCTCCCCTTGCACGTCTACCAGTATCCGGCGCAGCGCTGCGGCCAGCGCTACCGGATCGTGGCGATCGGTGGAATCGTCGTCGGCGACCCGGTCAAGGTACGCGTGCCCACCCAGCGCCGCTGCGCACCGGTGCAACCGAGCGGGCGATGCGACCGCGTCGACATCGGCGAGCACCGCGTGAACGGTGAATCCGGGAGGCGCGTGATCGCACAAGACACTCAAGTACTGCTCCGGCGAGAATCCTGCGGTTTCGCCGGGTTGTGGGACGAGGTTGAGTATCAGTACCCGGTGCGCCCGCGTACTCACCAGCGCGTTGGCCAAACCGGGAACGAGCAGATGCGGTAGCACACTGGTGAACCACGATCCCGGCCCGAGGACCACGAGATCAGCCTCATCAACCGCGCGGACCGCCTCAGCGCAGGCCTGCGGTCGCTCGGGCCGAAGCCGTACCCGGTGCACCCGACCCGGCGTGGTGGCGACCGCTACCTGGCCCCGGATCCGGCGCAGCTGCCCTGGATGATCCGCGTCACCGTCGAGACCGGCCACATCGGCCTCGATATCGAGAGACTCGACAGTCATAGGCAGTACCCGGCCGGTCACTTGGAGCAGCGCACACACCTCGTCCAACATCGCCACCGGATCGCCGAGCACCTCCAGCAGACCGGCCATCACCAGGTTACCCACGGCGTGGCCGGCCAGCGCGCCGGTGCCGCCGAAGCGATGCTGGAACACTTCCCGCCAGCGGCCCGCCGCACCGTCCTCGGCCGCGAGCGCGACCAGCGCCATTCGCAGATCGCCCGGCGCCAGCATCCCCAGCTCCCGGCGCAGCCGCCCGGATGAGCCGCCGTCATCAGCCACCGTGACCACCGCGGTGACGTCTGCGGTGATCGCCCGCAATGCCAGCAGCGTGGCGTACAGTCCGTGGCCGCCGCCCAGTGCGACCGCCTTGACGCAGCGAGTCACTCGCGTCCCACGTCTCGGTGCACGACCTTGACAGTGATCTTGTCGATCCCGCCGTTGCGGTTGAGCCGGCTGGCCAACGCTTCGGAGACGACCACGCTGCGGTGTTTACCACCGGTGCACCCCACCGCGAGGGTCAGGTATCGCTTACCTTCCCGCCGGTAGCCACCGCTGATCAGTCGCAGCAGCTCCAGGTAGCGGTCCAGGAATTCCTCGGCGCCTTCCTGGGACAGCACGTAATTGCGGACGTCAGCGTCTAGACCGGTGAACTCGCGCAGTTCCGGGATCCAGAACGGGTTGGGCAGAAATCGCATATCGATCACGAGGTCGGAGTCCATCGGCAATCCGTATTTGTAGCCGAAGGACACCACCGTGATCCGGGTACGGGTGCTGGATTCACCACCGAACGCGTGTTCGATCTTGGCCCGCAGCTGATGTACGGACAGTCCGGTGGTGTCCAGGACCACGTCAGCCTCGTCGCGCAGCGGCGCGAGCAACGCTCGCTCGGCTGCGATCCCGTCAGCCAGCCGGCCATCGCCCTGCAGCGGGTGGCTGCGCCGGACCTGCTCGAAGCGACGGATCAACACCGCGTCGGTGGCTTCGAGGTAGAGGACCTTGGGCCGGTAGCCGCGGGCGTCCAAATCCTTGATCACCGCGGCGAGGTCGTCGGTGAACGCTCGACTGCGCACGTCCATGACCACCGCGATCCGGGTTATCGCGCCTTGCGAGCGAGCGCCGAGCTCGACCATGGTGGCGATCAGTTCGGGCGGCAGGTTGTCCACGACGAACCAACCCAGGTCTTCCAGCACTTTAGCGGCCGTGCTGCGACCCGCGCCGGAAAGCCCGGACACCACGGCGACCTCGATACCGCCCTGAGTTTCAGTCACCGCGCCACTCCGTTGGCTCCTTCGGCGCCGATGGACTCCTCGGGCCCCACATTGTTCTCTACGAGGCTCAGGTTGTTCTCTGCGAGGCTCAGGTTGTTCTCTGCGAGGCTCAGGTTGTTCTCTGCGAGGCTCAGGTTGTTCTCTGCGAGGCTCAGGTTGTTCTCTGCGAGGCTCAGGGCTGCGAGCACTGCCCGCGCAGTGCTCGGACCGACTCCGGGTACCTCGGTGAGCTCGGACACGCTGGCCTGCCGGATGCGGCGCACGGAACCGAAGTGCTTGAGCAAGGCGGTGCGTCGCGTCTGCCCGAGCCCGGTCACATCGTCCAACGCAGATGCCGTCATCCGCGCCGAACGTTTCTGCCGGTGGTAACTGATCGCGAACCGGTGCGCCTCATCTCGCACCCGCTGCAGCAGGTAAAGCCCCTCGCTGGTGCGCGGCAGGATCACCGGATCGGCCTCGCCGGGCAGCCAGACCTCCTCGAGGCGCTTGGCCAGCCCGGCGATCGCCACGTCGGTCACACCAAGCTCGAACAGTGCCTCAGCCGCCGCGGCCACCTGCGCCGGGCCGCCGTCGACAACCAGAAGATTCGGCGGGTAGGCGAACTTGCGGGGACGCCCGGTGTCGGGGTCCAAGCCAGGCTGGGCGTGGTCGTTGTCCCGCAGATAGCGGGCGAAGCGCCGGCGGACCACCTCGGCGATGCTCGCCACGTCATCAGAGTGCCCGTCACCGGCCGCGTCCCGGATCGCGAAGCGCCGGTAGTCGGACTTACGCGCCAGCCCGTCTTCGAAGACCACCAGCGAAGCCACCACATCGTTGCCCTGCACATGACTGACGTCGATGCACTCGATGCGCAGCGGGGCGGTGTCGAGGCCAAGCTGCTGCTGGATCTCCTGCAGTGCCGCGGCGCGGGCGGTCAGATCACCGGCCCGGCGAAGCTTGTGCTGCGCGAAAGCCTCCGCGGCGTTGCGCGCCACGGTGTCGGCCAGCGACCGCTTGTCGCCGCGCTGCGGTACCCGCAGTGCCACCCGGCCACCGCGCAGGCCGGAAAGCCATTCGGCCAGGATGTCGGCATCCTCGGGTAGTTGCGGCACCAGCACCTCGCGCGGCACCGGGGCGTCGGCAGCGACATCCTCAGCACTGCCCAGCTCGGCCTGATCACCGTAAAACTGGGTCAGGAATTGGCTGACCAGGTCCACCTGCTCGACGCGCTCGATCACCCAGCCCCGCTGGCCACGGACCCGTCCACCCCGAACGTGGAAAACCTGCACCGCAGCCTCGAGCTCGTCACAGGCGAAGGCGATCACGTCCGCGTCGGTGCCGTCACCGAGCACCACCGCCTGTTTCTCCATCGCCCGGCGCAACGCCCCCAGGTGGTCACGCAGCCGCGCGGCACGCTCGAACTCCAGCTCGGCAGCGGCCGCATCCATCTCCCGTTGCAACCGGCGGATCATCTTATCGGTCCGCCCGGACAGGAAATCGCAGAAATCGTCGACGATGGCGCGGTGCTCCTCAGCGGTGACGTTACCCACACAAGGAGCCGAGCATTTATCGATGTAACCAAGCAGGCATGGCCGGCCGATCTGACCGTGTCGCTTGAATACGCCGGCCGAGCAGACCCGGGCCGGGAAAACCCTGGTGAGCAGGTCGAGCGTCTCCCGGATCGCCCAGGCGTGCGCGTATGGCCCGAAGTACCGGACCCCACGCCTGCGGGCCCCGCGGTAAACCTGCAGGCGCGGATACTCTTCATTAAGCGTTACGGCCAGCACCGGATAGGACTTGTCGTCGCGATACCGGACGTTGAATCGGGGATCGAACTCCTTGATCCAGTTATATTCGAGCTGCAGCGCCTCGACCTCGGTGCTGACCATCGTCCACTCCACCGAGGCCGCCGTGGTGACCATCTGCCGGGTACGCGGGTGCAGCCCAGTCAGGTCGGCGAAGTAGGAGTTCAGCCGGCTGCGCAGGCTCTTCGCTTTGCCGACGTAGATGACCCGACGGCGCTCGTCCCGGAAGCGGTACACCCCTGGCTCATCAGGGATCGTCCCCGGCGCCGGACGGTAGGTAGTCGGATCAGCCATCGGCTGGCAGCTTAGGCGGCTTCGCCGCTCGTGAGTGGCAAACGGTGCTATAACACTGTTTGTCACTCACGAGCTCGATTCTCCGCAGCAGCGAGCGAATCCGCCAACCCCATAGCGGCGCCAGCGTGTAGCCGGGATAGGACGCCAGCCAGCTGGCACTGCCCAGGCTGACTGCGTCCGCGCCGGCCCAGAGATACTCCCGGCAGTCGTCGAAGGTCCTGATTCCGCCGGTCGCGATCACCGGCAAGGTGATCCCCGCGTCGCGCAGCTCGGCGACCACCCGCAGCCCGATCGGCTTCACCGCCCGGCCGGACAGACCGCCGTAGCGGTTGGCCAACAACGGTTGGCCAGTCCGAGGGTTCAGCCGAAGTGCTCGCACCGTATTGATGGCGGTGAGTGCCGAGACTCCGGCGACGGCGGCGCGGCGGGCGTGCCCGACGTAGTCGCGGTCCGGGGACAACTTGAGGATCACCGGGTGTCTGCTGGCGGGCACCGCGTCGGCAAGCACTCCGGCCAGGATGGGCTCGAAATAGTGATCGACATTCGGGCAGGAGACGTTGAACTCCACGGCCGCGATCTCGCCCGGGGGCACTGCCGCGTTGACCGCGTCGACCAGGACGACGAACTCCTCAGCGGCGAACCCACCCACTGAGATGATGGTGTTCTGGTCACGGGTACGCGGGTAGTAGTCGCGCAGGTAAGCCTCGATTCCGACATTGCACCAACCGAAGGCGTTGATCCAGCCGCCGTCGACGCCCCGCAGCACCGTGGCGTAGCGGCGCAGCAGGCCGGGCAGTGCCTGCAACGGCCAATCGGTGCGGTTGGTGAAGTGCCCGTCGCGGGGCTGCACCGTCAGGGTCCGGGTGGTGACCGCGCCGAAACGCTCCAGTGGCACGAACCGGGCGATCGGGCTCATCCCGTAAGGCACCAGGCCTGGGTCGGAGACACCGTAGCCGAGCAAGCTAGAGGAGGTGACCAGCCGGTTGCGCAGGCGGATGTCGCCTAACCAGACCTCGCTCACCGCTCCTCCTCTAGGTAGGAAAGAAGTTACTACTGGACATCCAGTAGTAGGATAGCTCGCATGGCCACCGCGAAGGTGTCGGTCAGCGTCGATGCCGATCTGCTTGCCGAGGCTCGCGAGCTGGCTGGCCGACGCGGGCTCTCGGCGTTGATCAACGATGCGCTGCGGGTCAGACTCCAGCATGCCCGAGTCGGCCGACTACTCGATGAGATGGACACCGAGTTCGGCCCGGTGCCCACAGAGATCGAGGAGGAGGTCCGCAGGCGATGGCCGCAAACCGGTCGGCCAGATCAGTTCCCCAGCGCATGATCCTCGACTCCGGCGCGGTCATCAGCTGGTCACGAGGTGACGCACGGACGCGGGCCATCCTGCGTGAGGCGATTGACCGCCGCATCGAGCTCCGGGTCCCCGTCGTGGTGCTTGCTGAAACCCTTCGCGGAGGTGCGCGAGACGCACCGGTGAACCGGGTACTCAAGGCCGTTGGCACAGCGGCGACAGCGCCGGACACGGGCCGAGAAGCCGGCCGGCTTCTCGGCCGGACCGGCGGCCGCAAGACCGCGGACGCTCTTATTGCCGCTGAAGCCCTCGCTATACCGGGCTCCACAGTCTTGACCAGTGATCCTCATGATCTGCGTGCGCTCGTCGCCGACCAGGACGGGACCTGGATACAGGCGATCTGACCCGTCGAAGCTCAGGAACCTGGCGGCAGCACCCAAGCGGCGACGACTGCGACGAAGTCGTCGAGATCCGAGAGATTCGCGAGCCGCTCAAGCACGATGCCGTCGTCAACCTCGACGTAGTCGTGCACGAGGACATTCCGGAACCCCACCGCACGGCGCAGGCGATCCGGGAGGTCAATGCAGAGCACGCCGTGGGCGCCGAGCAGCCTGATCGCATCACCGTTATCGCGGGGCGGACCCCACCCCTGCGACGCGCACAGGTGCTGGGCGACGTCGACACTCGCCTCGATCGCCGTCACAAAGGTGTATTTGACGCCGCGCAGCCATAGCGGACCGGCTTGTCTGCCGGGATCGGCTGACGCCTCGGCGCCGAGCACGGCGACGTCGTCGCTGATCGACCGGAGGAGCCGGAGGATTCGAACCTCATCGACCACGTCGGACGGCTTCAGCGAATTCGCGGTGGCTGCGCTGCAGCCGAGGCTGCTCGTCGGCGTAAATTTTGCGCGTAATGGCGGTCCAGCGAACCCGCGCCCGCGGATCGTCGTCGAAGAGCACCCGACCGTGCAGCGCGATCCGACCGGCCAGCTCTAGGGGGGCGCTGTTGAGCACCACGAGATCTGTCCCCGGCGGGAGCAGCACCTCGAAGGCCGGCGGCGGGTCAGCCGGCCACCAGGCCGCAACGTCGAAATCAGAGTCTGCCCGCGGCGCCGCGCAGCACCGCGACGATCTCGGCGGCCAGCGCGTCCGGCACCGCGACACTCATGGGCAAAGTCTTGCACGACTCCCGCCATTACGAGCGCGGACATGCGACGCAAACCGCAACCTAGCCGGCGATGCGTCTCAGCTGCGCTGAGAGGTGCGGCTGCAGGGGCAGGCCGCGCAGCGCACGCTCCTCGGCGTAAACGAGGTCACCATTTTCCATGATGCCGTAAAGCCGGGCGGCCGCAGTCGTCTCGCGGGCCGTGTCGGTCCGGGTGATGGCGTCGGATTCGAGCTCCCACGCCGTCTCGGCGGTTCGACCACCGTAGTAAATCTCGCAGATGCCGAACATGTGCGCGAGCACCACCTCGATGGTCTCCTCCTCGTCCACCCGCCACCACCCGACCTCGCGGGCCGCCGGGCGCAACACCTGACCGGATGAGTTCAGCAGCCACGCTCGCGCCTCGTAGACCAGAAACGGCCTGCCGTCATGGGCAAAAGTGATCTGCTGGCCGTAGCGGAACTCGCCGAGCAGCGATGGGTACTGCGCCAGACCCTCACCGCGCCACACTCCCAGCAGTGGCGCCAGCGGCTGGCATTGCGCGTGCAACTCGATGTTCTGCCCCAGAGTGACGGCGTCCATGCTGATCGGAAGATCATCAAACCAGGGCTGGGTGCGGTCGGTGGCACCGTGGCCCGCGTCGGCGTCTGGGCTGGTATGGGACACATCACTGTTCACCACTGAATCCGATCACGAATCGGACCTCTGCGCTAGGCAACCGATCGGCCGCAACCGCGTCTTATCGGTGTTCTTTCGGGGGATTCACCCGGGAGGCACCGCCCGCGGCCGAAGCTGACGGGCGGGCGCGTCGTACCCATCCGGAACCGGACACCCTCCCCCGCCTGGGGCCGGCCGGACCACGCGTAACTGGTGAATAACACACTACGTACGGACTGTGTCGCAGCGGTAGGCTTATCCTCAGTTACCGAGGGGGTCTCTGTGATGCATTTCTTTCGCCATGCCATGATATCGCTCGCCATTGCCGCCGGATGCGCGGTGTTCACTCCCGCGATGGCGGCCGCCGCTCAGTCGGCTACCGCCCCGTGCGGAGCGTCCGTAGCGGCTTGTATCAGTCTGAGCAGGCACGAGGCTTGGCTGATGAGCGGTGGTCAGGTCACCTACGGGCCCACCGCGATCACCTCCGGCAAGCCGGGTCAGCGAACCCCTCCCGGCGTGTTCCACGTGTTGTGGAAAGACAAGAACCACCGTAGTTCGGAATTCCATAACGCTCCTATGCCCTACTCTGTGTTCTTCACCAACACCGGTATCGCTTTTCATGAGGGCAGCCTCAGCAAGGCATCAGCGGGATGCATCCATTTGAGCCACACCGCTGCGATGACATTCTTCGGCAAGCTGTCGGTGGGCCAGGTCGTGCAGGTCGTGGACTGAGATCACGACCGCTGGGAGGAGGACGAAAGCAGTTCCCGCAGCGCAGGCAGCAGGGCACGCAACGCCCGGCCCCGGTGCGAGCGGGCGTCCTTCTCGGCCGGCTCCAGCTCGGCGGAGGTACGCCGGTCACCATCCGGCACGAAAATCGGGTCGTAGCCGAAGCCATTGCTGCCGCGAGCTGCCCGGGTCAAGGTGCCGCGCCAGTGCCCGCGGACCACAGTTTCGGACCCTGATATATCGCCCCCGGGCGGTACGGCCAGCACCGCAGCGCAGATGAACGCTGCACCACGACGATCTTCCGGCACGTCCGCTAGCTGATCGAGCACCAGTTGCAGGTTTGCGGCGTCATCGCCGTGGCGGCCGGCCCACCTGGCCGACAGCACCCCTGGCATTCCGTTGAGCGCATCGACCTCCAGGCCCGAGTCGTCGGCGACCGTGACCAGTCCAGTAGCCGCCGCCGCATCACGGGCCTTGGCCAGCGCGTTGCCTTCGAAGGTGGGAGCGGTCTCTGGGATCTCCGGGAACGGCGGCACGTCGTCGTACCCCAATATCTGCACGCCGCTGATATCCGAGGAGGCCAGGATCCGCCGCAGCTCGACCAACTTCTGCGCGTTGCGCGTCGCCAGCAGCACCCGAACTGGGCTCACGACCGGGGCAACTCACCGGGATAGGGCTGGGCCAGCGCGGTCGCTTGGAGCGCGGTCAGCTCCTGACAACCCTTGAGCGCCACGTCCAACATCTGGTCCAGGGTGGACCGAGCGAAGGTGGAGCTCTCCCCGGTGCCCTGCAACTCCACCAGCGCACCGGTATCGGTGGCCACGACGTTCATGTCGACCTCGGCGCGGCAGTCCTCCTCATAGGGAAGGTCCAGCCGGACCCCGCCGTCGACTACACCGACGCTCACCGCGGCGATCGAGCAGGACAGCGGTTGCGGGCGGCGCAACCGGCCGGCCGCCCGCAACCACGTCACCGCGTCGGCCAGCGCGACATAGCTACCGGTGATCGCCGCGGTGCGGGTACCGCCGTCGGCCTGGATGACGTCGCAGTCCAGGGAGATGGTGTTCTCCCCGAGCGCCGTGAGGTCGATGCACGCTCGCAGGGCGCGACCGATCATCCGGCTGATCTCATGGGTCCGCCCCCCGAGACGGCCCTTGACCGAC
>JBBPZY010000381.1:0-10710 GCA_038276315.1 Mycobacteriales bacterium
CCCTCACCGGGGCCAAACAGTTCTGCGCGATACGCAGCTACCTATCCACCGCCGCTAAACACGGCCACAACCTCTTCGACACCCTCGTCATGCTCGCCGAGGGCCAACCATGGCTACCGGCAACGACCTGACCAGTTACCCAAGGATTACAGGTCAGGAGATCGAATGGGACGTTGATCAGGCGAACCACATCGACGCCAGCCGCCATGTCCGTGAAAGGCTTGACTTCGCTAACAGTGCATACCCGATGGTTCTTGCCCAGCGGGTCACTGAGGGTGAGCGCCAGCTTGAGGCGACGCACCGGGAAAAGAAGGTGGCGATCGAGGAGGCACAGCGTCGCCTCGATGAGGCCCGTTAGGTCTCCTGGACCGGTCACGGTTCGTGACCCGACCCGGGGGTGGACCGAATGGCTTGGCTAACTACGACAAACGGTAATCGGTCGTCCCTTACTCCGGAACCGGGATGTCGCCGGATTCGATCCCGTCGGCCAAGGCTTCGAGGATTTTGGCATACCGATAGAACCCTTCAAAGCGATCACACAAGTCGTCCATCTCGCTGGGGGTCGTCGTGTCGATCAACTGTTTGAAGCTCGGCATGTAGTCGAACATCTCCCCGATGATGACAACCGCATTCGCGCCGGGCCGTTCAACGGCCCGCATCCTGGCATCGATCGTTGATGCAATTTGTAGTTGCTCCGCCGTCATACTCGTGCGCTCACTCGCCATGCCAACATTCTGACGTCAACATTCTGACGCTTCGCTAGCGGGTCATCGCGGCGGCCAGCGCTGCCCGGAGGGCCGCGTACCGCAGCCCCGCTCGTACGGTGGTGGGCAGTCCGGCGGAGTGACGAGAGGCGTCATCAACGACGAACAGGTCGCCTCCCCCATCAAGATCCTGACGTCCGATAACTTACACTTATCGCAAGCCAGAATCGACGCCAGGGGAGGGGCACGGTTGGAGCTTTCGACCCCCTCGCCGGGCGACCTCCAGGCTGACGCGCTGCTCGACCGTATGCGCGCGTACGCCGAGGCCTCCCGCGCCACGAACACCTGGCGTGCCTACCAGTCCGACCTGCGCCACTTCGCCGCCTGGTGCGCCGAGCACGACATCAGCGAGCCCGTCCCGGCGGCACCCACGGCGGTCGCCGCGTACCTCACGGACTACGCCGGCGTCGAGAGTCAAGCGTCGAGAGTCAAGCGTCGAGAGTCGAGAGTCAAGCGTCGAGAGTCAAGCGTCGTTAGTCGGGTGTCGCTCGTCGGGTGTCGCTCGTCGGGTGTCACGCCCCGAGTGTTACACCAGGCCCCGGCGGCCTGCGCGGTGCAGCGCTCGAAGCCGGCCCGCACTCCGCACCTAGCTCCGCCAGCCACGAGTTGCCCTTATGCGTTCTTCGACGTCAACCAGGTCCGGTGATCAGGGAAGACGCAGCACGGCCCGGAGGACCGCGTCCACCTGCATCATGGTGTTGGCATGAACTTCGCCGAGCGGCTCGGCCAGGTAGCCCTTAAACGTGCTGGCGATCTGCGGTCCGACTACCCACCCGGCGACCGGGTCGGAGTCATCCAGCCGCACCGTGAGCGGTGGCCCGCCAGGGTCCGTGCTGATGACGTCACAGGTCAGCACCTGGTTTCGATGCCGGTCGAAGTCGGTGTCGGAAATGATCAACACTACCCGGTTGGCAGCGCTGATCGGTGTCTCAAGACGCCATAGCTCACCGCGCTTGACCAGGGGGTACTCGACGCTCATGCGGCGGTGTCACCGTTTTCCTGTGCACTGTGCAGCCTCAGCATGGCCTCTTGGTACTCCGGGGCCACCAGCCCGGCGGCCTGCTCGAACGCGCCGTAGGAGCGGCCAGCCTCGGCCAACGCGGCACAACGGGCGGCTTGGCGCACCCAGGCGCTGGCGTTGCCGGTGCTCTCCAAGTACGCGGCGGTGAAATCGTCCACACTTACCGTGAGTTTCCGCATCCCCACACAGTACCCCCAACAAGCTTCCCTGTAGGGAGGCCCACCGGAGCATCCCTGCTCCGGGAAGACGGTCGGCTAGCGACGGCTCTTGGTCAACAGGTGGGCCTCGATCGCGGCCGCGATGAGCTCGCTCCGCGATTCGGCGCCCAGTTCCACAACGAGCGAATCGAGGACACCAAGCTCCTCTGCGGTCGCCTGCAGAACCCACGCGACCCTGCGGGATTGGGGCTCAGCGGAGGAACCTCGGGTCCGGTGCCGGCGCGAGGGGAAAAGACTCCCCTCCTTGCGTTGGAAGGTACGGCGTGACTGGAGCAGCTGCTGGAGCTCGGAGAACATGGTGTCGATCGCCGAGAAGGCGACTTCTGCGTTGGTGACCCGATCCCTCGCGCGCCGCTGCTGAGCTGCGGCTTTAGCCGCAGGCAGAACATAGACCGGAATCTGGAAACACTGGGTCTGATCGATTTCGGCGGGTGCGGGCCGGAGCCGCCGATTAGGGGTAGATCGCTTTGCTTGCTGGTCATCGACTGGAGGTCCTGCGTTGTCATCGCCGGAGGCCTGCGGAATCGCTTCGGTCCACACTTCGCCCGTCGGTGTGGAGTTATCAGGCTGCTCGCGGGCTGCTGCAGCCCGGGGCGACCTGGGCTGCAGCAGCCCGCGAGCTCCCGGGCCTGCGCTGCCCCCGATCGCCCAAACTGGACGGAGAGGTCGCTCACGCTCGCTCCCCCACTGTCCCGAGCGTCGCGCCCGCCTGCTCCATGCTTCGGAGCACGTTGAGCACTTCATACGCCAGCTCCCGGTAGTCAGCTGCGACGCTCGCCGCTGTGGCCGATAGCCGCGGCGCCTGCGGCTCACCGTGGTTGCGCAGTGTCACCCACCAGGCCGGTTGCTGCGCTGCTTCGGCCTCTAGCTCGTGCGCGAGTTTGCCAAGCCGGCGGGCGTCCTGCGCCGTGCGCTCGGCATGCCGCACGACAGTAGTGAACAGGGGACTCTGCCCTCCAAACGCTCCGATGATCGCGGCCCGGGCTCCGGCATGAATGGCCGTGGCCTTCGTCCCGGTCGCGAACAACACTGCGCCCAGCAGACCAAGAGATGGGTTGATCTGCCGGGCCTTGGCGAACCGCTCAGCCACCAAGGTCATGCCGACCAGTCCCCCGATGTCGGTCTTCGTCGGCATGATCACCCACCGGGCGGCACCTAAAGCTAAGTCGGTGAGGATGAAGTTCTCCGGTGGGCAGTCGATGAGGATGACGTCATAGTGCTCAGCCACAGGGGCGAGAACGTCGGCGAGCGCAAGAAACGGGCTCTGACCGTTGGAACCCGACGTGCCCATCGTCTTGGACACCATCAGCGGTGTCAGCGCCTCAAGTCGAGTGCCGCCACAGACGAGGTCGAGGTTTGGACGGACGCCGAACGCCACGGGCAGCGGTTGGCGACCCTCCAGCACAATGGCGGTCAGCAACCCCTCGCCTTGATCGTCCACTGACGTTCCTCGCGTTCCCAGGTCATCGGCCAGATTCGCCTGACGGTTGAGATCGACGAGCAGAACACGGTAGCCGGCCGCAGCCAGCTGCCCACCAAGGTTCGCCACGATCGACGTCTTGCCCACCCCGCCCTTGTCGTTCGTGACGGCGATGACGCGGGCCAACGCGGTTTGCCGATCGACTGTCAAAGCGTGCATCGCCACGGCCTACTTTCCAACGTCTTGAACTGACACTCCCCTGCAGCTTGGGGCACCTTTTCACGCAGTTGGTCCCGCAACCAAGCACCAGCCCACTCGGCGTGTCGCGGGAGTTGCTGACGCTTTGAGCTCGCTATCACGTTAGGTCCGAGCCCCCGTAGCACGCCCCTTCGCGGGCGAGCGGTCTCCCGTCCGTCCATGCAAGGACGCGGGTGAACTATCACTTGGACTATCACTTGGACTATCACTTAGTAGTGCTTTGACCTGCGAAAATGCCGCGACAACGCGTCGGTCAGATACAACCCTCGCATCGGGACCACCGTCGCTCTGCGCCCTCTTCGGCGCCTCCCTCGCACCAACGCGGGGGGGCCGCCAGCCGGAACCGGTGGCGCGGGACCACCGCTGGCAGCGGATACCTGGAGCTTTCTAATGTGCCCAGTGCTCTTCGAGCGTGTGTTCCCAGCCGCAGGTTAGGAGTGTTCCGCACGTCAAAGCATCGAGGCTTTCCTGCCGGATCCGTGGCATGAAAAAGCCCCAGGCGCTCTCTCGTGCAGCGCTGGCCAGGCCTAGACGGCTGAAGATGACGCGGGGGATTCCGACACGCCGACGCGCCGAACGTCGAGAGTTACCTCGATTACTAGCGCAAGTGCGGCACACTTCGCGTCATGGCTCGAATGGGTGCACCTCGCGGAACGCGGCAGTCAGGTGGTGGGCCGCGCGCTACGGACGACGATCGCGCAGCGCTGTACACCGGGACGCGGTTGACGAGGACCGAACATGCCAAAGCACATCAGGCTGCCGCTGCGCTCGACATGAGCCTCAGCGGCTACCTGGCGGAGCTTGTACGGCGCGACGAGGTCGACGACACCGGCCGTCCACTCTGGGCACTGACCGAGCCTGTTCCTGACCAACTCCCGTTGATCGACCGGAGGAGCGCCTAGCTCAGAACAAGCAACAACCGCCCCGAGTGTGCTTGGCGGCTGATCTCGGAGCGGTTGTACTCACCACTGGAGGACCACCATATCACCGGCACCTTCAGCGTACCGGCACGCGCGCGGCGTGTCCCGTCCGCTGTCCCCAGCAATATCCAAATTCTTCAGAGACGGTGACGTCCGCGGCCGCTATCAGAGTCGCAGCGAAGCCGCTCTTGCCTCAGCCAACTCCTGCTGGCCCGTTGACCAGTACCGGGAGGCCCTGGTCGACGGACGCAATGAGACGGCCGGCTGGTTACGCGTACGCCAAAGGTCCCGCCCCGGCACCCGCACCGAGCGATCTGACGCGGCCCAGAGCTCCCGAACGTGTCCACAGACCCGCCGCAATGGGCTGTCGTTCCTAGCCAGCGGTGCACGGGAGACAACTCAGAGCCCAGTTGTATTGCGGACCGGCACCCAAGTCCAACGTCCTGAGCTTCAACGATGTGGTGGGCCTGCTACTCAGCCGCAAGGTCGCGGCGTCCCCTACGGCGACCAGGAGGTTCTATCGCTTAGCGCATAAGGAAAACGCCTCGACTTGATGTCGAGGCGTCCCCGTCCTACACACCGCTGATCTCAATCGACCGGGTCGTCGCCTACCCAGCACACCCCGGCCGAGCGAGTGTCAGCGCACCAAACACGCTGGAGTCACCATAACAGGGGAACCCCGGCGCGGTCCCGTATGGCCCGATGACACGCGGGCGGGGGGCCAGACGCCACTCATACCACCTTCCGCTGCCGTGCCAGCCCGCACGCTGTCCGCCGAACCGACGACTGCCGCCGGTATGGGCTCGACCCGGGAACGGGCCGACGGCGACGTTTCGTCGTCATGTGGGTCGCCGATGGTGGCGGGTGATCTGTGCGTGACGTGCCAGGTGCGGGTGGGCCGGCCGCGGGCGACGGTGTTGCGGGCGGTGGTCGGTGGGCCGTGTTGGGCGGCGCATGGTGGGTTCCCGGACGCGGGGGAGATGGGGCCGGCGCCGACAGTCACGGTGCCGTCGTGGGATCCGCGAGATCAGCGGCATTGGCTCTCGGCGTTGCGGCGTCAGGACTGGGTGCGGGACATCCGCGCCGATGGTCGGGCGAATCTGGTGACGGTGGCGCGTCTGGTGGCGCTGTACGCCGGGTGGGAAACGTTGGAGTCGCGCCCGACGTGGGCTCGGTTGGTGGCCCGCTCAGGACTTAGCGAGCGGACGGTGGCGCGGTGGCTCCAAGAGCTGCGAGTACGGGGCTGGTTGGCGCATCTGGAGCACGGTTCGACACCGGCGCACCGGCCGATGGTGCTCGCCCAGCTGGCCGGTAACCGGGCCGCGGTGTATGGGCTGCGGATCCCGTTGACAGCCCAGGAGGCGCGCCACCGCGCTTGCGAGCGGCTGGTGGACGACCTTGCCGACCAAGCCACGCCGAACA
This sequence comes from Mycobacteriales bacterium, assembly GCA_038276315.1. GTDB lineage: Bacteria > Actinomycetota > Actinomycetes > Mycobacteriales > Pseudonocardiaceae. The sequence continues at coordinate 6,024 of JBBPZY010000381.1, forward strand.
CCACCGAGATGGCCCCTGACTGCCTCCCCGCGGCCGACGCCACCCAGGCTTCCCCACCGTGCTCCCCCGAGGCCGGGCCGCCAGCCGATCCCGCCGAGGACGACCCGGCCACCATGGGTCCGCTCCCGGCGGGTTCAGCCCCTCCAGTACCTGCGGCCGACAGCACCCGGCTCAGCCAATCCAACCAGGCACAAGATCAACCCCGATCCCCTGTGGATACAAATGGCAGCCCTTCTTGGTCCTGTTTGGTTTTTAAGAACAGTTGGGTTGGTGGTTTTACGCGCGCGAGCGAACCTGTGGATAACTTGGGGGTAATCCCAGCGACATCCGGGGGGGAAAGCCCGAGACAACATCAAAGGACCGCCCTTCGGGCGGGCTCGGACCAGGGGACTAGGCCGGATTGGGCTCTCACCGTCCCGACCAGCAGGTATGCCATGCTCGTTGCGGCCGACTGGTTGCGTCGCAGGCTGCCGGTTTTCGCCCGCTGTAGCCGAAAACTCATCCGACACCTGTGCAAGCCCTACTGGTCAGCGGGGTGGACCAACCGCGACATCGTCCACGCGATGGATCACCGACCCAGCGTGTTCGGCCAGCCCCCGAGCGTACCGATTTCCGCCGATCGGGGCGCCGCGCCCACGGTGTTCATTTCCGCCCGCCTCGCCGCCTGGCGCAGCACCCAGGGCGTGATCCTGCCCGGTCACTACACCTCTCGCCTAGCCGACGTTGCGGCTACCAAGGCCGCCCGAGCCCACATCGCCGCCCGTCACGGCCGAGCCGGCGCCGCGCTGCTCCGACCCGGGGAACGCGCCCTCACCGCCCGCCGGATCACCGAACACGGCCGCACAGCCCGGCCCCCGGCCAACTCCACCACCCGCGCCATGGCCAAGGCCACCCTCGCCGCCACCCTCCGCGCCCGCCGACAGGTCACCGGCAACGTTTCGTAACTAACGTATCTCAGAATACGTAACGCTGAGAGAACTAATTGACAAAACGATACATTACTACCAGCATGGGAGCATGGCGAACGAGAGCGCCGCCGCCACCGAGCGGTGGGTGACCTGCGGGATTGCTGGCTGCACCAACCGGATGCCCTACACGGGCAGGGGAGCGCCACCGAAGTACTGCGGGCAGACCGTCGAAGGTCTTAAGCACACGCGGTTGACCGCGCACCGGTTGAGCAAGGGCCAGATCACCCTGACCGCGCCAGGCACCAACGACACCCCGACGGCCTCGGGTGACCCCGACCAGCCGCAGGGGACCTATGGCGGTGAGGCCCGACCGGTGAGCACCGCGCGGATGACCCTGGAGTTGCTGCTGGCCGACGTGGCCGCTGCGGTGACCGGTCACGACCCCCGGATGACCGCGCTGGCCGGGCAGATCACCCACGCTGTGCACACCGCGGCCGACCCCGCCGCCGCGGCCGCCGAGGTCTCGGCCGCGCACCGAGCCGCCCGCGCCGAGGTCGACATCGCCGAAACCGAACGCGACCAGGCGATCCTGGCCGCCCGCGAGGCCACCCGAGCCGCGCAGGACTCCGACGAGCGGGCCACCGTCGCGGAAACCGCCGCTGAGGAGGCCCTCACAGGGCTGGAAACCGCCGAACACGCCCGTGACCAGGCGATCGGCCAGCGCGACGAGCTGACCGCCACCGCGACGCGGTTGCCGGAAGAGCTCGACACCGCCCGGGCGAAGACCCAGACGGTGCAGGCCGAGTGGGACCGCACCAGCCAACGCCTCGACGCCACCACCGGTGAGCTCGATAACGCCCGGACAGAGATCGAGGCGCTCCGCGAGCAGCTGGCCACCGTCCGGGCCGAAGCCGCCGACCTGGCGGCCGCACGCACCGAACTCGCCGACCAACTGGCGGCCGAGCGTAAAACGATGGAGGCCCAACGCCGGCGAGCCGAGACCGCCGAGCAACATGCCACCCACACCGCCGGCCAAGCCGAGCACCGCACCGGGGAGCTGACCACGGCACGCGCCCAGGTCGAACACTGGCAGGCCCAGGCCGCCGAGCACCGCGCCGAGCTGGCCGGCGTCCGCTCCGAACTGACCGCCGCACACGCCGCCACCGAGGCCGAGCGCAACCACAACGCGCAGCGGCTAGCCGACCAGCAAGCCCGCTACGACGAGCTGATCACCGAACTGCGCACCCAGCTACGCGAACCCGGCCACCCACAACAGCCGCGCGCCGGTCGGCGCACGGCGGGTAAGGAGGACCGGTGACCCGGACCGGCCCCCGGCCCTCAGGTAGATGATCTCCCCCAGATCTGAACGGTCTCGGACAAGTGGCACCTCGACGAGGTATTCATCAAGATCCGTGGGAAGACCCACTACCTGTGGCGGGCGGTGGACCAGCACGGCACCGTCCTGGACATCCTCGTCCAGTCCCGGCGTAACGCCGCGGCGGCCAAGAAGTTCCTCCGGCGCCTGCTCACGGGACTGCGGTACGTGCCGCGGGTGCTGGTCACCGACAAACTCCGCAGCTACGGGGCCGCGCACCGCGTGGTGATGCCCTCGGTGGAGCACCGATCCTCGAAGTATCTGAACACCCGGGCCGAGAACTCCCACCAGCCCACGAGGCAACGCGAACGCGCGATGAAACGATTCCGATCCCCCGGTCACGCGCAGCGGTTCCTGTCCGCCTTCAGCGGGATATCACCGCACTTCCGGCCCCGCCGCCACCGGCTGCGCGCCGATGCCTACCGCCGAGAAGTGACATCCCGCTTCGCCACCTGGAACGAGGTAGTCGGCCTTCCCGCGGCTAGCTGACACAACCCGATCAGGGCCACCCCGCGCCCCACGACACCCTCGTCACGCTCGACACCCAACAACTTGACAGCGCCGGTCTGTTCCTTGTTTGTCCGGGTGGCGCCGCCGCGGCCACGCAGCGCCACCCCGGGCGCTCGCTGGTCTCGATGAGCAGATGGCCTCCCGGTGCCGGGGCTGCGTGTCCCACCGTTCACCTCGACGAAGACCTCCGCCAGAAGCTGACCGGGGGTGCTCAGCGCAGGCACACGGGCATCGCCCGGAATCCATTGCTGGGATAAACGTCTCTTCTCGGCGGCCCGCTGGCACCGAGCTCGATCGTGGTGGTGCACCTCAGGAGCTCTTCTGTGGCGACCCGCATCTCAAGACGGGCCAATGGTGCGCCCTGGCAGTAGTGAATGCCGGCCCCGAACAACAGGTTGTTCCCCTGGTCACGGTCGAAGCGTACGGCGTCAGGATCGTCAATGACGTCTCCATCACGGTTGGCGGCGATCCAATTGAGCGACAGTTCCTCGCCTGCACCGATCGTCCGGTCCGCGATCTGGACCTCGCGGGTAGCGGTCCGATGATTGGCGACCAGCGGGCCGTCGGCCCGCAAAATCTCCTCGATCGCCGCGGCCAGCAGCGGTGGTTCGCGGCGCAGCTGCTCCTGCATACCCGGGTGCGTCGCGAGGTAGAACACGACAATCCCCAACGCCGCCGCCACGGTGCCGCAACTCGCTGTCCAGTTGCGCAGGACGCTGACGATGTCCTCGTCGCTTAGCGCCGCACCCTCGACGGTAGTCCCCATCAAGCTGGTGATGAGGTCATCACTGGCATCGACCCCGGTTGTCCGACGCGCCCGCAGCGCGTCGCAGACGTATCCAGCGAACTCGCCAGCCAGCGCCGTCCCTGTCTCCTTGTCCGGCGACAATGCCGCCGCCTGATTTCGTCCTGCCCAGTCACGCAGATCCGTCCACGTGTCAAACGACCAGCCCGCGAACGTGCAGAGCGTCGTCTTAAAGGCGAAGGGTTGGGTGAACTCGGCGATGAACTCCACGTCATCGCTCCTCAAACATGCCTGCACCAGGTCAACTGCGATGCGTCGACAGCGTGGCTCGAGCGCTCGCATCTGCTCAGGCCGGAAATACGGCTCCAAAACTTGGCGGTACCGAGTGTGATCAGGAGGGTCCATGCCGTTGGGCACGGCGCGATACTCCGAGGCGCTGCTATAGGTCTCGGGATCGGCCACGACGCTCATAATGTCGTGATGCCGCGACAGCGACCAACCCAGGAAGCTGTCGTAGGCAACGGGGCAACGCTCGCGCAGCTCATCGTAGGCACGCCGCTGATCGCGAAGGACGCAGACATCTCGGGGATCCCAGTCGGGGATCGGATGATCACTCATGTTCGCCTCCACTAGTCACATACCGAGAGCTTCATCTTTGGGTCTGCCTCGGCCTGAGCTTCATCGACCGTAGCTGACGCTCGTTGTCAACTGCTCGTGCTTTAGAGTGGCGGCCAGCAGGCTCGGGGGTCGGAGTGACATCGAGCGAAATCCGGCGGTGGGCCGCGTTTGCGCTGCTCACGGCGTTGTCTGGTTGGGTGTGCCGCCTAGCTGATCGTCATGCTTCAAGTTGGCTAACGACCCTTTGACCAGCAGAAATAGTCTCTAACGCCGGATACGGGTCCAAATCACTTCGAGGCCCGGTGCGTCTGCGCAGCGCGGCAGCCACCGCACTCGGGGTCCCAGTTGTCCTGGGGAAATTTTGGTCGGATATCCCTGACCAGCTCTGACGCGGGGGCCGGTGTCGGCTTCTTTGATCATCCACCGCTACGGTTCGTACCGTTTGCCTGTTTCTGGCGTGGGGGTGGTCTGTGTCGACGCGGATGTTCTCTGAGGATCAGCTGGAGCGGCTGCGGACGTTCCCCGACATCG
>JBBPZY010000382.1:0-5176 GCA_038276315.1 Mycobacteriales bacterium
CCGGATCCCGGTGGACTCCATCTACTCGCCGGTGCTGAAGGTGACCTACAAGGTCGAGGCCACCCGGGTCGAGCAGCGAACCGACTTCGACAAGCTGGTCCTGGACGTGGAAACCAAGCCGTCGCTGACGCCGCGGGACGCGCTGGCCTCGGCCGGGCGCACCCTGGTGGAGTTGTTCGGCCTGGCCCGCGAGCTCAACGTCGAGGCGGAGGGCATCGAAATCGGCCCCTCACCGGCCGAGGCGGACACGATCGCGGCATTCGCCATGCCTATTGAGGACCTGGACCTCACCGTCCGGTCCTACAACTGTCTCAAGCGCGAGGGTATCCACACCGTCGGCGAGCTGGTCAGCCGCAGCGAGGCGGATCTGCTGGACATCCGCAACTTCGGTGCCAAGTCGATCGACGAGGTGAAGCTGAAGCTGGCGGGTCTGGGTCTGCAGCTCAAGGACAGCCCGCCCGGATTCGACCCCTCGGCGGTGGCGGCAGAATACTCGATCGACGGGTGGGGCGAGGGCAGCGAGAACGGGGCTGAAAATGGTCCCGATTACGGCTCCGACGACGGCCACGACTACGCCGAAACCGAACAACTCTAGCACTCACGTGGCAACCGAAGGGAACCATAATGCCAACGCCGACGAAGGGTGCCCGGCTCGGCGGGTCGCCGGCCCATGAGCGGTTGATGCTGGCCAATTTGGCGACATCGCTGTTCGCTCACGGCCGGATCACCACTACCGAGGCCAAGGCGAAACGGCTGCGTCCGTTCGCCGAGCGGTTGATCAGCAAGGCCCGGATAGGGGACCTGCACAATCGTCGCGAGATCATGCGGGTGATCCGGGACAAGGACGTGGTGCACAAGCTGGTCGCGGAGATCGGTCCGCAGTTCGTGACCCGGCCGGGTGGCTACACCAGAATCCTCAAGACCCTGCCACGCAAGGGCGACAACGCGCCGATGGCGATCATCGCGCTGGTCACCGAGCGCACTGCGGCCGAGGTCGAGGAGGTCCAGCGCAAGGCCTTCAAGGCTCGGCCGAAGGGGCCGCAGGCGGCTGACAAGACGGCGGATGCCCCGGCTACCGCGGAGGTGCCGGTTGCCGCAGGCAGCTCTGCTGAGCCGGAGGCCCCGGCTGGGGAAGCGACGCCGTCGCCCGCTGCGCAGGGGGACGAGGACTGATCCTGACCCCGATCGACGCACTGCCGGAGCCCGCTGTCCCCACTGGGGATGGCGGGCTCCGGCGCTACCGGTTGGATATCAGCTACGACGGGTCCGACTTCTCCGGATGGGCTCGGCAACCCGAGCGACGCACCGTCCAGGGCGTTGTCGAGCGTGCTGTGGCGACCGTGGCGCGGATCGAGGCCAACCTCACCGTTGCTGGGCGCACCGACGCTGGCGTGCACGCCACCGCGCAGGTTGCGCACCTCGACGTGCCGCCCGAGACGCTATTGCCCGACCAGCTCGCCTACCGGCTGGCTCGGCTGCTGCCACCGGACGTTCGGGTGCTCTCGGTGCGGCGGGTGCCGCGCACCTTCGACGCTCGGTTCTCCGCGCTGCGGCGGCACTACCGGTACCGGGTCTGCGACGCGTCGTGGGGTGTCGCGCCGCTCCGCCGGTACGACACACTGAGCCACCCCAGACGGCTCGACGACGCTGCGATGAACGCGGCAAGCACACTGTTGCTCGGCGAGCACGACTTCGCCGCGTTCTGCCGCCGCCGGGACGGCGCGACCACGGTGCGCGCGCTGCAGCGGTTCGAGTGGACCCGCGACGAACCGCACCTGCTCGTCGCGCACGTCGCGGCGGATGCGTTCTGCCACTCGATGGTGCGCAGCCTGGTGGGCGCGTTGCTAGCGGTGGGAGAGGGCCGGCGCTCACCGGACTGGCCCGCTGCCCTGCTGCGCCACACCACCCGGGCCAGCGACGTGGCGGTGGCACCTGCCCACGGACTCTCCCTAGTCGGTGTTGACTATCCCGACGACGATCAGCTCGCCGTCCGCACCGAGCAAACCCGCGCGTTGCGGAATCCGGTAGGCCCGCTTCGTAGCGAAGCACCACAACAATCTCGGCCCGTGCGTGTGGGCAGCGACAAGCCGGCGCACATGCCGACACCCGAAAGTTAATCACTGCCGGACACGGCGTGGCGGCACATCGACGACTGGCCCGTGCGCCGGCTGCTTTTATCCGGTTGTTGAGCTGAGTGGCCGGGACTGTCAGACCTGTCTTGTAGCGTTCGGGTTGTGATGGTGCGGCGGTTGATTCCTGAGGGTCTGGCGCAGCTGGTGCCGGGCCCTGCGTTGGGCGCGCTGTTGGCTGGGATTGATATTCATGCATTGACCGGTGCGGATGCGGTGGAGGTATTGCGGGCTCGGGCCCGGCAATTGTCCCATGAGCAGGCCCGGTTGCTGGCCACGATGGTGGAGGTCGGGTTGTGTGACCCGGACGCCGGCGCTCATGAGGTGGGTCGGCTGGCGCAGTCGCCGCCCTGTGCGGCTGATGAGATCCGTGCCGCGTTGGCCTGGACCCGCCGTGCGGCCGACCGGGAACTTGACTTCGCCGAGACCCTGGTGTTGCGGTTGCCCGCGGTGTTCACCGCGCTGGACACCGGTCGGATCTGCCGGAGCAAGGCATGGGTATTCGCGGATCTGTGCGCTGACCTGACCACCGAGCAGACCACGGTGGTGTGCGCGCGGCTGCTGCCCCAAGCAACTCGGCTCACGACCGGTGAGCTGGCGGCGCGGATGAAAAAGCTGGCCATCGCGCTGGATCCGGAGTGGGCCGCCCGCCGGTATGCGACCGCGGTGCGGGAACGCACCGTGATCGGGTATCTCACCGAGGACGGCACCGCCACCGTCACCGGGTCGGCGTTACCGGTAGATGAGGCCGCTGCGGCGTGCGCGCACGTCGAGGAACTCGCCCGGGCGGCGAAACACGCGGGGCATCGAGGCCGGATCGGTCCGCTACGAGCGGACATCTACCTCGGTCTGCTCGACGGCCGCTGGCAGCACCACACCCGCGACCAGATCATCACCGACCTGCTGTCCCGCACCACCAGCGACACCAACCACGACACCGACGATACCAACCACGACACCGACGATACCAACCACGACACCGACGACACGGGTGACGCCGCAGATCCCGGCGATCCGATGGGGCCACCGGACAGCGGCGCTGACCCGGCTAACGGTGCTACCCCCGCGACCAGTGCTTCGGCCGGCGACTGTGCGAGCGACGATGTCGCCGCGCGGGACGACGGTGCGGCACCACCGATGGAGGAGGCGCCCGCCGCGAGCGGGTCAGGCGCGGCGCAGCCAGCGCGGCGGGTCGGGGTGGAACTACGGGTAGGACTGTCAACCCTGCTCGGGCGCGACCGGTATCCCGGTGAGATCGGCGGGTGGGGCCCGGTCACCGCCGAGGTCGCCCGCACCCTGGTGACCGCCCAACGCGCCGCCCAATGGCGCTTCGCCCTCACCGACGACACCGGGCAACTGCTCCTCGCGGGTATCACCCGCCGCCGACCCCACAACACCGCACCCGCCAGTGAGCTGCCGCCGTGTCGCGGCGGGATCGTCGAGCTGCACCTGCCCGTCGCCTTGCTCACCGACCTCGCCGCGCACCCGGACACCTGCAGTGAGTGGACCGAGGTCGCCGCCGACCTCGCCGCCCAGTACACCAAGTACCTCCGCTGCGGCTGGAGCGAACCGACCGATCAAGACCCCAGCGCCCGGTTCGCCGGAGCGGTGCTGCGCCGCCATGTCCAAATCCGGGATCGGTCGTGTGTCTACCCGGGATGCCGCGCCACCGCCCGCAGCGCCGACCTCGACCACACCGTCGACCACACCCACGGCGGGCCCACCACCGGCGCGAACTCCGGACCGCTATGCCGCCACGACCACCAGCTCAAGACCGTCGGCCGGTGGCGGCTACACCAACCCGACCCCGGTCACTTCACCTGGACCAGCCCACTGGGCCGGATTTACCGCACCGCGCCCCCACCGATCATCAACGACCTGGCCCAACCCCGACCCAGACCCGACGATCCCCACCCCTGGCCATTCGCGAGATCCAACAACGACATGCCCATCCTGCAACGACCACCACCTCAGCCCGACCCGCAACCCCCACCTGCGCCGCCAGACCCGGACCAGCCCCCACCCTTTTGAGGTGCGTGGCGCGTCGGATCACTGGTTACGCGGTCAGGTGGAACGTGAAGTAATCGATCTGCCAGCCGTCTTCGATGAGGCTGCGCTGAGCCACCACCTCACGTTGGAAACCGGCGTTGTCGATGAGGTCCTGAAGATAGTCCAGATCTCCGGAGGTGCCAAAGAAGAGCAGCATTCGACCGCCGACTGCCAGGTGCCGCGGTGCGTGGCGGAAGAATCTCGTCATAGCGCCGTAGTTCTCATCCGTGGTGGCGGCTTCGAGCATGTCGCGAGGGGCGAACCAGCGGAACGGCGGGTCGAAAACGATCAGGTCGAATATGCCGTCGAGGTCGCTGAATACGTCGCTGCGGCGGACTTCGACGCGGTCGGCGACACCGTTGCGCACGGCATTGTCGCGGGCGGCGGTGAGGGCGTGCGGGTTGATGTCCACCGCGAGGACCTTGGTGGCTTTGGAGGCTGCGAGGACGCGAGGACGGCGTTGACACCGCTGCCGGTTCCCATGTCCAGCACCCGGTCGCCATCCTTGACCTCGGCGAGAACTGCTTCGCCGAGCAGGCAGGACATTGGCGTGATCGGCATAACCTGCGGTATCACCACCAGAGTCCGACCGAGATAGTAGAACGTGTGATCACCACCGGCGATGGCCCTCGCTCGGCAGTAGGCGCCCTCATGCCATTGACGGATGCGCGCGGCCCGCTGCTCGGACATCAGCGGCCGGTAGCTGGCGGCGTGAGATCCGCCTTCATCGCTTGGAGCGTCCAAGCTGCTCATGGCGGCAGGCTAGATCCGCACTCCGGCAGCGTAAACCCCGGCGGCTGACCAGGTGGGTCAGTTGGTGAGAAAGGCGTCGATCGAATGTCTCAAGCCGGGGATGTCTAGGAGGCTGGTGTTTTTCGCGTGTCGCTGACCCGGCTGCGTTTGCGGTGCGCGATAATGATCATGTGACGTTGGGGCGGACGCCGAAGCAAGCTGACCTGCTGTGTGCCTCGGAGAGGTTCTGTGAGGGCCGGGTCTCC
>JBBPZY010000383.1:0-36872 GCA_038276315.1 Mycobacteriales bacterium
CACAGACAGGTCTGTCTAGCTGTGACTTCGATCATAACCAGGTGAGAATGAGTCGGTCAACGGTCGCCCATTTGCCCTACCTCTGTTCACTCCGCGTGAATATCACGTTGCACAGAGTTTCAATTTCCACCGTCGGACGTGGGTGGAAGTGCCCAGAGTGCGCCGGTTCACCGTCAGAATGCGGGGGCTCCCCAGCCGCCACCGCCGGGGGTCTCGATGCGGACCCGGTCGCCGCAGCGCAGTTGCCACGTTCCCTTGCTGGGCAGCTCCGTCTCGGTCCCGTCGGCCCGGCGCAGGGTGTTGCGGCCGACCGCGCCGGGGTGTCCGCCGCGCAGGCCCCACGGAGGGTGTTCGCGGCGTTCGGACTGCACGGTCAGCGTGCAATCGGCGAGCACCTCGAGCTCCCGGATCAGACCATCGCCACCGGGATGCCGGCCGTCACCGCCGGAGGACGGTCGCAGCTCGTAGCGCCACACCCGCAATGGGTAGTCCAGTTCCATCGCCTCGGCGGGGGTGTTCTGGGTATTGGTCATGCCGGTGTGTACTCCGGACATACCGGGCCGGTGAGGGGTGCCTCCCTCACCGCCGCCCAGGGTCTCGTAGTAGCTGAACGGCCGACTTCCATCGTCACCGCCGCCGCCGGCACCGATGAGCAGGTTGTTCATCGTGCCCTGGCTCGCCGCCGGTACCCGGTCGGGAATTGCCTGGGCGAACGCGCCGAGCAGGACGTCGACGATGCGCTGGCTGGTCTCGACGTTGCCGGCGGCTACCGGCGCGGGGAACGTCGCGTGCACGACGGAGCCTTCCGGGGCTCGCACCTGCAGTGACCGGTAGCAGCCGGCGTTGGGCGGCGCGTCCGGGTCGGTCAACATCCGGAACACGAACATCGCCGACGACAGGGTGACCGCGAACACCGCGTTGAGATTCACTGGAACCTGCGGGTCGGTGCCGTCGAAATCGACCACCACCTCGTCGCCGACGACGGTCACTGCAGCGCGAATGGTGACCCCGGCGCCGATTTCCAGCACATCGCAATGGCGGTAGCACCCGTCCGGGATTTCGGCCACGGCTGCCCGTACCCGCCGGTCGGAGTAGTCGCACACGGCTCCCATGGCCTCGCGGAGCCGGGCCGTCCCCATTCGGCTGGCGAGTTCCTGCAGCCGCCGGGCGCCGACGTGGTTGGCTGCGAACTGCGCTCTCAAGTCACCCCGGCGTTCGCCAGGTGTCCGAGAGTTCGCGGCGATCAGCCGCACCACGTCGTCGCGTTCCCCGTCGGCGTCGGCGATGAGAATGGGCGGGATGCGCAACCCCTCCATCGCGATGTCGGTGGCGGTCGCCGGCATGGACCCCGGCGCCGCCCCACCGACGTCGGCGTGATGCGCGCGATTGGCCACATAACCGAGCAGCTCCGCTGAGTCTGAGTCAGCGAAAACCCCACCGACGATCGTGAGATCCGGCAGGTGGGTACCGCCCAGGTACGGGTCGTTGACGCAGACCTGCTGACCGGGCTGCAGCTCACCGTAGGTGTCGAGTACCGCGCGGACGCTGGCCGGCATGGCGCCCAGGTGTACCGGGATGTGCTCGGCTTGGGCGACCATCTCCCCGTCCGGGTCGAACACCGCCGCCGAGCAATCCGCGCGTTCCTTGATGTTCGGCGAGTACGCCGCGCGTCGCAGCGCGACGCCCATCTCCTCGGCGACCCCGGCCAGCGCGTGCCGGAACACCTCCAGCTCAACCCCGGACATCTCAGCCCCGGACATCTCAGCCCCGGACATCTCAACCCCGGACATCTCAACCCCGGACATCTCAACCACCGGCGTCGGGTACCGCGATCGTCGTCATGAGCAACCAGAGTGCCAGCCCGCACAAGCCAGCAGACAAACGCGCCGTGAAGTCTGGCCCGCACTGCGTTGCTGCCCAGCTCTAGGTTTCCCGAACTCAACAGTAGGGCTGTCGTGCTGGCGTGGAACAGCGTTGCTGTTGAGTTCGGGAGATCCAGGGCGGGCAAGCGACCGGGCGGGCGACTGTGTGGAGGTCGCCACCGAGCTTCCCGGCTGGGTCGGTGTCCGCGACAGCAAGCTCGGTACCGGCAGCCCGCTCCTGGCCCTCGGCCTTTCCGAATGGCGAGCGACGTTGGCCGCCGCGCAAGCCGGCTAGTTCGACGCCTGATCGGCACCAGCACCGGCTGGAACACTGCTTGATCACCGCTTGAGTGCCGGAAACGACATCCGCTGTCGCCTACGGCACGCAAACGACGATCAGCCGACGGTTGTGGCCGGCAAGTGCACCACCAGGTTGCCGGCGTCGTCGACCACGGCGACCTCGCCGCTAGCCAACAGCGTGGTGGTGTCCGACTGTTCGATCAACGCCGGACCGTAGATTTCGTCCCCGACTGACAGACCCGCTCGGGAAACCACCCGCGCTGAGCCCGCGCCACCGATATCTCGGGACTGCTCCGGCGCCGGTTCGCCCAGGTCCCAGTCGCTCGGTGGCTGCGAGAGGATCGGCTCACCCCGCGCCACCACCCGTACCGTGACGACCACAACCTGCTCGTCGGGCATCGCGTACCCGTAGGCCTCCCGGTGCGCGCGGTGCAGCAGCTGCGCCAGGTCCGCCCCGGTCTCCGCAACGATCCGCAGCTCGTGGGACTGGCCGGCGTAGCGGGCATCGACGATCCGAGATACGGTGATCCCGCTCGTCACACCCTGATGTTCCAACTCCTCGCGAGCCTGCGCTTCCAGCCCGGTCCAGGTGTTGGCGAGGTCCTCGCCGGCTGCCGCCATGACCGTCCGGGACGCCTCATAACGAGCCGGCGCGAGCAACAGACCCAACGCGCTGAGCACCCCAGGGGCGGGTGGTATCACCACGGCGCGGCAACCGAGCTCCCGGGCCAGCGCGGTCGCGTGCAGCGGGCCGGCCCCACCGTAGGCGACCAGCGCCAACCCGGCCGGATCGACACCACGCTCGGTACTGACCTTGCGCAGCGCGCGAGCCATCGTGGCCCGCACCACCTCAAGAATCCCGGCCGCCCCACCGGCCGGCTCCGGCAGCGCACCGATGGCACGCAAGGCCGCGTCGATGTCCAGGCGCAAGCCCCCGCCGAGTTCGCGATCCGGGTCGAGATGGCCGAGCACGCAGTGCGCGTCGGTCACCGTCGGCTCGGTGCCACCCAGCCCGTAGCAGGCGGGACCGGGATCGGCACCCGCCGAGCGTGGACCGACCCGCAGCGCGCTGCCGGTGTCGACCCAGGCGATCGACCCACCGCCGGCGCCCACGGTGTGGATGCCGACCGCCGGGGTGCGAAACGGCAACCCAGCGATCTGTGCGGACGTCGACACCTCCGGCTGGCCATCCCTGATCAGGCAGACGTCGGTGGACGTGCCGCCCATGTCGAAGGCGATCGCGTCACCGAAGCCGGCGCAGCGCGCCACGGCGCCCGCTGCGACGACACCCGCGGCGGGCCCGGACAGCAATGTGTGTACCGGGGCGGATGCGGCGAAATCGAGACCGGCGGTGCCGCCGCCCGAGGTCATCACGGTGATCGTCGGATCGGGGAGCTGGGTCGTCAGGTTGGACAGGTAGCGGCGCATCACGGGCTCGACGGCGGCGTTAAGCACGCACGTCGAGGTCCGCTCGAACTCGCGGAACTCCGGCAGCAGCGCGCTGGATCGGGTGATCGGCACGTCCAACGTGGCCAGCGCGTCGCACAGCCGCCGCTCGTGCTCGTCGTTGGCGTAGCTGAACAGCAAGCTCACCGCCACCGACTCCGGTGCCAGCCGCCGCACCGCACACACCACCCGGCCGATCTCCGCGTCGGTCAGCGCGATGATCGCCTCGCCGTCCGGGCTGGTCCGCTCCACGATGGTCACCACCCGCTCATGTGGCACGAGCGGCTCGGGGCGGGTGACGGCGAGATCGTAGAGCGCGGGCCGGTCCTGCCGGGCGATCTGCAGCACATCGGCGAACCCGTCGGTGGTCACCAACACCGTCCGGGCGACGGCACGTTGCAGGACCGCGTTGGTGGCGGTGGTGGTGCCGTGCGGCAGCAGCCGCAACGCCGCACCGGGCCATGCCTGCTCGACACCGCGCTGCACACCGACCGCCTGGTTGTCCGTGGTGGTCGGTACCTTCACGGCGCGGGGCCGGTGCCCGGTGGCGTGCACCACAACATCAGTGAACGTGCCGCCCACATCCACTCCTGCACACGCCGTCCTAGGGTCAGCCATAAACCCCATCCTTCCCCGTCGATTGTTGCCGCGTGTCCTTCGGGCACAACGGGTAAACGGCGTGCACTGAGAGTTACGCTAGTCGCGATGTGTGTCTCTGTGTGGGACAAGGGGAAGTGCCGGTGACCAGGGTCGCCCGCACCATGTCAGTGTGCGCTGTCGCGCTGCTCGGTATGGGATTGCTCACCGCCAGAGTCGCTTTCGCCGACGAACCGTGCACCCGAACGATCAACGACATCGACGAGGCACGGGCTGCGCTCAACACCGTGGCCCCGGAGATATGTTGTGTTTCTTCGGTGGTGATCTCGCCAACGTGGATCTGACGCTGACCAGGTCCGGAACCCCTAAAGACCCGATCAGGCTGGTATCTGACGGGCACATCACGGTTCACCAACTCCACGTCCTCGCCGATCATGTCATCATCCAGGGATTCACGGTCGTTGGTGGTGGCGAGTTGCTGCTCGCGGGGACGGGCCTCGTCGTGCAGAAGAACACGGTTCGTGACACTCAGCGGGGCGGGATCGTCTGCGCTACCTGCACCGACTCCACCATCGAGTCCAACACCGTGACCCATGCCGCCACGACCGGCATCTCCATCAGCGGTCAGCGCATCACCGTGCGCGAGAACCTGGTGAGCGAAACGGTCGTAGGCGGCGATGGGGATGCAGATGGTGTGCGCTTCTACGGCAATGGACTCCGGATAGTCAGCAATTCGATTCAGAACCTCCCCGCCAAAGGCCCGCCGGGCGCTCCGCACCCCGACTGCTTCCAGACGTTCGATACCGGCCACTCAGCCACCTTCGATGTCGCGATCGTGGGTAACTCCTGCCACAACGTGGCGGAGACCTGCCTGATCGCCACGGGTGACGAAAGCGGCAACAGTGAGGCACCGGCAGGCTCCCCGTCGATCACCTTCATCGGCAATGACTGCGCGACCAACGGTGATCAGGCGGTGTATCTGCGCCGCTGGCCCAACGTCGACGTGCGCAAGAACGACCTGCTCGGACCGAACCTCAAGCATGGCGTAATGATCACCAACAGCTCCACCCGCTGCACCGTGAAAGACAACACCACGACAAGCGGCGTTCCGGCGATGGAGATCGATGACTCCTCTCGGCCGGGCTTCAACAACCCCTTCTGACCAGAAGCAGAGGCCCGAGGAAATCGAGGACCAGCGCCACTGCGGGCACGGTGGCGAGAGCAACGCAGTAGCTGGCGACGGTGTCAGTGGCGTAATGAATGTGCAGGGCGACGAGAGAAATCGCGACGCCGACCGCTAGGCGACTGCGGCGAGGCAGGCGATCAGACGCAGGGTCGTAATAGCTGGTGGTCTACGAGAGGTGGCGGTCGAGGCTGCCGGGTCGATCAATCGCGGTCTGTCGTGTGTCACGCTATTTCTTACTGGTGGATTCGGCGGTGTCTGCGGCCTTGCCGGCTGCTGCCTTGCCGGAATCGGGTTCAGTTCGGCGGGTTTGCACCGGGATGCGCTGCCGGACGCCGGAGGACGCCTTGGGTAGTCGCAACCGCAATACACCGTGCTCTAGATCGGCTGTACAGCCGTCGCTGTTGACCTCACCGGGCAGCGTCAGCCGGTAGTCGAAGCGGCCCGATCGGCGCACCCGCTGTTGGTCGGCGTCGTCCGGCTCGACCCCGCCGTACCCCCGCCGATGCGCAAGTCCCTACCCTGCAGATCGATCGTGACGTCGTCTGGACGCACGCCGGGCAGGTCCGCCTCGACCAGGAAGTCGTCATCGGTCTCCTGTATGTCCACCGGCGGCGACCAGGAATTGACGCTGATCCTTGCTACATCGGGAAACGCGGTGGTCAACATCCGACTCATCTGATCGAACAAGTCGTCGAACCCGGGCAGCCCGCCAACGGGTCCCACCGGCGAGTGGGGTAGCGGCCCCGTCGCGCTGGCAGTGTCATCACGGCTCTCCTCTCGTGTCGAGTATCCACTGAGGTGTTCCCTACGAAGTGGGATCTAGTCGACTCATCTGGTCGAGGAAAACTCATTTTTTTGATCTTGGTGGCGCAGCGAGCTCAGCACGCGGCATGTCGGACTTGCCGGGGTTACCGACCAGTAATAAACTGCGGTTACCGGTGAGTAGAACCGGTCTACGACTGCGTCGGAGCGAAGACATGAGTCACTACAAGAGCAACCTCCGCGACTTGGAGTTCACCCTGTTCGAGGTGCTCCGGGTGCAGGAACGGATGGGCGTCGGCCCGTACGCCGAGATGGACCGCGACACCGCGCACGACATCCTCGTCGAGCTCGACCGGCTGGCCCGAGGGCCGCTGTCGGAGTCCTTCGCCGAGTCCGACCGCCATCCTCCGACTTTCGACCCCGAGGCGCACACAGTCGAGCTCCCGGCCGCGTTCAAGAAGTCATACCAGGCGCTCTGGGACGGGGAGTGGTACCGGCTGGATCTGCCGTCCGAGCTGGGCGGCTTCGGTGCGCCGTCCACGCTGCGCTGGGCTGCGTCGGAGCTGATGCTGGGTGCCAACCCGGCGGTGTTCATGTACATGAGTGGTCCCAGCATGGCCTATGTGTTGCACCGCAACGGCACCGCCCAGCAGCAGCGCTGGGCCCAATTGATGATCGACAAGGGCTGGTGCTCGACAATGGTGCTCACCGAGGCTGACGCGGGCTCGGACGTGGGCGCGGGACGGACCAAAGCTATCCAGCAGCCCGACGGCTCGTGGCACCTCGAGGGCGTCAAGCGCTTCATCACCTCGGCCGAGCATGATCTCAGCGACAACATCATCCACATGGTGCTGGCGAGGCCGGAGGGTCCAGGCATCACTCCGGCGCCGGGGACCAAGGGCTTGTCGCTGTTCCTGGTGCCGAAGTATCACTTCGACTCCGACACCGGCGCGCTCGGTGCCCGTAACGGCGTGTTCGTGACCGGCGTCGAGCACAAGATGGGCCTGAAGGTCTCCACCACCTGCGAGCTCACTTTTGGCGCGCACGGCACTCCTGCGGTCGGCTGGCTGCTCGCCGATGCGCACAACGGCATCGCGCAGATGTTCCAGGTGATCGAGTACGCCCGGATGATGGTCGGTACCAAGGCGATCGCGACGCTTTCCAGCGGCTACCTCAACGCGCTGGAGTACGCCAAGCAGCGGGTGCAGGGCGCCGACATCACCCAGATGCGCGACAAGACCGCCCCACGAGTGACGATCACTCACCATCCTGACGTGCGCCGGATGCTGATGCTGCAGAAGGCTTACACCGAGGGTCTGCGTGCGCTGTACCTCTACACCGCGAGCTACCAGGACACGGTGGAGATCGGTGGCCCAGACGCCGAGATGGCCACCCGGGTCAACGATCTGCTGCTGCCCATCGTCAAGGGCGTCGGTTCCGAGCGCGCTTATGAGATGCTCACCCTGTCGCTGCAGACCTTGGGCGGATCGGGTTTCCTGCAAGACTATCCCATTGAGCAGTACATTCGAGATGCCAAGATCGACAGTCTGTACGAGGGCACAACGGCCATCCAGTCTCAGGACTTCTTCTTCCGCAAGATCGTCCGCGACGGTGGTCAAGCGATCGGACACCTGAACAAGGAGATCGAGGCGTTCCTGGACGCCGGCAGCGGCAATGGCCGGCTGAAGGAGGAACGGGCATTGCTGGCCACTGCGGTGGGTGATCTGCAGGCGATGCTCGGAGCCATGATCAATTTTGCGATGTCGGCGCAACACGATCCGCGCAACACCTACAAGGTCGCCCAACAGACCGTGCGCCTGCTGATGAGCACGGGCGACCTGCTGATCGGCTGGTTGCTGCTGCGCCAGGCCGAGGTGGCGCTGACGGCGTTGGCCGGCGAGGTGACCAGCCGAGATGAGGCGTTCTACCAGGGCAAGGTGGCCGCAGCGAGCTTCTTCGCCCGCAACATCCTGCCCGAGCTGACGTCCCGCCGGGCGATCATCGAGGCCACCGACAACACCCTCATGGACCTCCCCGAAGCCGCCTTCTGACCCCGGGTCGCTCTGCTCTGAGCCTCCCGAACTCAACAGCAGAGCTGTTGGGCCGGGCGTGGACAGCGCTGCTGTTGAGTTCGGGAACAGGAGCGCTGGTCGGTGGGATGACGGCGACGGGGTTAGGGCGCGCAGATGACTTGGGGTTCGGGGTCGTAGACGACTTTGCGGGTGTGGCGGCTGATTTCGGCGTGGGTGTTGGCGTCACGGATTACCCGGGTGTCGGTGACGGTGAATCCGCGTTCCCCCGCCGTGGCGATGCACGGCTGACCAGTGATCGTCTCGGTTTTCTGGTCGATGAAGTTGGTCCGCGGCCCGGTGATCGACTCGACGTCGACGTGTTTGGTGCCCCAGAGCGTCACCGTGATCGAGGTCGGTGTCCACGCCGTCTGGATGAGGATGCCGGTAGGCGCATCGTCGCGGAATTTGACGTCGATGGCGCCCTCGAACACGGTGGCCTCCCGGGCCGCCGGATAGAGGCTGATGTAGTAGCTGTGCTCCTTGTGCTCGATGTCGGTCAGGCCCGCGAAGTACGTGGCGTTGTAGAGCGTGGTGGAGAACTGGGAGATGCCGCCGCCGATGCCCCGGCTGGGCCGGCCGTGGTCGATGATGCCGGCGTCGACGTATCCGGACGCGGCATTGCGGGGTCCGGTGTAACCGTTGAGGCTGAAGGTCTCTCCGGGCCGCAGGATCGCGCCGTTGACCTGCTCGGCGACACGCCGGATGTTCACCCCGGAGTCGGTGGCGAAGCCGCCGGTGGTGAACGTAGCGATCTGGGTGGTGATTCCGAGCGCAGTGGCCTGCGCGGTACTCAGCGTCGGCGGCAGCGTGACGTAGCTGGCAGCCAGGGAACGTTGTGCTCCGGAGTTGCGCAGCACGTCGAGCAGCGGTAGCAGGCTGGCGGCCCAATCGATGCCGCGGCCGTCGACCGAGGGCAGTACCACCGGCGCGCCGTTCTGGATCAGGACCTCGGCGTTCTTGCCAGGCTTCTGGGTGGAGAGCAGTTGTGGGTTCAGCGCGGCGATCACGGTGGGATTGTCGATGGTGGCGGTCAAGCCGCCCCGGCTGTCCGGAGCGAACCGCAGCGCTGCCGCGATGACGTCGGGCATGAGTAGGGCGTCGTGGCCGTCACCGGTGACCTTGACCGGGGCCGACACGGCGGGTTCGGCGATGTCGTGCAGCGTCGCCCGCATCCCGTCGGCAGTAGTGCGGACGGGCTGCGTCGTCACGGGGACGCGCACGGTGCCACCGCGGATCCCTCGGATGAGGATGAGGTCGGTGGTGGCGGCGACGTCGAGGTGCTGACCGGTCCGCGGTTCGACCGCGACCGGCCGGGTGTCGACGAAGTGGATGGTGCCCTCGATCGGTTCCCGGTCGGTCGTGCTCAGTAGCCCTTGCAGGGCCGCGGTGAGAGCGGCTCGGTCGGTAGCGGTGACCACGCTGATCTCCCGGGTCCGCCACAGCGAGCTCAGCCGGGTCCAGGGGTTCAGCGGCTGCTTGCCCGCCTGGTCGACGGTGGCGGGCCAGTCCAGGGTGAGACCAGCCCGCGCAGGGTCGAGGGTGGCATTGACGTCACCGGCCTCAAGCGTGATCGGATGGCTCAGCCGTGGCTCGAGCTGGTCACGCAGCCGCTGCTCGGCCGCGACCCGGGTAATCCCGCCGACGGGTACGCCCGCGACGGTGACGCCGCGCGGCACGTCGCCGGAGGATATCGCGAGGTCGATGAAGTAGGCCAACGCCAGCAGCCCGAGCACGCCGGCTATGAAGATCCCGGTACGGCGCAGGGCCCGGTTTTGGTCGGACTGGTGCAGCGGTGTTCCCAGGATTCGCGGGATCTCGGTCGTGAGTCCGTGCCCGGTTCGGGCCGGGTTGTCGAACAACGGCCATGGCTCGGGCTGCGCCGGCTTGTCGGGTGACCTCACAAATACAGGCCTGGTCCGTGCTCGGCGCGGTCGGTGGCCACCGCCTGTAGGTCCCGCTCCCGCATGACCAGGTACGCGCACCCGCGGACCTCGACCTCGAACTGGTCATCCGGATTGAACAGCACCCGGTCCCCGACTCCGACGGTGCGGACGTGGTTGCCGACGCCGTACACCTCACCCCAGGACAACCGCTTGGCCACCTGGGCCGTTGCTGGGATGCGGATCCCCCCACTGCTGCGGCGCTCGCCTTCCTCACCGACCAGGCGCACCATCACGCGGTCGTGCAGCATCTGGATCTCGAGCTTGCTATCGGGCACGGGCACGGCGAAGAGGGTACGTGCTGCGGTCGGCGCCGCTTGCGGGGCACCGGCGGTACGGCACGGGGACAAAAAGAAGGCCCCGTGAGGCTGCCGGGTCGGGGGTCCAACAGCATCACGGGGCTACCAGTGTCATCGACACGCGCCGGGGCACTGTTACAACTCTCCGTCGACTCACCGGCTGTTCACCCATTCGGAGGCACCCGGATGCCTCAGCCGATCAGCCTGCCGAGCAGGAATCGGCCGAAGTGTGGGACGGTGAAGGCGATCTGCCCGCGTTCGGCGGAGTACACGAGCCCCTTCTTGAGCAGGCTGTCCCGGGCTGGGGACAGCGATGAGGCCCGGCGCCCGAGCGTCTCGGCCACCTGGGTGGTGCTGACCGGCTCGTCCCGGCCGCCGGTGAGTTCGGCCATCGACTGCAGGTACTCCCGCTCGGCCGGAGTGGCGCGCTCGAACCGGGACCCGAAGAAACCCACGGCGAGTTCGGTCTCGGCCTCGGGGGCGGCCACCTGGACGTCGATGATCCCGATCGGTGACATCGGGGCAGCGTCCCACGCCGCCTTGCCGTACGCCTGGATGAAATAGGGGTAGCCGCCGGAGGTCCCGAACAGGGTGTCCAGCGCGTCGGGAGTGATCGCGGCGTTCTCCCGCTCGATCGGCGCGACCACGGCGCGGTCGGCGTCGGCGCGGTCCAGCCGGTCGATCCGCAAGTAGCGGAACAGCCGTTCGGAGTAGGACTTCGACGCGCTGAGCACCGCGGGCAGGTGCGGCAAACCAGCGCCGACCACCACCAGCGGCGCCCCGGACTGGGACAACTCGTGGCACGCGGCGCACAGTGCGGAGACGTCATCGGGTGCGACGTCCTGCATCTCGTCGATCAGCAGCGCCACCCCGGTGCCGACGTCGGCGGCCAGCTCGGCGACTTCGGTGAACAGCTCCACCAGGTCGATCTCAATGTCCCCGGAATCGGCTCGGCCGGTGACGGTTGGTGCGTCGATGCCCGGCTGCCAGCGATCCCGGAGCTTGGCGTCCCGCGGCGTGGCCCGCAGCGCGAAGGCCTTCACTATCCCGAGTACCTCGTCAACCCGGTCCGGGGCACGGTGGCGCAGCGCAAGATCACGCACCGCCCGGTGCAACGCGGCCGACAGTGGGCGGCGCAACCCGCCGTCCGGCCGGGCTTCGACCTTGCCGGCGCCCCACCCTCGGCGCATCGCCATCGAGCGAAGCTCGCCGAGTAGCACCGTCTTGCCCACCCCGCGCAAGCCCGTCAGCACCAGAGACCGTTCCGGGCGGCCACGGGCCACCCGCTCCAGAACTACCTCGAAGGCGGCCAGCTCACGGTCTCGGCCGGCCAGCTCGGGTGGCCGCTGGCCCGCGCCGGGGGCGAACGGATTGCGCACCGGATCCATCATCGGACAGTATCCGGCCGTCTAGCGCAAACCCCAGATTCCACAATAAATCCCGATCGGCGTGTCGCCCCTCGTGAGTGGGGTGCGATCAGTCGAGATCGAAGGCGGCGCGGATGGCGTTGGTCAGTTCGGCCTCCTGTCCGGGAAACAAGTAACCGATGTGCCGATCCAGGGCGTCCTTGGGCACTGTGACGATGTTGTCGCAGCTGACCACACTGTCGTGATCGAGCCCGTTCGCTGACCCGACGAGAACCTCGGTCGATAGACCCCGGATCGCGCTGGTGATGGGGCGGTGGCGCATCACCTGCTCGGCGGCTTCGGTGAGCAGGTCGACGAGCGGCTGCTGGGTCTCGCGGGTCACGGTGAAGACATTGATCAAGGTTGCGACGTCCTGGTCGGTGGCGATCATGGTCGTAGTCATGGCTGCTCCGGGTTGTCTCGTTCGGGTCGGTGGTCAGCGGCTTCGAGGTTGCTGATGATCTGGGTCAGGACGGACATGAAGGCGGAGACCTCATGTCCGCTGAGTCCCCTGGTCGCGATGGCGTTCACGTCGCGAGCTGCCGCTACCAGGTGATCTTCCAGGTCGCGGGCCCGGGTGGTGAGCACCACGCGCGTTCGGCGGCCATCCGCGGGATCGGGTTCGCGGCGGATCAAGTTGTCGCGTTCCATTCGCTGCAAGGTGTTGGCCATGGTCGGCTGCTCGATCCTGACCAGCTCGCACAGCTCGCGCTGGGTCAGCCCGTCGGTTTCGAACAGGGCCAGCATCTGGGCGAACTGACCGGGCACAACCCCCACGGGCGCGATCCGTCGATGCAGGGCCGCAGCGAGCAGGCGGCCGAGATGGTTGATCTGGTAGCCCAGCGACGCATCTCGGGCCAAGGCCTCCGCCGTCCGCTCACTCACGGCTTGATTTCGTGCCACCGTACCTTGGCCGGCGTGCAGCAAATAGCATGCTATGAACATTTCATAGCATGCTCTGAAATGTCAAGTTGAGACGATTGACGTTCGCCTATCCCACACCAAGCGCAACCGCAGGGAAGGCGACGAGCTCCGTCCGGTTTGTCAGGTGACAGGGATCGGTTGATCATCCTCTCGCGGACCGAACGCGCCGAAGCGCTCCAGCCTCTCCGCCGGTGCAGGCATCCAGTCCCAGCCGGCGATCTGGCGTTGGGAGCGGCGGCTGAATGTACCGCGCAGCAATTCGTAGCCGTCGATGGTCAGCATCGTCTGTGGCTCGCTCTCACCAAAGCGCCACTCTTGGTCGTGCTCGTCGCGGATCATCAACGTGCCGGGTTGTTTGAGCCGCCGGCCAAGGAAGCTCACCATCACGTCGAGTGCCGGTTGCCAGTGGTCGCGCTCGGGGCGGCCCAGGCCAAGCGTTTCGTGGAGGTCGCCTTCGTGGCAAATGATGTCCAAGCCCAGGTTGGGACCACGGACCTCACCAACGCAGCTTGACTCGGCCCTCGGGCCGACGAGGTCCCATTCGGCGAGTAGCTTACTGATCGGGCGGTCCCGGCGTTCGCCAACGTGGCGCGCCGTCCACTCATCGCCGGGTACCCCGTCAATTCGACCGGAGGCCACATCGGCGGCCCCTCCTACGAGATGCGCGAACAGGTCATGCACCGTCCATGCGGGTGTGGCCGCGACGGGAGTGCGCAACTGCCCGGCGCTCAGCGCACGAGCCAGCTCGGCAAGCCTCCCGCGCGCATTCCGGTACACGGCGTCGAACATCTCGGCACTCCTGCCACCCGGATCCTCCCGGAGAGGACGATAGCCATCACCGTAATTGCGTCGGCGAGGTCGATGAGCTCGGGTGGCGGGCGTTCTGCTCTCAGGCGGGCTGCAGGTGCGGCTCCAGCTCTCGCATGATCGCGGATCGCGGTCTAGCGCCGACCAACTGGGCCACCACGTCGCCGGCGACGAACAATGCCAGGGTCGGCATGCTCATGATCCGATAGTTCCGGGTGGTCACGGGGTTGGCGTCGACGTCGATCGACACGACGCGCAGGCGCTCGGACTCGTCGCTGGCGATTTGCTCGAGGACTGGAGCGACCATCCGGCACGGGGCGCACCACGCAGCGGTGAAGTCGACGAGCACGGGAGTCGCGCTGGCTAGGACGTCGTCGGCGAACCTTGCGTCGGTGGTGGTCGCGAGGGACATGATTCCTCCTGGTTTCTGGACCTTCTCGGGTGTCGGCGGCTAGCGGTTGACCTGCGCGATGAGACGTTCCTGGGGACCGGTCTGCTCGCCGCATTCGCAAACCAGCCGGGTGGTCACCCGCCCGCCGCAGCCGCTGTGCCGGTAGTCGATCTCGGGGGAGGTGGCCGTGGCGAGGTGGCATTGCGCCCAATCCGAGATGGCTGAAAGCACCGGGAGCAGGTCGTAGCCGGCGTCGGTCAGGGTGTACTCGAGTCGAGCCCGGCTGCGCGGAACCTGGTAGGGGCGGGTGGTGAGGATGCCTGCCGCGGTCAGGCGATGCAGGCGATCGGAGACAACTGCGCGGGGTGCCCCGGTCGCGGCTTGCACCTCGTCGAAGCGACGCAGCCCCAGGGCCACTTCGCGAACGATGAGCAGCGCCCAGCGCTCGCCGATCACGGTAAGCGCCTCCGCCAGATTGCCTATCACAGTACTGAGTCTAGACTATGTACTCAGATGGTGCGACGATGCTTGCTGGGTGAGGGCGAGGGCTGCAGAGGCCAGGCCGTCGGCGAGGACGGCGAGCTCGCGGTGTTCGTCGCGCAGCCAGTGGACGACCTGTTCGGCGGCGAGGCCCGCGAGGAGCAGGTCAGCGCGAAGGTCTGGGTCAGGGGCTCGAGCCCCATGCAGCAGGTAGCGGCAGTGTTGGCGCCAGAAGGCGTGCGCGCCAGTGCGCAGCCGGGCTCCGGGGGTGGCGGTCTCGGACAGCAGGACCAGGTCGAGCTGCGTGGCGACCAGCTCCAGGTAGTTTGCGACGAAGGCCGCCGCGATCGTCACTTATTGCTCCAGCCCGGCCTGCCGGAACAGCACGCAGGTCGCCGTGAAGCTCGAAGGGCTCGGGTACACCAACGTCCGGAAGTACCCCGGCGGCATCGAGGACTGGGTCGGCGCCGGGCTGTCCACCGAGACCGGGGTACCCATCGCCTGTTGACCGTGATGGTCGTTCAGAGGAGCCAGCCGCGATTAGCCCAAGGCCAGAACGGTCAGCAGTGCGGCACTGACGGCCTGCATCTCGGAGCTGTTCAGCCGGCCGGCGAACTCACCGAGACGTGTCTGCGGGTCGATCACGGTCAGCTGTTCGACCATCACGCGGGTCTTGGTGCCGTCGATCTCGATCTCCGGGCGAAACGATGCCGCCCGCCGACCGGTCGAGGTCGGCGCGACGATCCACGTGGAGAGCGGAAGGTCGTCGGACTGGAGGACTACAGCGTAGCGTGCGCCGGCTTGTTCGTGGCCGCGGACATCCCGGGATGCTTTCAGCCGGTACAGGTCACCACGCACGGATGGCGTCCATCTCCGCGGCCAACTCCCGCGATGCGGCGACATCTTCGGGGTCGTCGCGCAGTTCCTCTGCCTCGGCCCGCAGCCGCGCCCGCCGATGGGCCCGTTCGGCTTCCAAGATTGCGGCACGCGCCGCCTCTGAGCGGGATTGCCCGTCGCGGGTCAGGTACTCAAGGGCCTGCTCAACCTCGGAGTCAGTGCGGATCGTAAGCGTAGACATACGACGCATTGTAATACAGGAGGCTCTGCTGCAGGAGACCGCGGCTGACGGCTTGTTCGCCAAGCGCACTCGCGACATCGCCGGTGAAGGGCTGGTGGCCGCGAACCGAGTCCCATTAATTGGGTGGACAGCCAGCGCCGGTCGCGGCGTACCCTCCTACCCCGTCCTTGTCGACTTCACCGGCCTGCCGGACGGGGAGCAGCTCCTGCTGGTCAACTCCGCGCAGGCCCCGTTCGGAGGAGAGCCGCCACTGCTGTTGGCTGAGCTGCTGACTCACGGCGACCCGCCGAATCGCAACCCGTATCCGTGGGTCCTACGACTGGACATCGACGGCGACGCTCCGACCTGCGGCGCGCCCCATGCGTTGTTCACCGACACCGCGGCGGCTGTGCTCAATCCGGCGTTTCGACGTCTCGTGTGCCACGAGCAGCCGGCGCACGCCGGTGAGCCCGAACAGTTCCCGATCACCGGGGCCGACCTGCGGACCATCTTGCTCGCCGAACGACCCCAGCCGGCCATCTCTACCTGCACGAGATCGTCGAGGATCCGGCCGGGGGGATCGCCATCCAGTTTCCCGGCGAGACGGCCCCGACCACCTACCGGGTTGAGGGATGGATGGCCGACGACCCGGCGGGATCGAGTAGCCGGGTTTCTTTCTACGACCGGGTGGCGTTGCGGCCCAGGGTGGGGCAGTGGCAGGTGTGGCGATTCGTCAACGCCACCGGCGACACCCATCCGATGCACATCCACCAGTCCCAATTTCAGCCGCTACACCGGCGCGGCGGTCGCCTGGTCGTCACCGATGCGCAGGACGTGAACCTGTACGACCCCGAGACCCGGAAGACCTCAGCGCCGCTGATGCCGGACACCGAGAACTCAGGCCGGACCTTCGAGCCCAGCGAGGTCCATGGATGGAACGACGTCATCAGGGTCGATCCTGGCAACGTCGTTGAGGTCGCCGTCCGGTTCGACATCCCTGGCCGCTATGTCTATCACTGCCACATCCTCGAACATGAGGACACCGAGATGATGCGACCATTCGTCGTCACCGTCACTGACATGAATGACGGCGCAATGGGTCCCATGAACGGTTAGCTCCTTCCGAGCCACCGTTTGCTGCCGTCGCCCCCCGGGCGGCAGACTCAGGTTGTGGCTTGGCGGCCGGCTCGTGATGCGCTTCGTGGTCGTGTTGTCGTGGTCGCCGGAGCGACTCGAGGCGCTGGACGCGGCATCGCGGCTGCGCTGGGTGAAGCCGGCGCGACTGTTATCTGCGTGGGGCGCAGCAGCGTCACGGGCTCCGGTCAGTCGGACTACGACCGTCCTGAGACGATTGAAGAGACGGCCGAGCTCGTCACGCGGCTGGGTGGCACCGGGATCGCGATCCAGGTCGACCATCCCGACCGGACAGCTGGCCGAGGCATTGAACAAAATTTCCAGCCAACCCACCCCCGATCGATCCGCAATCAGCCGCCAATCGTGTAGCGCCAAATCTGTTGACCGCGATGGGGTCACAACTCTTGACGAGAGTCGCATCGCTGAAATCCCCTTTGCCGGCGGCTCCGGTTGAGGGCCCGAGGTTGTCGGGGGTGGGTGCGACAATGGTCGCGTGATGGAGACGCTACTGGACCCGAGGCAGGCGATGATCGCTTGCCTCGATCGGTGGCGTGACGCGGTCGTCGAGTGCGATGACGCGGGGTTGCCGGATCAGGTCCGCGATATCGAATCCGTGTCGCGGATGGTGTACTCGGTGATGCTCGATGCGGTCGCGGAGTTGGATTCCCGCAATGTCGCGGTTGCCGCTGGGTTCCGCAATACCAAGCAACTGCTGGCCGGGATGCTGAACCTGTCACCCACCGAGGCCGGTACCCGCGTCACCCATGCCGGGAAACTCGCGCCGCGCCGCACGCTGACCGGTGAGGTGCTGGCGCCGTTGCTGCCCAACGCTGCTGCGGCGCTGGCCGCGGGTGAGATCGGCCCGGGGCAGGTGAGGGTGATCACCGAGACGATCAACGCGATCCCCAGCACGGTCAGCCCCGCCGACCGCGACGCCGCCGAAGCCGAACTGGCCCACCACGCCCGGTCATTCCACCCCACCGCACTGCACAAGATCGGCCAGCGCATCCTCGCGCACCTTGATCCCGACGGTCCCGCACCCCGTGACGAGCCGGAACTGGCCCCAGCGGCGGGGGAGCTGCGGTTGTGGGAGCGCCGCGACGGGCGCCTGGGCCTGGCGGGACACCTCGAACCCGAGCACAGTGCCGCGTTCCGGTCGTTGATCGAGCAACTTGCCGCACCCCGACCTGCTGCTGCGGGTATCCCCGACGCGCGGACCGCTGAGCAGCGCAACGCGGACGCCCTGCTGGAGGTCTGCGGGTTGGCCCGCGCGGCGCAGGACTGCCCCAGCACGGCTGGCGAGCCACCGCACCTGACTGTGACCATCGATTGGGACGCGCTGCGCACCGGCCTGGGGATCGCGACTCTGGACTACGGGACCCAGATCAGCGCCGCCCAAGCCCGCCAGTGGGCCTGTGACGCGAAGATTATTCCCGTTGTGTTGGGTGGGAAATCCGAACCACTCGACGTCGGCCGGGCTATGCGAACGGTCCCGCTGTCCATCCGTCGAGCGCTTGTGGCGCGGGATCGCGGATGTGCTTTCCCGGGCTGTGATCGGCCACCGGGAATGTGCCAGGCGCACCATTGTCGACACTGGATCGATCATGGCGAAACCAAAGTAGAAAACTGCGTGCTGCTATGCGAAGTCCACCACCGCCACGTGCACCACACCGGCTGGGACATCCTCATCCACCACGGCCACGTCGCATTCATCCCACCCACCATCATCGACCCCACCCGCACCCCACTACACAACCCACTCCGCTGCTGATGCGTGATTTTCGAACGCCACCTATCAGCGTTCGTGCACCTGGCCGTCGGCGACGACCCAGCAGCGTGTTGTACGGACAGCTTCCAGCATCCGACGGTCATGGGTCACGAACAACAATGTGCCCGAATACGATTCCAGGGCGGATTCCAGCTGCTCGATGGCGGGTAGGTCGAGGTGGTTGGTCGGCTCGTCGAGCACCAGCAGGTTCACTCCACGAGCCTGCAGCAGCGCCAGCGCAGCGCGGGTTCGCTCTCCCGGCGACAGCGAGGCGGCCGACCGCGGCACGTGCGCAGCATGCAGTCCGAACTTCGCCAGTAGCGTCCGCACCTCGGACTCCGGCCATTCGGGTGCAGCCCCCGCCGAGACAGCAGAGCCGAATGCGTGAAGCAGCGGCTCGCCGCCCAAGAACAACCCACGGATCTGGTCGATCTCCCCTACCCGCACCCCCGGCCCCAACGTGGAACAGCCCGAGGACAGCGGCACCCGCCCCAGCAGCGCTCCCAGCAGGGTGGACTTCCCGGAGCCGTTGGCGCCGGTGATGACCACCCGGTCGGCCCACCCGAGCGCCACATCCACCGGGCCAAGACGGAAGGTGCCCCGCTGGACGACGGCGCCGCGCAAGGCCGCCACCACCGAACCTGAGCGGGGCGCGGCAGCGATGGACATCCGCAGCTCCCACTCCTTGCGGGGCTCCTCGACCACCTCTAGCCGTTCGATCTGCCGCTGTGTCTGGCTGACCTTGGCGGCCTGCTTCTCGCTGGCTTCGGCGCGGAACTTGCGGCCGATCTTGTCGTTGTCAGTCGACTTGCGCCGCGCATTGCGCACGCCCTTGTCCATCCAGGACCGCTGCATCCGGGCTCGGGCCTCCAGCCCGGTCCGGGTGTCGGCGAAGGCGTCGTAGGCCTCCCGGGCATGCTGGCGCGAGCGCGCCCGCTCGGTGAGGTAGGCGTCGTACCCGCCGTCGTACACGGCGACCTGCCGCTGGGCCAGGTCCAGCTCCACCACCCGCGTGACCGTGCGGGCGAGGAACTCGCGGTCGTGGCTGACGATCACTACCGGCGAGCGCAACCCGGTGACGAAGCGCTCAAGGCGTTCCAAGCCGTCGAGGTCGAGGTCGTTGGTGGGCTCATCGAGCAGCAGCGCGTCATAGCGGGACAGCAGCAGCGCGACGAGCCCGACCCGGGCGGCTTGACCGCCGGACAGCGCGGTCATCGGGGTGTCGAGGTCCACGCCGAGCCCGAGGTCTGCGGCAACGGTGACGCAGCGCTCGTCGAAGTCTGCGCCACCGAGTGTCAACCAGCGATCCAGCGCCGCGGAATAGTGGTCCGGTCCGCCGTCGGCCAGTGCCTGCGCGGCATCGTCCATCGTCGACTGTGCCTGGGCTACCCCGGTGCGGCGGCCCAAGAACGACCGCACCGTCTCACCGGGACGGCGGTCGGGTTCCTGCGGTAGGTGCCCGACGGCCGCGTCGGGGGGGCTGCGCACCACCGCGCCGTCCTCTGGGATCTGCAGCCCGGCCAGCAGCTGCAGCAAGGTCGACTTGCCTGCGCCGTTGGCTCCCACCAGTCCGACGACATCATCCGGAGCGACGACGAGGTCCAGCCCGGAGAACAACACCCGATCACCGTGTCCGGCAGCCAGGCCGGTGGCGTGCAACGTCGCGCTCATGTCGGCGCCGACGTTATCCGGTGAGCGTCATGAGTGCGGCGTCGAGGTCCTCCAGAGTGGGCCGCTGGTCGGGGTCCCGGTGCAGGCACGCGTCGATGATCTCCGCCACGTCAGCGGGTAGCCGCCGTCGAGCGCGGAGCTTGGGCGCGGGGCGGGCCAGCTGGATTTGGCACAGTGACAACGTCGAGGTGTTCACGCTGCCCGAGGCGGAGCTGCCGGGGATGTCGAACGGTTGCAGCCCGGTGGCGGCTTGGTAGAGCACCAGGCCGATCCCCCAGACATCCGCGGGCGGCCCGAGGTCACCACCGGTGACCTGCTCGGGTGACATGTAGCCGGGAGTGCCGAGACCCGCGGAGCAGCGGCCGGGAGACCGGGCCAGGCTCAGGTCGATCAGGCGGGCGACACCATCACAAGCGATGATGTTGCTCGGCTTGACGTCGAGATGCAGCTGGCCGCGGCTGTGCAGGTAGCGCAGGGCCGAGCACAGGTGCCGGCCAAGGTGGCCCAGGTCCTGTGCGCCGAGACGTTGCCTGCCGCCGCCGAGCAGGTAGCCCAGGGTGGCGCCGGTGAGGTTCTCCAGGACCAGCAGCGGCGGCTGCGCCGAGTCGGGTTTGACATATTCGTAGGCCCGGACCAGGTGCGGATGAGTCAGGGACAGCAGCAAGCGCGCCTCGCGCTGCAAGTGACGGCGGGCGGACGCGTCGCTGGCGAAGTCGGGCCGCAGCGTCTTGATGAAACAACGGCAGTAGCGCTGTGAGCTCCATGCCTCGTAGCTGTCCAGATCCTCCCCACGGCGCACGTGCTCGATCACCTGGTAGCCGGGCGCGAGCAGGTGGCCCGGGGGATGCGCCGGAGGCCCGTCGCCGCGAACCCGGTCACTGCTCGCGCGACCCGCGAGACCGGGCGGTGTGGTCATATCAGCTCCGGCTGCAGTAGGAGGTTCGTCTTGGCGGGCTTATCGCGCTGCTGGTGCAGCCGGTACAGCTGCGTGTAGCCGGGGTTGCTGGCCAGAAGTTCGTCATGGGTTCCCACTCCGGAGATCTGCCCGTCAGCGAGGAACACGATCTGATCGGCGTCGGTCACGGTCAGCAGGTTGTGGGAGATCACCAGTGTGGTCCGCCCGGTCATCAGCCGGCGCATCGGCGCCAGGATACGGTCGGCAGAGCCGGCGTCGAGGCCGGTGGTGGGCTCGTCGAGCAGCAACACCGGTGCGTCGCGGATCATGGCCCGGGCCAACGCCAGACGCTGGCGCTGCCCGCCGGACAGCAGCCGTCCGCGTTGCCCGATGCGGGTGTCGTAGCCGTCGGGCATGGCGCTGATGAAGCCGTGTGCGTCCGCGGCCGCGGCGGCTGCCACCAGCTCAGCCTCGGTGGCGGCGGGATTGCCCCACAGGATGTTGTCCCGGATGGTTCCGTCGAACACCAACGTCTCCTGCAGGACCGCTGAGACGTTGCGGCGCAGCGTGGCTAGTGGCAGGTCACGCAGGTTGCACCCGTCGAGGCTGATCCGCCCGGCGCTGGGATCATAGAATCGCAGCATCAGCTTGCTCAGCGTGGATTTGCCGGCCCCGCTCGCACCGACAATTGCAACGGTCTGCCCCGGGGCGACCGCGAACGTGATCTTCTTCAGCGCCAGGCGGCCAGCGTCAGGGTAGGCGAAGGTCACCGCGTCGAAGTTCACCCAGCCTTGAGCCTTGCTCCCTGGACCGCCGGGCAAGCTACGCGGTTTGGCGGGCTCGCGGACATCGGGTTGTTGGCTGAGCAAGTCGATGATGCGTTCGGCGCTGGCGCTGGCCGCATACATGGTGTTGGACAGTCGACCGGCGCCCCTGATCGGGCTGTAGAGCCTGCTGAGGTAGGTCACGAACACGACCAGCCCACCAACGGTGATCTGATTGTGCGCCAGCGCCCACACGCCCACTCCCAGCACCAGCACGACAGCCATGGTCTCGAGCAGCTCGGTCAACGGCCGGTACAGCGCACGCAGTCGCGTTGTGGTCATCTCCGCGGTGAACCGGCCGAGGTTTTCGCGGTGAAAGCGCTCGGTCTCAGCGTCGTGGCGATCGTAGGCCTGCACCAGGGCGACGTTGGCCAGGGTCTCCTCAGCGGCTGCGGTGACCGACCCGGATCGCTGGCGCTGCTCCCGGGAGGCTTTCTTGATCCGCGCCGAGAAATACCGTGCGATCACCAGGAATGCCGGCGCTGCGATCATCGCCGCCAGCGCGAGGTGCCAGTTGAGGTAGAACAACGCACCGGTGAAGAGCACGATCTCGAACCCGTAGGACAGCGTGCTGGTGACACCGGAGAGCACCAGCGCCTCGATCGAGTCGATGTCCCCGGTCAGCCGGGACAGGGTGTCGCCGAGCTGGCGGCGGTCGAAGAAGTCCACCGACAGTCGGTGCAGGTGATCGAACAGCCGGGTTCGCAGGTCCAGGACGAACCGCTCCCCCAGCCAGGCCGACAGCAGTTCATCGGAGAACGAGCCGAGCCCCTGGGCCAGACCGATCCCGAGGTAGCCGGCCGCGATCGCGGGGAAGGCGTGGAAGTTACGCGGGATCAACACGTCGTCGATCAGTAGCTTGAACATCCAGACCTGCGCGGTGTCCAAGAACGGCCCGACGGCGACCAGCAACAAACTGGCGAGCAGGCGACCCCGGTACGGCCGGGTCGCGGGCCAGAACCACCGGAAAATCACCCGGATCCCAGCAGCGGGGGTAGCCGCCGCCGACCCCCTGGGTGTTGCCTGGGCCGCCGAGGAGAGCCCCCCGGGACGCTCCTCCCGCCGCTTCGTCACTGAACGCCAGTCCTCCCATCACGGCAGGCGGGGCCCCACCCCCATGTTTGTCGAGGTGAGGCCCCTGCCGTCACATACCCTTACCGCTTGGTAACTCTAGTAGCCGCAGCGGCGACGGCTGTAGCGGCGACGGCTGTAGTGGCGACGCCGGCTGCCGCTGCCGCGGTCGCGGTCCTCGCGTCCGGACAGCGCCCGGTCGAATGACTTGAAGTAGCCAGTCACGACTTCATCTCCCATTCATGATCAGCGATGGCCTTGTCAACCATCTGTACAGAAGATGTTCGCTTGACGCGCCGGGAACGTTACACAAAATCATCGGGCGGTCACTTAACATCCGCACACGGCCGTCAGGCTGCGATGACTCCGCACAGTGGCGATCCGCAGCCGCAGCACCTCGACACCCACCGGCGGCACGCCACCCGCCCGATCGCCGTGTTGGTGCATGGGAGAGGGCGGCTGACCTGCACAATGGACGCCTAGGCGTGCTCCGTAACCTGGCGGAACGCGCTTGTCACGTGATGCCTACCACCAACGAGGAGCGATGGCCGACCACAAACCCCTGATGGACGGCGGGTGCGGGGACCCGGCGCTGTCCCAGGAACTTCGAGACGCGCTCACGCTGTATCGCGCTTCCAATCGGGCTACCCAACCAGGCCCTTCACCGCGACCCCACCAGGCTGCGGCGAAGGCCGCCGTTGAGTAGCAATGGGAGCTCCTTGAGAAGCTCGCCTACGACATCATCGTGAAGTATGCACTCACCCGCCATCTGACGTATGAGTACGTTCGCGCACGCGTTGATGAACACCTCACCCAGTATCTTCGTTGTGGTAGACGCTATGGTGGCGTTGATCGTGGTGCCAGTACCCGGGAAAATTTTGAAGAAGCTTGCCGCCGTTCGGGCCGCAGAGCCCACGCCGAGGACTGTCGCAAAAGCGGTAGCGACGGCTCTGGGATCAACCTTGAATCCCATGATAGTGGCGATCTGGCCCAGCATGCTGATCTGTAGCGCGCTCAGCGGAATAGCATCGACAAGCGGAATCGGAGTAGCCGCGATCAACGCAGCCGTGCCCATGTTGAAGTTTACCGAACGCTTCGCCTCAGCGATCTTGAGCTCTAGCGAGACACGCTGACAGCTGGCTAACGTATGACGTTCCGCATCCGGCAGCTGATGGTAAATCGCACTCACGAGATCAGGGAGCCCGAACGGTGCGAGCGTGACACCAGCGACGTTATCTTCTTCCGCCAGGGTCATGAAGCACTGCCCGTCGAGGACGGGAAGCTCGAGCGCGGTGAGGTACTGGGCGAATCTGTTGGCACGGGGGTCGTCATAAGTGGGGCACTGGGTGAGCACCAGCGCCACCAGCACGTCTTTCGCCAGGGCTCGGACGATGTCAGATTCCACCGTCTCAAAACGTTCGTCCCTGGTCCGGACGCAGTAGAGGCAAAAATGAACGCGGGCGTCGTCGTCGTCCATCTGCCTCCTGATCTCAGTGAGGTAGGTCGTCGCTATCGATTCCGCGTCCACGCCGAGTTCGATGCCCGGCGTGTCATACACGGAGATCGGTAGGTTCGGTTGCACATATCTTCGAATGCTCTGGGTAATTGAGGTACCCACGCCGACCGGGGCGATCGGCGCCCCAAAGATTGCGTTGACCAACGTGCTCTTTCCGACACCGACGCGTCCGGCGAGCATGACGTTGAGGCGTGACCTGCCCCGCAACGCCTGGGAGAAGCCGTCTCGGAAGAACTTCTCGAGGTTGAACTCGTCCTGACCCTCGGTGTACCGGAGTAAGCCTGTAGATCCGTCCATCGGGTCCCCTTATCAGCCGGTTTCCAGCGCTGACCGGTATGACCCACCCGCGCAAGATCAGTAGCGCTGGCAGGTCGCGGCCGCGCTGATCTCGGTGGTGTGGCGCGCGCTGCTTTAGGACAACGACCTGACGCGCGCGGCGTTGCCGTGTAATTTGATGTCGATCTTTACTGATCGCCACAAATTTTCCAGGGAACTCGATTCCTTGATCCGGACCCGGGCCCAGTTTCCCGAGCTCAGCAGCAGGGTTGCCCGCCGGCTGCCTGACAGCTCTGCTGTTGAGTTCGGGAGGTCAGGCGCACTCGGGGTTCGAGACGGACGGATACGACGAGCTGCGTAGCTGCTGGGAAGGGCCGCCTAGGGCTCGCGGCCGAGCGCTCAGCCGACGGTGCCCTCGATGATCGTGACGGTGCCGTCGACCGGGAAGTGCGCCGGTGGGGGGCCGAAGACGCGCTGGCTGGTGTCTACCACCACGCGGCCGAAGGCCCGGTTTCCGGCGGCCCCTATCGCCACTCCGATACCGAACGGGGCGATCCGGCCGAGTGCCAGCACCCCCTGCTTGCGCCCGTATCTGGTCAAGAACCAGCGACCCAGCGTCTTGTTGATCGCGGTGATGGAAGACATCGGGATCGCGTCGGGCAGCAGCGCCCCCCATTGCTGACCACCACGCCCCGCCATCTTCTCCACCAGCATGGCGCCGTTGTCACCGAGAGCGACGGCGAGCACCAGCGTCCGCCGTCGCTCGACCTCATCGACCCGGATGCCGTGCACCTCAGCAACGGCCAACGCGAACAGCGCTGTGGTCTCGAGGAACAACGCCGTCTCACCTCCGGTGAGGGCGAGCGCGGCGACGGTCCCAACCCCCGGCGCAACCGCAACACCGCCCACGGCGGCTCCGGTACCGGTGACCGCCGCGAGGTACTGCTTCTCCAGGACAGCGACGATCTCGGCCGGGCTCGCCAGCGGTCGTGCTCGGCGCAGCCGTGCCACGTAGCCGGCGACAGGCGACTGCGCAAGAGCGATCGCCTTCTCCAGGGTCTTCTGCAGCACAGCCGGCATCTCTAGACCCACGTTCAGACCTCCCGCCGCGGCGACGCGCCGACACGTTGTGTGATTGCAGTATCCCGGCGCGAGCGGCCGACCGCTGCACTAGCCGAGCTGGCCGCGGATCGCACCCTCGGCGTACGCGGTCGTGTGGATGATGACGTAGTAATCGGCTGGATGATCAATGACGGCCTGCATCTTGTCACGGGTGCTCGATGAGCAGCCTGAGGCCGTACTTCCCGCCCCGGAGAAGTGCTGGTCATTGAAGAAATCAATCGGATGAGGACCGTCCTTGCCTCGCGGGGCGAGATGAATATGCGACATGGTGACGTCACCGTGGAGGTTCTTCCACGACAGGGCGTAGCAGACTGTCTGCTTGGCCATGTCGAAGTCGACTCGGGCTGAGCCGCTCCCGCCGTGATCGCCGCCGCCGGTGACCTCCTGAGGAGTCAACGGGATGCTGTAGTGGCCGGGGCCTTGCGTCTGCGGGTTGTCCTGCGCCGCTGCCGTGCTCGGCAGGGCGGCGACGACCAGCAGCGACGACAACGCCGCGAGGCCGGCTCCGAAACGTCCCAACATCGTGAACTCTTCCCTTCTGAAGTACCACGCGGACGAACCGATTGAGGAGGCGTGCTGCGTCCGGGTGTGACGAGCTCACCACTATACGTAATCGTCGACGCGGCCCGGCTCGTTAGCATCGTGTCGCGACAATGTTGTGACTTGTTAAACTCGCGGACGTGGAACCGCTGCTGGCGGCGCGTCAGTTCGCGGCTTTCGGACTGTGACACCGCATGGTGATCGCGGTGCTCGTCGTGGTTGCGGCGGCGCAGCGCACCCCCGCCTACCTCTGAGTCCTGGGTATCGAGGTCCTCGGTATCGAGCGCTTGCGACACTGGTCTGCGTGGACGATCCGGCACGGCTGCGCATCCCGTTTCCGTGTCAGCACGAAGGCTGCCAGCGCGCGGCGGCGATCGTCGAGGTGAGCCAGCGCGGGCAGCTGTACATCAATGACGAGCAGGACATCATCTACCGCGTCTTCCCCGACGCCCAAGGCACGATCCGGATCGTCGGTTTCCTGCCGTACACAAGTTTCGCCAGTCAAGTTCCCGACCTGGCCGCGACCATCCTTGCGGTCCGGGACATTGACGCAGCCGCGCTATACGCGCTGGATCGCACCTGGATCCCGTTCTACTGCCCGCACTGCGACCGCTCGTTCTGCGAAGCGCACTGGAATCTCAAGCCCACCTTCGACTGGGGCTTTGATCACTACTCGGGCACCTGCCCGGTCGGGCATCCGCATTTCATCGATCATTGTTGACCACGAACGCTGACCGACACTGGACTCGATCGACAGACAGCGGTGCTACGATGACTGACATGCCCGCCGGAGGCGAGCACCCAGCCGCCGAGCTATCGACCGTGCCGGCAACACCGGCCGAGCAGCGGGCCGAGGAACTCCACGCTCAGGGGCGGCTACGCCATGGGCGCGTCGGCGGGCTTACCGGTCGCCGTCCGCTGCCCCGTCGCGTCGACACCGTACCGCTGAGCCAGACCCTCGATGAGCAGCGCCGCGCGGCTGACGGGTGATCTATCTCGACTCGTCGGCGCTCGTCAAGCTTATCCGAGCCGAGTATTCCTCGGAGGCATTGCAATCCTGGATCGACCAGCGCGCCGACACGCTGCTGGTGACCTCAGCGCTGGCTCGCGCCGAAGTTGTGCGGGCGGTGCGGCGCAACAACTACACCGACTCCGGTGCGCTGATCGATCATGCTGCTTTCGCAGCGGAGTTGACGGCGGCCGCCGAGGTGCTCGACTCGATCAGCCAGATCGCCATCGACGACGCGATCCTCGACCGAGCCGGCAGCCTGGGCTCGCCGATGATCAGAACATTGGATGCCATCCACTTGGCCTCAGCAGCGGAATTCGACCCCGCCACGCTGGAATTCGTGACCTACGATCACCGACTCGCTGCCGAAGCGCAGGGCGCGGGGATCGCGGTCATCGCGCCGGCCGACGTTGCGGAATTCTGATCCGGCGGCTCATCGCACGGGCTGGTCCTGGGCCAGCCCGTCGAACAGCCGGCCGGCTTGCTCGCGATCCCACAGGACGCCGGAGGAGCCGTCGGTCACCGGACCGAACCCGGCGATCGGGACCGTCACGGTGACCGCGTTGCCGTGCGACAGCGAGCGCATTGCCCAACCCAGTCTGGCCAGATCCCAGACGTGGTCGCCGTTATCGACGGTGATCGTTTTGGGTGCGTCGATCGCCAGCGGCACTGCATGAAAGGGATTGAGCAGTACCGCCGGGCTATTGGCGCGGGCGATCAGCGCACCGAGGAACTCCCGCTGGTGCACCATCCGGTCCAGATCCGCACGTGGCGTGTGCCGGGTCCGCACGTATCCCAGTGCCTGCGGCCCATCCAGAACCTGGCAGCCGGCCGGGATGTTCAGCCCGGCCAGCGGGTCGGAGATCGGCTCGGTGGGACACATCTGTACGCCGCCGACGTCGTCGACAAGACCGGCGAAACCACCGAACCCGATCTCGGCATAGTGGTCCACGTGCACCCCGGTAACCTTCTCCACCGTCTGCACCAACAGGTTAGGACCGCCCAGGGCGAAGGTGGCGTTGAGCTTGACGCGACCGTGGCCGGCGAGCGGGACCGAGGAGTCCCGGGGCAGGCTCACCAGCGTGAGCCGGCCATCCCCGGTGAGCGCGGGGATGTGCATCAACATGATCGTGTCTGTGCGCCCGCCGGCCGCCGCCGCCTCATCGCCGGTGGTCAGCCTGGCCTCCTGGTCCGGGGTCAGGCCGGCCCGGCTGTCCGATCCGACGATCAGCCAGTTGGTGCCTGCAGTGCCCGCGATCCGGCCGGGGTAGTCGGCGAGTGCGTCAGTGCGCTGCATCGCCCGGTCGACGTAGCCGGCAAAGCCGATGACGACCAGGGCGAGCACACCGAGGATGGCTGCCACGATGCGTCCCGGGCGCCGGCGGGGAGCGGGACGACGCAGCGGGGGACGGCGCGAGAGTGGTGGCGGGGCCGCAGGCACGCGCGCGACGGGCAAGCGTTGGGTCGCGCGCCGCGCCGGCCCGTGGTAGGTCACCGTTGGTCTCCTGTGGGTCGGTTCCCCGCGGGCGTTTGCGGCGAGGATAGCCGTGCCCACCGGCGCGGCGGGTGCGGGCGATTCTCGAGATCCCTGACCTGATGGTTGCCTTTTTGTGATCAAGTGTAAAAATGCCTCACCACCGTCGGGGAGGTATGGATGGACCGCTTGGATCGCAAGGACTTGAAGGACGCGGCATTCGACCTCGTGCTGCGAGGTTACGACAAGCGCCAGGTGGACGAGCGGTTGCGGTTTCTCGGTGCTGAGCTGACCGTCGCGGACGGCGCGCTTCGGGCGGCTGGTGAGCGGGCCGCGCTGCTGGAGGATGCGCTGAGCGAGGCGCGCTCGGCACCCGCAGGCGAACCGTCAGGCGACTCGCACTTCGGCGCGCGGGTCGAGAAGATCCTCAAGCTGGCCGAGGACGAGGCGCGGGAAGTCCGCAGCCAGGCCGACGCAGCGGCGATGGCGGTGGTCGAGCAGGCCCGCGCGCACGCCGCCGAGCAGGATAGCGCGCTGCAGCGGCGTTGGGCCGAGCTCGATAGTGCTCATCAGGAGCTGGAGCAGGCACGCGAGGAGGTGAATCGGGAATGCGAACGGGTCCGGGCGCAGGCGCGGGCCGAAGCTGACCAGATCCGCACGGCGGTCACGCACGAAGCGGACCAGTTGTTCACCGCAGCGCGCGCCGACGCCGACGAGGTGGGCAACGTGGCCCACGCCGAGGCGGAGCAGCTCATCGCGCAGGCCAAGGCGGAGGCGGAGCAGCTCGTTGCGCAGGCCAACGCGCAGGCGCAGCGGCTGGTCGCGGCGGCGACCGACGCCGCGACCAGCGGGAGCAGTCCAGCGCGCACGAGGTGCATCAACTATCCAGGTTGCGCGAGGAGATCAACGGGGACCTCTACCGGGCGAAGGAAGTACTTGACGGCCTGTTCGGCGCGACTGGAGCCCTTTTGCACAAGCGGCGCCAGGACGGCGCACAGTCATCCCACCAGGCCCGTACTGTGTGACGACCGCGAACACCCGTGCCAGGATTGCGGGTGAAGGAGATGCCCGATGCCACCCCGCAATCCCCCCTCGTCTCACTCCAGCCCTGCTGATAAGCGACCCGTCGCGGGTACCGCGATGGACATCGACGGTCCGCACACGCCAGAGCAGGTGATCGCGGGACTACGCGCCACCAGCGAGGGTGAGGACCTGGTCCAGCTGTTGACCCCGGAGGGCCAGCGGGTCTCGCACCCACAGTTCGAGCTGGAGATCTCCCCCGCGGAGCTGCAGTCGTTGTATCGCGACATGGTGCTGGTCCGTCGGGCCGATCGGGAGGCCAAAGCTCTGCAGCGCCAAGGCGAGCTTGGTCTGTGGGCCCCGCTGCTGGGTCAGGAGGCCGCCCAGATCGGTGCCGGCCGCGCGATGGCCCCGCAGGACATGGCCTTCCCGTCCTACCGCGAACACGGTGTCGCGTGGTGCCGCGGGGTGGATCCCAGCGAGATCTTCGGCATCTTCTGGGGCGTCGATCAGGGCTCGTGGGATCCGATCGGCACCGGGTTCCAGCTCTACACCATCGTGATCCCCAACCAGTGCCTGCACGCCACCGGCTACGCGATGGGGCAGCGGCTGGACGGCAAGATCGGCGACGCTCAGAACGCCGAGGCAACGATCTGCTTCTTCGGCGACGGCGCCACCTCTCAGGGCGATGTGCACGAGGGCTTTGTCTGGGCCGCCGTCTACGACGCGCCGGTGGTCTTCTTCTGCCAGAACAACCAGTGGGCGATCTCCGCATCGCTGGATCGCCAGACCCGGGTACCGCTGTATCAACGGGCCCGCGGCTATGGCTTTCCTGGGATCCGGGTCGACGGCAACGACGTGCTGGCCACCCTGGCCGTCACCCGCTGGGCGCTGCGCGAGTGCCGCACCGGCAATGGCCCAGTACTGATCGAGGCCTGCACGTACCGGATGGACGCGCACACCACGTCCGACGACCCCACCCGTTACCAGGTCGCCGGCGCGCTGGAGGAATGGAAGCTCAAGGATCCCCTTGAGCGGGTCCGGGTGCACCTGGTACGGGAGGGGCTCGCGGAGTCGGAGTTCTTCGACGGACTCGCCGCCGAGGCCGACGAGCTGGCCGTCCGGCTGCGCAACTACTGTATTTCGATGCCCGCCCCCGGCCCGGAGCGGATCTTCTCGAACGTCTACGCCGAATCGACCCCTGCGTTGGAGTCGGCCCGGGACGACTCCCTGGCTTACCACGCGTCGTTCACCGACGTCGGGAGTGCCCCAGGGAGCAGGCACTGATGGCGGCCACCGGCGCGCCGCAGACGATCACCCTCGCCAAGGGCCTCAACCAGGGGCTGCGGGCCGCGATGGAGGCCGACCGCAAGGTCCTCGTGATGGGCGAGGACGTCGGTCGGCTCGGCGGTGTGTTCCGGATCACCGATGGCCTGCAGAAGGACTTCGGCGAGCAGCGGGTCTTCGATACGCCGCTGGGTGAGTCCGGGATCATCGGCACGGCGGTTGGGCTCGCGGTCCGTGGGTACCGTCCGGTCTGCGAGATCCAATTTGACGGATTTGTCTTTCCTGGCTTCGACCAGATCGTCTCCCAGCTCGCCAAGATGCACTACCGCTCGCAGGGCAAACTGCGGATGCCGGTGGTCGTGCGCATCCCGCACGGCGGCGGTATCGGCGCCGTGGAGCACCATTCGGAGTCCCCGGAGTCCTATTTCGCCCATACCCCTGGGCTGAAGGTCGTCGTGTGCTCCAACCCGGTCGACGCCTACTGGATGATCCAGCAGGCGATCGCCTGCGACGACCCGGTGATCTTCTTCGAGCCCAAGCGGCGGTACTGGGACAAGGCACCGCTGGACCTCACGACACCGCCGTTGCCGCTGTTTCGCGCACGGGTGCTGCGCACCGGGACGACCGCGACGGTAGTGACCTACGGGCCGACGGTGCGCACCGTGCTGGATGCCGCGACCGTCGCCGAGCAGGACGGCCACGCCCTGGAGGTGATCGACCTACGCACGTTGTCCCCGCTGGACCTGGCGCCGGTGTTCGACTCGGTGCGCCGCACCGGGCGGTTGATCTGCGTGTCCGAGGCGCCCGGCGAGGTTTCGGTGACCTCAGAGGTGGCCGCGCGCGTATCCCAGGAATGTTTCTACTCGCTGGCGGCGCCGGTACTGCGGGTGACCGGCTTCGACACGCCGTACCCACCCGCGAAGTGCGAGGAGGACTACTTGCCCGACCTGGACCGGGTGCTCGACGCCGTCGACCGCGTGCTGGCGTACTGACCGCGATGGCCAGCATCTTCGCGCTGCCCGACGTCGGGGAAGGCCTCACTGAGGCAGAGATCCTCAGTTGGCACGTCGCGCCCGGGGACACCGTCACCGTCAACCAGATCATCGTCGACATCGAGACCGCCAAAGCGGCCGTCGAGCTGCCCAGCCCGTACGCCGGGGTGGTCAGCGAGCTGTTCGTCGAACCGGGTGCCACCGTAGCCGTCGGCACCCCGATCATCGCGATCGAAACCGGCGCCGAACCGGCAGGTGCGGTCGGGCCGGCCCCGGCGGGCGCGATCGGCGAGGAAGGCCCTAGCGGGCGGATCACGACCCTGGTCGGTTATGGCCCGCGAGCCGCGACCGTGGCCCGCCGGCCGCGCACGGCCGCGCCGGCCCTGCCACCCGTTGCTGCTGCCGAACCGGGATTGGTGCCGCTGGCCAAGCCACCGGTGCGCAAGCTGGCCAAGGAGCTCGGGATCGACCTGCGGACCATGTCCGGCTCCGCGGCCGGCGGGGTGATCACCCGGGAGGATGTGGAGCGCGCTGCCCACGTCGTCGACAATGGCAGTGCTGGCTCCGCTGCTTGGTCCAGCCCTGATTCCGGCCCTGAGCGCGGCTCTGGGCAGCGCCGGGAGATCGTCCGCGGCGTGCGAAAGGCTACTGCGGCGGCGGTGGTGGCCTCGGCGTTCACCGCGCCGCACGTCACGATGTTCCTCACCGTCGACGTCACGCCGATGATGGAGCTGCGGGCCCGGCTCAAAGGACAACCACAGTTCCGGGACGTGAAGCTGACCCCGCTGGCCTTCGCCGCCCGAGCGGTGTGCCTCGCGGTGCGGCGTACCCCGGATGTCAACGCCAGCTGGGATGAGGCGACCGGCGAGATCATCTACTTCGCCTACGTTCACCTCGGGATCGCCGCCGCCACCCCGCGCGGGCTGGTGGTGCCCAAGATCCGCAACGCCGATCGGATGCCGCTGCGCGAGCTTGCCGTCGCGCTGGATGAGCTGGCGGTATCGGCTCGGGAAGGACGCACCGCTCCGGGTGACATGCTCGGCGGGACGATCACCATCACCAACATCGGCGTCTTCGGGATCGACACCGGCACGCCGATCCTCAACCCCGGCGAGTCGGCGATCCTCGCGCTAGGCACGATCCGGGAGATGCCGTGGGTGGTGGACGGTGCCGTGGTGGCCCGCAAGGTCTGCCAGCTAGCGCTGTCCGTAGACCACCGCGTGGTAGATGGCCAGCAAGGCTCCCAGTTCCTAGCCCACGTCGGCGCCCTCCTCTCCGACCCCGCCCAAGCGATCACCTACTGACTGGCGGCCGGCATTGTGCCCCCCCCCGCTCCGCACGGAGCCGGGGGGGCGTAACGGCTGACCGGGTGTGGACGACAACATAGCTGAGGGTGATCGGGTCCGCGCGGAGCCGAAGCACTGCGGCAGGGGTTGGCTCCTTCACTACTGGGGGTGAGTGATGTGAGAGCACTCGGGTCGTGGCCCGGAATCGGCATGATGATGGAGAC
The DNA here is from genome assembly GCA_038276315.1 of Mycobacteriales bacterium. Taxonomy (GTDB): domain Bacteria; phylum Actinomycetota; class Actinomycetes; order Mycobacteriales; family Pseudonocardiaceae. The sequence continues at coordinate 33,639 of JBBPZY010000383.1, forward strand.
CAGGAACGCGACGGCACCCGCGAAACCATGGGATCGAGCACCACGGGATCGAGCTGGCATGGGGAAGAGCCACGACGTCAGTCCGGGCGGACTCGTCGACGTGGTGGTGCGCGAAGATCCTGGCCCCGACGTGCTGCGTGCGTGGGACCTGCTGGTGGATCGCACACCGGGCACCGACGTCACGCAGCTCTCCGTCTGGGCGGGGTTGCGTGGCAGGGTGGGCTTCACTCCCCTGTACCTGCTGGCCTACCGCGGCGGTGAACTGGTCGGTGGGGCGCAGATCTTGACCCGACGGGTACCCGTGTTGGGTGTGGTTGGTTACCTCCCTTACGGCCCACTGGTGGCACCCGATACCGCCGCTGATGGCGATGTCCGGCGCGCGCTGGTCGATGCCGTCGTCGCGCTGGGCCAGCGGCGGCTGCGAATCCTGTTCGTCCAACCGCCTGAGGGCGCCCAGGACACCAGTGATGAGCTACTCCACCGCGGCTTCCGGCCGTCCTCGGCGGGAATCGCGCCACAGGGCTCGATCCGGATCGACTTGACCGCCGACCTGGCGGAGATCCGCGGCAGGTTCGGCAAGCGGCTCAAGTCGTGGACCAACCGGTGGGAGTCCCGAGGTGTCACGGTCCGGGCCGGCGACGAGCGTGACATTCCGCTACTCGCCGAGCTGATGGCCAGCTCAGCGCAGCACCAGGGCTATACCCCGTTGCCGCTGGACTACATGCTGGCGTTGTACCGGGAGTTAGCCGCCACTGGCCATGCCGTGTTGTACGTCGGTGAGGTGGACGGTGTGCCGGTCGCCGCCGATCTGATGACCGGATGTAGCGATATGGTGCGCGGTCGGCTGTCCGGCTTCGACCGCTCTGGCGAGGCGATGCGGCTCAGCGTTCCGGCGGCCATCCGCTGGGAAATGATCAAGTGGGCCAAAGAGCAGGGATACCGCTGGTTCGACTTCGGCGGCCTGCGTCAGGAAACGCTGGCAGCGCTGCTGGACGGTTCCGACTGCCGGACCGACACGTTACCGACGGCCGACCAGCCCAAGGTCACCTTCGGCGGCACCGCATTCCGCTACCCCACTCCGGTCGAGATGATCAGGCCGGCGGCGCTGCGGACCGTCTACGATGTTGCGTGGCGCTCCGCAACCGGGCGCCGGTTGTTCGCCGATGCAAAAAGTCTTCTACGGGGATCCCGATGGCGCGGTCCTGATCTCAGGGCTGCGGATCGCGCCAGCCCAGGAGTGTCCGCTAGCTGACCGCGGTACCCGTACCAAGTCCATTCGCTCGCCGTCAATCAAGGAGGCGGAAGAGGGTATGAAAATCGTGTGCGTCGGCGGCGGACCGGCCGGTCTGTACTTCGCTATCTCCGCGAAGTTGCGCGATCCGGATCACGACATCACGGTTATCGAACGCAACCCCGCCGGGGTGACGTACGGATGGGGAGTCACATTTTCCGATCCGCTGCTTGACAGCCTCTACCGCAACGATCCCCGGAGCGCACGGAAGATCTTCGACAGTCCGGCGTCCTGGGGCAATCAGGAAGTACACGTTCGGGGCTACCAGATGGCCCACCTCGGTGGGTACGGGTTCGCCATCGGCCGTAAGCATTTGCTCGACATCCTGGTGCAGCGAGCTATCGAGCTCGGTGTCGATGTCCAATTCGACTGCGAGATCGAGGACCTCACCGAGCTCCCCGATGCCGACCTGATCGTCGCCTGCGACGGCGCGAACAGCCGCGTGCGCCGAGCCCATGATGAGCACTTCCAGACCGATGCACAGGTGGGTCGGAACAAGTACATCTGGCTTGGCACCCACCGGGTCTTCGATTCCTTCATGTTCGCGTTCGAAGAAACCGCAGCAGGCTGGATCTGGTTCTATTCGTACCCTTACAACGCCGACACCACCACCTTCATCGTGGAGTGCTCGCCAGAAACCTGGACCGGACTCGGCTTTGACAAGCTCGGTCCCGACGAGAGCCTGACACTGCTGGAGGAGATCTTCGCACACCACTTGGACGGCCACTCGCTCATGAACTCCATGCGCGACCTCGGCAAGATCCCGTGGCTCAACTTCACCCGAATCAGCAACACCTCGTGGCATCACGACAACATTGTCCTCATGGGCGACGCGGCGCACACCACGCATTTCTCGATTGGTTCGGGCACTACACTTGCTATGCAGGACGCGATCGGGCTGGCTGGCAGTCTGGCCGCCCACGATGACCTTCAGGTAGCCCTCAAGGACTACGAGGAGAATCGTCGCGTCGAGATCATGGGCCTGCAGAGCGCCGCGGTGAGCAGCACCGAATGGTTTGAAGACGTTCCGAGCTACATCGATCAACCGGTCACGCAGTTCGCCTACTCACTCTGGAAGCGCCGCGGAAATTATCCGCTGTGGCGTTACCAGATCCACCTAGCCACCCAGATCGCGATATTGCGGAAATTGCGGAAATCTGTCAGTGCGCTACGGAACGGATTTCGAGCACAGCAACGGATGAAGCTGACCGATCACCCCGTAGCGGCAGGTCACGATGCTGAGGACCACGATGCTGAGGACACCGCCGCGTCCGTACGAGTCGAGTGATTGTCGGCCTGTCACTCGACATCAAGCCAGGACAAGCCGGGAGGGCGAGTGGCCAGAAACTTGAACATCGTCTGCGTCGGCGGCGGTCCCGCAGGCCTGTACTTCGCCATCTCGGCAAAGTTGCGTAAAAAAGACAGCGACATCACCGTGATCGAACGAAACCCCGCCGGGGTTACCCACGGCTGGGGCGTTGGATACTGGGATGACGTCCTTGACAATCTCTACCGCAACGACCCGGTCAGCGCCCGGGAGATTCAGCGATCCACGGGAGTGTGGTCCGGCGTAGAAGTGCACGTCGGGGGCAAGAAGGAGGCCTACCTCGGCGGATATGGGCTAAGCATGGGCCGCCAACGGCTGCTCGACATCCTCACCGAACGCGCCACGGATCTCGGCGTGGACGTCCAGTTCCAACGCGAAGTAAAGGATCTGTCCGAGGTTGCTGATGCCGATTTGATCGTCGCTTCCGACGGTCTCAACAGCCGGACGCGTCAACTCTTTGCCGACCACTGGCAGACCCAGGGCTCCGTCATGTTTGATTTTTGACCGTTTTGAGCGGTTTGGTGATGAGGTCGACGCATCGGTGGATGCCGTGTGCGAAGTGGCGGCGGGCTTGTTTGAGGTTGGTCCATCCGGTGAGCCGGAACGCGGCGATGAG
>JBBPZY010000384.1:0-6315 GCA_038276315.1 Mycobacteriales bacterium
GCCGACATGGGTGGCGGCAATTTCCGCGGTCTTTCGGGACGGAGTCAGCGACAGGAGCCAGAAGATCCCCTCAGTGATGAGACCGGCGACGCTCATCACCGCCCAGAACACCAGCGCCAGACGCACAGCGAGGCGGGTGCCGTAGAACTTGCGGTAGATCAGGACGAGCGGGAGAGCGAGCAGGTCGGCGAAGATGAAGGCGATCACTCCACCGAAGCTGATGCCCCCTTTCCACAGCGCGGCGCCGAGCGGCACGTTGCCCACCGAGCAGACAAAGCTGATGAAGGCCAGGACCGGCGCGACGACGACGTTTTCAATCGTCGAGAGGAGCCCGTGCCCGGTGAGGAAGAGCGCCTGCCAGACACCGACGGGCACCGCCATCGAGGCAAAGCCCGCGACCACAAAGCCGATCACGAGCTCCTTACGCAACATCGTCAGGTCACTGACGGCATACCCCGCAGCGTCCGCCCACCCGGCGCGGGTGCGAGCGCGAACCAACGATCCATCGGACGACGAGTCGTCCTCGACCGGACCATCATGCCATGAAGAGTCCGTGTCGCCACCGAGTCGCTCCCGCGCTCGGTCAAGCTCGTCCAGCGGCAGGACCCGCGGCAGAACAAGCGCGAGCAGGGCGATCATCACCGCACCGCCGACGAACTCGGCGAGCGCGAACTGCCAGCCGATGAGCAGCCACAGAACTAGGCCCAGCTCCACCACGAGATTGGTGCTGGCGAACATGAATGTCATGGACGCTGTGAAGTCGGCTCCCCGGGCGAACAGGCTCTTGGCCAGCGCGCTGGCAGCGTAGGAGCAGGATGAGCTGACCATTCCGAAGAACGAAGCCTTGGCGATCGTCCGCGGCCGGTGGTCACCCAGCGAGCGCTGCATCGCCCGTTTCGACACGAACGCCTGCACGGCGCCCGAGAGTGCGAATCCCACCACCAGTGCCCAGAGCGTGTCGTAGAACATCCACCAGCCCTCGGCCAGGCTGTTGCCGATTGTGTCCAGGACGCTCATCGCCCGTCCTCCCGCTGTTTCGTGTTGGTCGGACGTGGGTTCGACACGTCTGCTCCCTCGCTGCGATCCACCGCACGCTCCGGCCGTCGGCTTCGAAGTGCAGTTGCCATCTCCCCCATGAGACTCCGAAGCTCTTGCCGGACGAACCGGCCGCGTCCGGCAAGTCCTGTTGAACAGGTCGGTACGTCTGCTGCCTGGTGGCACGCCTTCGGCTTATTCATGCCAACGACCGTACACCCGTACAGATGTCCAACCAAAGGCTGCCATCTGAGAGTGACCGGCTACGCATCAATTGAGTCTCGTCCGCGCACCATGGTCGAGCTGCATCAGCCAGTCCTGGCAGGGTAGGCAGCCGAAGTAGCGGACGAGCTGAACGACGAGAAGCCGACCGGTCACCAGGCTGCTGACAGGGACGAGCTCACCCTCGGGGGTGATGACGGTGAGGTCAGCGGGCACGGGGAACGCGTGTACGAGATGGGTGTGACGGTAATCAATGGCCACGGGATCCGACCGTGACCGTCGTTACGGAACCGCTTGCTCGCCGCGGTCGACCCACAGCCTCGCGTGCTCGCGTGCTCTCCGAATGAGCTCGTCCGCTTGGAGGAACTCGCGGTATCGCGTGCAGGTCTCGGGCTGGGCTGCGGTGTCCAGGGACAGGATCCCGACCGGTGCCCGGCGCTGGGCGATGTCGCGGAACTGGTTGACGTCCTCGATCGCGTATTCGTAGAACGCGAACTCCTCATCGCCCATGTCCGTGGGCCCGGTCTTGACAGCGCCGGTGATCAGGCCGGTGGCCGGGTCGGTGGTGGCCAGGCCCGAACTCGAACGGCACCACCTCTGCGAGGACAGCACACGGTGCCGCCATGATGGAGCATGATCTCGTGACCGAAGCTGATGCCCGCCATCGCGCGCGTCAGCTGCTGTCTCGGCCCGAGTACCGGCGGCTGTGGCTCGCGAGGACGATCAGCCAGGTCGGCGATGTCGCGCAGTTCACGACCCTGGCGCTGCTACTGATCGCGCTGACCGGCTCGGGCCTCGGGGTCTCGGGGGCGGTGCTCGCGGAGATCGCCCCGGTGCTGCTGCTCGCGCCGCTCGCGGGCAGCCTTGTGGACCGCCTGCCACGAGTGCGGGTGATGGTCGCGGCCGACCTCGCGCGGGTCCTGCTGCCCGCCGTCCTGTCGGTCTGGCACGACAATGTGGCGGTGGCGTACGCGGTCGCGTTCGGGTTGTCGGCTGGACAGGTCTTCTTCAGCCCGGCTGCGCAGTCCCTGCTGCCGGCCGTCGTGGGGGACGATGAGCTTGTCGCGGCCAACAGTGGCATCTGGACCGCGGCGGTGACCGCGCAGGTCCTTGTCGCGCCGGTCGCGGCGGTGATCGCCGTTCAGGTCGGGTTCGGTGCGGCGTTCGCCGTCAACTCCGCCTCGTTCGCTGTGTCTGCGCTGGTGCTGCGCGGCCTGCGCGAGCCGGCGCGGCCCACGGCCGTGTCGGTCAGCAGCCCGTTCGTCCACGCTCGTGAGGCGTTGACGGCGCTGACGGCGATCCCGCTCCTCAAGGCCCTCGCCGCCGGGCAGTTCCTCGCGGCCCTGTCAGCTGGTGCGACGAGTGCGCTGCTGGTCGTGCTAGCGCAGGAACGGCTCGGCGGCGGCGGCGGTTACGGTCTGCTCGTTGCGGCGATCGGCCTCGGGGCTGCGACCGGGCCGCTGCTGCTGCTCAAGCGGATCAAGGACCCGCGCCGGCCGCTGTTCGTGTTCGGCCCGTACGCCGTGCGGGGGGTCGTCGACCTCGTCCTTGCCGCTGTGACTGCGCTGCCTCTGGCGGCCGCCGCGTTGGTGGTCTACGGGCTGTCGACCTCGACGGGCAACGTCACGTTCAGCAGCCTTGTGCAGTCACGGGTGCCGGACGAGTTGCGAGGCCGGGCGTTCGCCGGGTTCGACGTGCTGTGGCAGAGCGGGCGGATGCTGAGTCTGCTCGGGGGAGGTTTACTCGCCGACGCTGTCGGCATCCGCGCCGTGTACCTGCTCGGCGGCCTGCTGCTGCTCGCCGCGGCAGCCGTAGGCGCAGCAGGAACAGGCGCCGCAGGCAAAGACAGAACCGAAAGGTAGCGAACACTGCCGGCTACCAGCTTCCCGCCCTTGCACTTGGCCGACGGTGGCGGGTCATCATGCCGTACGCCGAACGTCTTGCGGCCATGATCTGGGCGTGCCGTGCGACGCCTGAGAGACGTGACCAGCCTCCCGCAGGAGGATCGGCGACGACCGCCTGAATTCGCCGATCCTCAAACGGAACGGAAGGGTCCGACCTGGGCTCCATGCTCTGAGACGTCCAACGGGAGTGCAGCCTGCGAGGGCGGATCAGGTCACCTCCGCGAGCCGGTCGACGTCGACGACGCGGATGTTGCGGTAGGACACCTCGATCAGGCCCGCCGCGCCTAGCTCGCCCAGCACCTTGTTCACACTGGGTCGCTGGGCGCCGAGCATGGCAGCGAGGGTTGCCTGCGACAAGGCGATGCGCCCGGTCGCGTCCGCTTCGTCCACCAGCAACCGCGCGGTCTGCGCCGTCAGCGACCCGCCCAGAAGTCCGACCAACCTGTTCTGGCTGCTCGCGAGCCGGGTGGCCACGCTGGTCAACCAGCGCTTCGCCAACTGCGCACGGCTGGCCAGAAGCCGCTCGAACGCCTCGGGCGACAAGAAGAGGCATTGGACCGCGTCGAGGGCTCTCGCGGTATACGGCGGCGGCATCTTCAGCAACATCGGGATGTCGCCGTCCACATCCCCTTCACGAAGCACAGCCAACACCGCGCGCTTTCGACCGGACCCCACCGACAGTTCCACGTGTCCGGTTTGGATCAACCACACGCCAGCGGGCCCGGCACCGGCGGCGAAGAGAACTCCTCCGGGCGCGATGGCGCGTGATTGCAGGGCGGTGGCCAGGACCTGCAGGTCCTCAGGCCCCAAGGGGACGCTCTCGCCGCGGCCCACGCAGCGGGCCACCCAAGCGGCGCTCCGCACGGCGGCCGGGTCGGGCCCGCGGCCACGGAACAGCTGAGTCACCACGATTGTGTCACCACGATGACACTCTACGGATCTTCCTTCCTCGGCCGCGGTTACCCATGGAGATCGCGTCGCGATCGAGGACGCAGCAAATGAGCCGAACGAGGAGCGAGAACCATGACCGAACAGGTTGACGTGGTAGTCATCGGGTTGGGTGTGGCCGGTGAGGAGGTTGCCGGGCGCCTAGCCGAGGCCGGACTGTCCGTGGTCGGAGTCGACGCCGGCCTGGTCGGTGGGGAGTGCCCGTACTGGGGTTGCGTGCCCACCAAGATGATGATCCGGGCCTCGGGGATCATCGGCGAGGTAGGCCGGGCCGCTGCGGTCGCCGGTCCCGCCACGATCGATCCCGACTGGGGCCTGGTGGCCGCCCGGCTCCGGGCCGAAGCCACCGACACCTGGAGCGACCAGGTGGCGGTCGACCGGTTCGAGGGCAAGGGCGGCCAGTTCGTGCGCGGCCACGCGCGCATCACCGGACCGGGTGAGGTCACGGTCGGCGACCGGGTCTTCACGGCCCGACGCGGTGTGGTTCTCGCGACCGGCACGACCCCGGTCGTGCCTCCGGTCGGCGGGCTTGCCGGCCTGCCGTTCTGGACCAACCGTGACGCCGTGCAGGCGGAACGGCCGCCGACATCGCTGATGGTGGTCGGTGGTGGCGCGATCGGCGTCGAGTTCGCCCAGGTCTTCGCTCGTTTCGGCAGCGAGGTCACCATCGTCGAGGCGGCGGCTCACCTTCTGCCCGCCGAGGAGCCCGAGGCAGGTGCGACGCTGCAGGCCGTTCTCGAGGCGGAAGGCATCACCGTGCACGTCGGGGCGGCCGTCGCGAAGGTGAGCCACCAACTGGACGAGTTCGACGTCGAGCTCGGCGACGGTAGCCATGTGGCCGCCGAGCAGTTGCTGGTCGCGACGGGGCGGCGTCCCGATCTCACGGGTCTAGGCCTGGAGCAGTATGGCATCGACCCGGGCGTCCGGACACTCGCTGTCGATGAGCGGCTCCGGGTCGCCGACGGGCTCTGGGCAGTCGGCGACGTGACCGGCCGGGGGGCCTTCACCCATGTGGCGATGTACCAGGCGGATGGTGCTGTGCGCGATCTGCTCGACCAGGGCGGTCCGGTCGCGGCCTACCACGCCGTCCCGCGGGTGACGTTCAGCGACCCTGAGGTCGGTGCGGTCGGCCTCACCGAGGCGCAGGCCCGCGCTGCGGGCCTCAAGGTCCGCATCGGCCGGGCCCAGACACCGAGCTCGGCCCGGGGTTGGATCCACAAGGTCGGCAACGAGGGCCTGGTGAAGCTGGTCGAGGACACAAACCGCGGTGTGCTGATCGGCGCCACGGCCGTCGGACCCCATGGTGGCGAGGTGCTGGGCGCATTGGCCGTCGCTGTGCATGCCGAGGTGCCGACCAGCACTCTGCGCCAGATGATCTACGCCTACCCGACATTCCATCGCGGCATCGAGGACGCCTTGGGCGACCTGCATGGGCACGGGAGCTGAGATGACCACGGCGCTGGTGCTGTCGGGAGGGGCCAACCTAGGAGCCGCCCAGGTGGGCATGCTGACGGCGCTCCAGGAAAGCGGGGTGCACGCCGACCTCGTGATCGGAACTTCGGTCGGGTCGCTCAATGGGGCCTGGGTCGCTGCCGACGCCCCGCTCAACGAGCTCGGCGACCTGTGGCGCTCGCTGCGGCGCGGTCAAATGTTCCCGGCAGACCCTCTGCGTGGGCTCCTCGGGTTTGCTGGTCGCAGCGACCACCTCGTCAGCGATCGCGGGCTGCGGCTGTTGCTGCGCAACCATCTGCGCTTCGAACGCCTCGAGGACGCACCGGTGTCGTTCCATGTACTGGCCACCGATGTCCTGGCCGGGCTCGGAGTTCTGTTCTCCGATGGTCCCTCGGTCGAGACCATCCTGGCCAGCACGGCCATTCCTAGGGTCCTCCCGCCGGTCCCGATCGACGGCCGGCATTTCATGGACGGCGGCGTCGTCAACTACACCCCCATCTCGCACGCGGTCGCGCTGGGCGCCGACACCGTCTGGGTACTGGCCACCGGCTACTCGTGTGCGCTGCACCAACCGCCGCGCTCCGCCCTGGTGTACTGACCACGGACGTTGGTAACGCGGATGTGCTGGACATGAGGAAGACCTCCGAGTGAAGTGTGGAGCTGTCTGACGGCTCACATCCCAACTCGGAGGTCCTCATGTCCCACGCTAACGCCTCACTGACCCCGACCGGGCGGCTGCGACTGGCCCGCTGCA
>JBBPZY010000385.1:0-5517 GCA_038276315.1 Mycobacteriales bacterium
CTTCTGGTTAGCGGAGTTGATCGACACTCCTCTGCTACCAGGAGCCCCCTCCCACATCAGGCCACAACACGCCCACGTGACCGAATCGCTACCCGCCACCCACGATCCCAGTACGGCGAATGTGGTTCACCAACAGGCTCTCAGGGCAGGGCCAGCGGGAGAGCGAGTTACGGGTACGTCGACGGCGTTGGTCACGGTTGACGAGAGTGATCGCAAACCGACACCCGGTTTTGCGGTACCGCAACTACCCCGCAGTATCCCCCAGGCGAGCTACACCGGTAGGCCAGCGCGGTGGGCCATTCCCCGCAACTCGCGGCCGATTGCATCCCGATGGGCGCGCGCGACCAGCTCGGCGAGCAGGCTCCTCGCGACGGGATTGCGGGTCACGGCCTCTTGGCTGATCTGCTCGGCGAGCCGCAGCGCCGCCACTGCCTCATCACGGCGGCGCACAGCGGCCAGGGCGCGGGCGGTGTTCACGTGGTAGTGAAGCCCGCCGCTTCGGCGCGGAAATGCGCGTGGGGATGACCGTAGCGGCCAGCGTGGCGGCGCGTTCGTGGTCGCCGGATTCAAGCGCCACCGACATCCGCCACAGGGTGACGTTGGTCGGCCCAAAGGTCACGTAGTGGTCGTTGCCCTCACCGGTGCGGGCCGCCAGCTCATCGGCATGCTGTAGCAACGGCTCAACGTCGGCAGCGCGACCAGTCGCGGCGGCAACCAGGGACCCGGTAAGGCTCAGCATCCCGTCGATCTGTTCGTCCCCGGTGGACTCCGGCGCACTGTCCAGCGCCCGTTCGGCTAGCGCCAGCCCGGACCAGCTCAGCAGCGAGTTAGCACTACCCCAGGCAGCGAACCCGAGCGCCGCCGGCTCATCGAGGCGTTGCGCCGCGTCCCGGCCCAGGCTCACGGCCTGCCAGCACAGATCACCGGGTGCATTGACTGCGTGCAGGTAACCGGCGACCGCTTGCTGATGAAACACCGGGCACATCCGCAGTAGCTCGGTATCGCCGTGGCCGTCGTGCAGCGTGGCGTGCAGATCCCGGATCAACCCGGGCAGGACGAGACCAACCTCAACATTCCGGCATGCCTGCGTGGCATCAAGCACGGTGCGGACCCGGGCAGCGAGTTGCTCCACGGGCTGCACCTGCCCCTCAGGTTCGCCCATGCTGACGGCCTGCAATGCGGCCCGGATAGCGCCGATCGTGGCATCGGTGACGCCGTCACCGGGCGCAGGAACGGGCAGGGTGGTCAGTTCCATGGGGCTGATTTGTAGCGCGTCCGCCAGGGCGACGATCACCGAGCGGCGGTCTAGCGCCCGCTCTCCCCGTTCGATGCGGGACAGATGACCGGTGCTGATGCCGGCCAACCCCGGCGACCACGGCTAGGGACTTTCCACGCGAGAGCCGGATCAGCCGTGCCCGCTGTCCGATCGTGCGTGTGTCTTCGTCAACGTCCACGAGAACCCTCTCCCCGCCGGAACCTTCGCCGATGCCCCGCGACCGTCGCCCCGGGGGCGTTAACCATCGGCGAAAAGGTAACTCCAGGCTACGCGCGCGCCTTTCCCTGCACTGCCGGAGCACGCAGTGAGCTACGGTTGTCGGACACTTCCAGGCGTGGATGCTGACGGTGCACTGCTGCTTCTCAAAAGATCCTCGCCGACATCGCAACAACCTCCGCCTGGATCACGCTGGTGCACTCGGCACACCCCGACGCCCCGACCACCGAATACCCGGCTCCGTTGAGCCTGCACATTCCCCGCGCTGAGCAACGCCCGATGACGATCCGGCTCCCCTCACCGGGCCAGGTCGGAGTACGAGCCGCCCGCCTTGCAGGACCGTGACGGTGTGATGCCAGTGACCGGCAGGGGCCCGGCCGCGGATCAGACCAGGTATCGGCTCATGTGTGACGCACTGCGCGGGTTCCTACGCCAAGCGGTTCAAGCCGGGCTCGGCGCTGTCGATGGAATCGGCTCGATTCGGTGTCGGACAAGTGCGCTGTTGTACACGCTGCTCTCGATCACCCGATCGATCGGTGGGGCCGCTGCCGATCCTGCCGACGACCCGGCGCAATGATCGGGCTTCGACGTCGACCCTGCCGGATCCACATCCGGGCAAGCTACTGGCTGCTACGCCAACCCGACGAGGCGCTGCTGCTCTCGCACCTTGCCCACGAACTGGCAAGGGCCACCGCTCCCGGTGCGGGCAGTGCTCCCAACAGATCCAACCTAACCATGGCAGCCGGGATCGATCCCCGCGACACCGATGTGCGGCCCGGATCGAGACCGAACTGTGGGACCCACTCACCCCTCGACACCAGACCCCGGCCGTCCCGCCCGCGCTTCCTTCCCGCAGCGCGAAATCATCGTCGACGGTCGGGTCGATCAGACTTTCGGCGCACGCTTCTAACGCCGCAACGTCTGATATACGCTGTTGACCAAGCACTCAACAGCCGAGTTGGCGCATCGCCGCGCGAACGGTCTCGGCGAACGGAACGCGGAGTTCTTCATAGATCTCAACCGCCCTTCGCCAGAATTCACAAGCTTGGCCGCGTTCTGCGGTATCGGTGGCGACGTGGCCCGACCCCCACAGCGCCTCGGCTACACCGCGCCGATCACCGAGTTTCCGGGCGAGGGACAGGGACTGGGTGTAGTACTCGCGGGCTTGGACATACTCGCCCACGAGCCGCTCAACGTGGCCCAGTCCCCGCAGCGCCTCGGCTTCCCCGCGCCGGTAACCAAGGTCCCGGGCTAGGGCTAATGCCTGGGTGTGGTACTCGCGGGACTGGCCGTACTCGGCAACGAGCCGCTCAACCTTGGCCAGCCCCCGCAGCACCAAGACTTCACCGAATCGGTAACCGAGTTGCCGGGCCAGGGATAGGGCCTGGATATGATACTCGCGGGACTGGCCGTACTCGGCAACGAGCCGCCCGACCTGGGCTAGCCCCCACAGCGCGTCGACTTCAGCGCGCCGGTCACCGATCTGCCGGGCTAGGACCAGGGCCTGGGTGTGGTACTCGCGGGCCAGGCCGTACTCGCCCACGAGCCGCCCGACCTGGCCCAACCCCCGCAGCGCCTCGGCTTCACCGAATCGATAACTGAGTTGCCGGGCGAGGATCAAGGCCTGGGTGTAGTACTCGCGGGCCAGGCCGTACTCGCCCACGAGCCGCTCAACCTGGGCCAGCCCCCACAGTGCGTCGACTTCCGCGCGCCGGTCACCGAGTTGCCGGGCGAGGGTCAAGGACTGGGTGTGGTATTCGCGGGCCAGGCCGTACTCGCCGACGAGCCGCTCAACCTGGGCCAGCCCCCATAGCGCGTCGGCTTCCACGCGCCGGTAACCAAGATGCCGGGCCAGGACCAGGGCCTGGGTGTGGTACTCGCGGGCCTGGTTGCACTCGGCGACGAGCCGCTCAACCTCGCCCAGCCCCCGCAGCGCCTCGGCTTCACCGGGCCGATAACTGAGGTGTCGGGCGAGGGTCAAAGCCTGGGTGTAGTACTTGCGGGCAAGGTCGTACTCGGCGACGAGCCGCTCAACGCGGCCCAGGCCCCACAGCGCGTCGACTTCCGCGCGCCGGTCACCGAGCAGCTGGGCGAGCGTGAAGGCTTGAGAGTGGTATTCACGGGCCTGGCCGTATTCGCCAACGATCCGCTCAACGTGGCCCAGCCCCCGCAGCGCTAAGACTTCACCGAATCGGTAACCGAGTTGTCGGGCCAGAGCCAAGCCCTTTGTGTAGTACTCGCGGGCCTGGCCGTACTCGCCTACGCGCCGCCCAACCTGGCCCAGCCCCCACAGCGCGTCGACTTCGCCCCGCCCATAACCAATCTGCAGGGCAAGGGCTAAGGCCTGGGTGTGGTACTCGCGGGCCTGACCATAATCACCAACGAGCCGCTCCACCTCGCCCAGCCCCCACAGCGCGCCGACTTCACCGCGCCGATCACCGAGGTGGCGGTAGAGGATCAAGGCTTGGCCGTACAGATATTGGACGTCGGACCAGAAGCCGAAGCCCCGGAAGTGCACCGCCAGCATAGTCGCCAGGTCGGCGGCTTCGGCGCTTGGAATCATCGCTCGCACGCACCCGAGCAGGTTAGGCCGCTCCACGGTCAGCCAGATACGCGCCTGCACTGCGTCAGCAAACGCCACTACAGCCTTCCGGGGAATGCTCTTGTCGGGATCACCCGAGACGTAGGGCCGCAGCAACCGGTCGGCCTCAGTCGTGATCGCCAGGTAGCTGCCGGCAAGGCGATCCACGGCCGCCGCCCGCCCGGCCGGCGGTTCCTCAGCCTCGGCACGTTCCTGAGCGTAGAGGCGCACCAGGTCGTGCATGCAGTAGCGCGGGCCGCCAGGAACTGAAAGCTGGTCCAGCAGATTGTGGTCGACCAGCTCGCGCAGCAGATGCCTGCCCTGGGTGGGCGGTACGGCGGCCACTGCGATGATCACCATCGGGGTGATCTCGGGTCCGGGATGCCAGCCCAGCAGGCGGAAGGCCCGACGCTGCGCATCGGTTAGGAGTCGGTAGGACCAATCGAACGCCGCCCGCACAGAGAGGTGTTCGGCCACCAACGCATCCAGCGCCGTGGTCCGGTCGTCAAGGTCTGCGGCGACGTCGGCGAGGCGCTCGTCACGGTGGTGACGTAACCGCCCGGCGATGAGCCTGATCGCCAACGGCAACCGACCACAAGCGGCCAGGATCTGCCGAACGGCGTCGCGGTCTTCGCATCGTTGGTCGCCGACCAGCTTGACGAACAACCGCTGCGCCTCGTCCCACCCCAAAATGTCAAGTGACAGCGGATAGGCATCGGTCAGGCCGGTCAGTTTGCGCCTGCTAGTGATCAGCACAAGGCAACCGGGCGCCTCCGGAAGCAGCGGCAGCACCTGGTCGCTGGTGCGCGCGTTGTCCAGTACGATCAGCATGCGCCGCTGGTGGATGTGGTGTCGCCACTGATCTTGGCGTTCAGCCAGGTCGGCTTTGATCGCTTCTGCCGGCATGCCTAGTTGGAGCAGCATCTGCTCTAACGCGGCGGAGGGTTCGCGGGGCCGCATGCCGGGGGTGTGGCCATAGAGGTCAACCCAGATCGCCCCGTCCGGGTAGCGTGAGGCGAACTCTCGAGCGGCGTGGCGGGCGAACGCCGTCTTCCCGATCCCCGCCATGCCATCGATCGCGTAGATGGTCACCACGGTGGCTCTGGGGGCGAGTTCAGTGATCCGAGCACGCAGCTCAGCCATCGGCCCATCCCGCCCGGTGAAGTGCGTAACCTCACCGGGTAACCCGCCGGCCGCCGGCACGGTCAGCAGTTCACGGACAGTCGCCGATTCCTCGGCAGAGACCGGTCGGTTAAGCTGTGAGCCATCGCCGCCGCGTGCAAAACTCGGGTGACGTCCTCTCTGGTAGCTATTCAGTTGGGGTAAGGGCTGGTGGCAGCCAGGGGCCGGTGGTGAAGAGCTGGCGGAGGGCGTGGAGTTTGTCGATGCGCCACTTGGTGGCGGTGTCGAGGTAGGAGTGCACGATCGCGAAGTCGGTGAGTCC
>JBBPZY010000386.1:0-18447 GCA_038276315.1 Mycobacteriales bacterium
GGTGTCGCGTGGCCAGCTGCGGTGACGAAATGCACGGAGGGAGCACGCTATGGCGGCCATGAAGCCCCGGACCGGCGACGGTCCCCTCGAGGTGACGAAGGAGGGGCGGGGCATCGTGATGCGCGTCCCACTCGAGGGCGGCGGGCGACTCGTCGTCGAACTGTCGAAGGACGAGGCGAGCGAACTCGGCGAGGAATTGCGGGCCGTCGTGGAGTGACGGCCGGCGGACTACGTCCGTCGTTCTGTGGCCTCGGTTGGCGCCAGGGCGCGCCGAGGCCTCGCCACGAACCGGTCCGGAGAGGCCCCGTGCACGCGGTACCCGATGTCCCGACTCCGCTGGTTGAAGTCCGGGTACAGGCGCGGCGCGACCCGGGCGTTCCTCATGCCGTGCTGGTCGGCCAGCCGTCCTCCCCGGCGCATGGACAGTTGACCTTGGGTCCGGGTGCCGACGAGCTCGGCGTGGACGAGCAGTGGCTGGTCCGGTACCGGGTGACCGCCACCGCGGGCTCGGCGCAGATCGTGCCATTGGGCACCGAACAACCCGATCACGGCTGGCTCGTCGGCACTGGGCAGGGCAGCGCGGCGCACTGGCGGGCCGCCGGTGCAGCCCTGGCGCGGGCTGGCTCGGAGCGGGCGAGCAGCAATGTTGTGCAAGTGCACCTGCCGCCCGGCACGACAGCGTCCCAGGCGGCGTCGCTGGCCCTGGGGTGTGTCGTAGGCTCGCACCGCTACCGCGTGACCGGCTCGGCCGGCGACCGCCGGTCGTCGATGACCACGGTGGGGCTCATCGCACCGCCCGGTGACGGGGCAGGGCCAGTTGCCGAGGCCGTCGCCAGGGCGCAGGTCCTCGGTCGGGCCACCGGGCTGGCCCGTGATCTCGCCAACACCCCGAGCGGCATCAAGGACCCCGCGTGGCTCGCCGGCACCGCTGCCCGGCTGGCTGGCACCGTGCCCGGTCTGCGGCCCACCGTGCGCGACGAGCGCTGGTTGGCCGAGCACGGCTTCGGGGGAGTGCTGGCGGTCGGCGGCGGTTCGGCCCGGCCACCGCGGTTGCTCGAGCTGGCCTGGGATCCGTCCGGCGCCAGCCCCGCGGAGGAACACCTGGTGTTGGTCGGCAAGGGCGTCACCTTCGACACCGGCGGAATCTCGATCAAGCCGGCTGACGGCATGCATCTGATGCGCACGGATATGTCCGGGGGAGCGGCGGTGATCGCCGCGCTGCTGGCCGTCGGGCAGCTGACACTACCGTTGCGGGTGACGGGCTTGGTGCCCTGCGCGGAGAACCACGTGTCCGGGTCGGCGTACCGTCCGGGTGACGTGGTGCGGCAGGTGAACGGCACCACCACCGAGGTGACCAATACTGACGCAGAGGGTCGGCTCGTGCTCGCCGATGCGCTGGCTTACGCAGTGCGCACGTACAAGCCCACCACGCTGGTCGATGTCGCGACGCTGACCGGGGCGATGAAGGTGTCGCTGGGTTTGCGCACCGGCGGTCTGTTCGCGACCGAGCGCGAGCTCGCCGAGCGCATCCAGGCCGCCGGCGAGGCCGCCGGCGAACTCTGGTGGCCGATGCCGCTGATCGACGATCACGCCGAGGGGCTGCGCTCTGATATCGCCGATCTTCGGCAGTGCCCGCCAGGGCCTGGTGGCGTCACGGCGGCGATGTTCCTGCGCGAGTTCACCGGCGGGCTGCCCTGGGCGCATCTGGACATCGCGGGTCCGGCACGTGCGCCAGAGTGCTACGACGAGGTCAACGCGGGCGGCACTGGATTCGCTACCCGGACCCTGATCGAGTTGGCCTGCTCATTGACCAGCTAGGCTCCGGGCCGATGGCCACTCCACCAGCCGGCACCGGTCGGGTCGTGATCACGGGGGGCGCCGGCTTCGTCGGTCGTGCCGCCGTCGCCGCTTTTGCCTGCCGGGGTAACCCGGTCACCGTGGTCGACCGCGATAAGCACCCCGATTCGGCGGTCCGCAGCGTCGTCGGTGACCTCACCGATCCGGGGTTGATCGCCGAGGCATTGGGCGGCGGTGATGTGGCCGGTGTGGTGCACCTGGCCGCCATCACCTCGGTACTGCGCTCGGTGGAGCAGCCGGTGGCCGTGTATCAGGCGAACGTGGCGGTGACCCATGATCTACTCGAGTGCTGCCGGCAGGCCGGCGTCGAGCGGTTCATCATGGCGTCGACCAATGCGGTGGTCGGTGACGTCGGCTACGACACGATGCACGAGGGGGCGCCGCTGGCCCCGCTGACTCCCTACGGTGCCACCAAGGCGGCGGCCGAGATGCTGTTGTGCGGCTACGCGGGCGCCTACCGAATGGCCACCTGCGCGCTGCGCTTCACCAACATCTACGGTCCCGGGATGGGGCACAAGGACAGCTTTGTGCCGCGGATGATGCGCGCCGCGCTGGCCGGCCGGGGGGTAGAAATCTATGGCGACGGGCTGCAGCGGCGCGATCTCGTGCACGTCGATGATGTCGTTACCGCGGTGCACTCAGCGTGGTACCGGCGCTTCACCGGTACCGCGATCGTGGGCTCCGGCCAGTCGGTGACCGTGCTGGAGCTTCTCGACGCGGTGCGTACGGTCACCGGCTGCCCGCTGCCCGCCGAGCACGTCGCAGCCAAGCCTGGCGAGATGCCCGCGGTGATCGTCGACATCAGTCGAGCTCGCGAGCAGTTGGGTTACCGACCGTCTGTCTCGCTGGCCGACGGGCTGGCCTCGGTGTGGAAGGACTTCACGGCCGCCGTCGCAGCCACGGCAGGCGGTCCCGACCGGTGACCGGGTTGCTAGCCCGACCGGAGACCGGCGCCTCAGACTCTGGTGCCCTCATGGTGGCCTCCCGGGCGCCGCGGTGGCTGCGCCTGCACTGGATGCTGCTGGTGGTGCTGGCAATCGGTACTGGCTTACGCGTGCTCACCGTACTGGCCTACCAGCCCGCGATCCTCTACATCGACTCGTTCGGCTACCTGGACAACCTCCACGATCTGCGTCCGGACATGCTGCGCCCGATCGGCTACGACCTCATCCTGAAGCTCCTGCTGCCTGTCGGCGGCCTGCGTGCGGTCGCCGTCGTGCAGCACCTGCTCGGGCTGGGCATCGCAGTGATGATCTACCAGTTGCTGCTGCGCCACGGGGCCCGACGCTGGCTGGCCGCGTTGGCGAGCGCGCCGGTGCTGCTCGACGCCTACCAGGTGCAGATCGAGCACAACATCATGCCCGACGTCTGGTTCCAGGCGCTGCTGGTGGTGCTGATCTGGGTGCTGACCTGGCGCGGGTTGCCCAGGCCGTGGCACGCTGCCAGCGCCGGTGTGCTGATCGGTTTAGCGGTCGTCGTCCGGTTGGTCGGGATCACCATGCTCGTTCCGGCGGTGGCCTACCTGATCGTCGCCGGGTCATTGTGGGCCAGCCGGACCGGTTGGCGTCAGATCGGATTGCGGGCGGCCGCGATGGCCGCCGGTTTCGCGATCCTGCTCGCCGGTTACGCCGGTTACTACCGGATCACCACCGGCATCTGGGGCATCAGCGGCGCCAGCGATGGCGTGCTTTACGGCCGCGCCGCGGTCATCGCCGACTGCGAGCGCTTCTCGCCTGGGACTCCGGAACGCGCCGTCTGCCCGGTGGAGCCCCGCGATCACCGTTTCGGTGTCGATTACTACGTCCACGATCCCGCGTCGCCGGCCATGACCGTCGCGTTGCCTCCTGGCGAGTCGATGGACGCGACCCAGGCCTCCTTTGCCCGCACGGTGTTCGCCAACCAGCCACTCGATCTCGCGGCGGCGGTTCTGACGGACTTCGTAAAGGGTTTCCGCTCGGTTCGCGTCGACGACCCCAACGACGTACCGGTGGAGCGGTGGTTCTTCCAGACGTCGTACCCGTACTTTGGAATGCAGGACAGGGTCGACGCCCGGGCCTTGCAGTTCGGCGGCGTGGCGATCGGCGTCAATCGGCCGCTGGCTGCGCTGCTCCGGGGTTATCAGCTCACCGTCGGGTACACCCCGGGCCCGCTGCTCGCGGCGGCCCTGTTGGCTGGACTGCTCGGCGGGTTCGGGATCGGCAACGCCCGCCGGTCAGGGATTCGCGCCGCCAGCCTGCTGGTGTCCGGTCTCGGCGTCACAGTGCTGATGACGGCGGCGGCCTTCGAGTTCTCCTGGCGCTACCAGCTGCCCGGGTTGGTGTTGCTGCCGATGGCGGGAGCGCTGGGAGTCACCGCCTTCACCGGCCCGCTGCGCAGGCCGGGCCCACGGCGCAGGCTCAATCCGCCGATGCAGCCGTACCCCGACGCGGTGGATTCCGCGATGGTGCGCGAGTTCGCCAGGACCGAAGGCGAGGTGGCTTTCGCCCCGGTGGTGGTGATCATCGCTGCCTAGAACGAGGAACGCTGCATCGGCGCGGTGCTCGCTGCCGTTCCCCCGATGAGCTGCGGTGTGCCGGTGGACACCCTGGTGATTGTCGACGGGTGCACCGACCGCACCGCTGAGGTAGCCCGCCGGCACGGCGCGCGAGTGTGCGAGCTGTCGCGCAACCGGGGCCAGGGCGCATCGCTGCGGCTTGGTTACGCGCTGGCCCGGCGCGGCGGCGCTCGATACGTCGTTACCACCGACGCCGACGGTCAATACGACATGGCCGAGCTGCCGTTGCTGCTGCAGCCGTTGATCGACGACGAAGCCGATTTCGTCACCGGCTCGCGGGCTCTGGGCCGGCGGGAGACCTCCGATCCGGTGCGGCACCTCGGCGTGGGAGTG
Source organism: Mycobacteriales bacterium (assembly GCA_038276315.1). GTDB lineage: Bacteria > Actinomycetota > Actinomycetes > Mycobacteriales > Pseudonocardiaceae. The sequence continues at coordinate 4,745 of JBBPZY010000386.1, forward strand.
TTCGCGGCGCTGGCCAGCGCGCTGACCCGGCAGCGCCTGTCCGACACATCGTTCGGCTTTCGCGCCATGAGGGCTGAGGTCGCCGAGGCCGTCACCCTGGTGCAGGCTCAGTACCAGGCTTCCGAGCTGCTGCTCGGGGTGATCTCGCACGGCTACCGGGTGCTGGAGCAGCCCATGACGATGCTGGGTCGCACCGCGGGAAAGACGAAAAAAGGCAACAACCTGGTCTACGGCATGCGCTATGCCCGGGTGCTGGTCGGCACCTGGTCTCGAGAGTCTCGGGCCCGGCGGCGCCGGACAGTGTCGTCACCACCGAACACCAACCGATCCAGCAAGGCGAACTTGACCACGAAGAGCGGCAGGTAGCTGAGGCCGTAGACGATCGCGATGACGGCGGTGTGCACGACGTGGTCCCGGAGGACGCCGCCGACCAGACGATCAACGCCGGTGGTGAGGCCGGTTGCCACCAGGCCGCTGAAAGTGATCACCCCCAGGTAGGGCAGCAGTTCGCGGCGCATTCCGACTGGGCCGCAGCGTTGCCAGGTCCAGAACCGGTGGATGAAGAAATTCGGTATCGCCCCGGCCAGGAAAGCTGCCGCCCCGGACGCCGCGGCGCCGGCCTGCACGACACCGAAGAGCAGCACGAACGTCAGCTGGCTGCATGCCGTAGAAACGACCGTCCCCGCAGCGAACCGGCTGAACACCCGCACCAGTCGAGACTGTCCGATCCGCCGCAGCACCCCGTCATCCTCGCAGACGCCCCGCGTCGCGCCCCGCGCCGACCACCACGCAGAACGCGGAAGTCAGGCGAGAAGCTGCTGGTAGAGCGCCACGGTGCGGTCAGCGACTGCTGACCAGGAGAACTCGGTGATGGCACGCTTGCGGCCGGCGTGGCCCATCGCCGTCACGCGGTCCGGGTCGGCCAGGAGCTCGTTGATGTGGTGCGCCAGACCGTGCCGAAAGCCCTCCAGGTCCTGTTCGTCGTAGGGCACCAACAAGCCGGTGACACCGTCGTCGACAACCTCCGGGATCCCGCCGACCGCGGAGGCCACCACCGCGGTACCACAGGCCATCGCCTCGAGATTGACTATTCCCAGCGGCTCGTATACCGACGGGCAGGCGAACACGGTGGCCGCCGACAACACCTGCCGGATGTCGTCGATGGGCAGCATGTCCGGCACCCAGATCACCCCGGGTCGGGAAGCAGACAGCTCCGCCACGGCGGCGCGGGCTTCGGCTTCGATCTCGCAGGTATCCGGCGCGCCCGCGCACAACAGCAACTGGGCACCGCTGTCGATGTGATGAGCCGCCGCCAGTAGATGCCCGATTCCCTTCTGCCGAGTGATCCTGCCCACGAAGGCGACAATCGGCCGCGTTGGGTCGGCTCCGAGCCGGCGAACCGCGTCGGTCTCCTGGACCGGACGGTAAAGATCGGCGTCGATCCCGTTACGCACCACGTGCACCCGCTCCGGGCGCACCGCGGGGTAGCAGTCCAACACGTCGGTACGCATGCCGTCGCTGACCGCGATGATGGCGTCGGCGTGCTCGTAGGCGGTGCGTTCCACCCACGAGGACACCCGGTAACCACCGCCGAGCTGCTCGGCCTTCCACGGCCTGCGGGGCTCCAACGAGTGCGCTGTGACGACATGCGGCACGCCGTGCAGGGTCCGAGCCAGATGGCCGGCCATGTTGGCATACCAGGTATGCGAGTGCACCAGATCCACACCGCCCAGCGCGGCGGCCATCGCCAGGTCCACCGATAAGGTCTGCAGGGCCGGGTTCGCGCTGACCAGCCCCGGTGCGACGGCGTGGTTGTGCGCTTGTGGGCGAGGTGCGCCGAAGCAGTGAACCTCGACCTCGCACCGCTCCCGCAGCTTGGGCACCAGCTGGCTGACATGCACCCCGGCGCCGCCGTACACCTCGGGCGGGTATTCCCGGGTCAGCACTCCGATGCGCACGCTGTGTCACGCTAGCGTCTGCACGGCTTGAGGCGGCAATCAGACCACGCCGGCTGGGCCGGCGATTCAGACCGTCTAAGCCGGTGCGCTACCTCGCCTCGCCGGTGAACATTCGGTGACCGGGGGCCGGTCTCACGTGGCTGCGCGATGCCACCGGGGCTAGGGTGACCTATTGTGAAGGGACAGCCGCACGTGCTCGGCATCGTTCTCGCCGGCGGTGAGGGAAAGCGGTTGTGGCCGTTGACGGCGGATCGGGCAAAGCCGGCCGTACCGTTCGGCGGTAACTATCGGCTGATCGACTTCGTGCTCTCGAATCTGGTCAACGCCGGTTATATCCGGATCTGTGTGCTTACCCAATACAAGTCGCATTCGTTGGATCGGCACATCACCACGGCGTGGCGGCTGTCGTCGATGCTGGGGCAGTACATCACTCCGGTGCCCGCGCAGCAGCGGCTCGGTCCGCGGTGGTACACCGGCAGTGCGGATGCGATCTTCCAATCGCTCAATCTCGTCTACGACGAGGCGCCGGAGTACATCGTTGTCTTCGGTGCCGATCACGTCTACCGGATGGATCCGTCGCAGCTGGTGGAGCAGCACATCGCCACCGGCGCCGGCGTGACCGTCGCCGGAATTCGGGTACCGCGGAAACAGGCCAGCGCTTTCGGATGTATCGGCGCTGACGTCTCTGGCCGGATCACCGAGTTCCTGGAGAAACCGGCGACGCCACCGGGCACGCCGGACGACCCGGACATGGCCTTCGCGTCAATGGGTAACTACGTCTTCACCACTAAGTTGCTGGTGTCCGCGCTGCGCGCTGACGCCACCAATCAGGATTCCGATCATGACATGGGCAGCGATGTGATCCCCATGCTGGTGGATTGTGGCGAAGCGTCGGTTTATGACTTCGCCGATAACGTGGTGCCCGGCGCCACCGACCGCGATTGCGGGTACTGGCGCGATGTCGGCACGCTGGACACCTACTACGACGCACACATGGATCTCGTGTCGGTGCATCCGGTGTTCAACCTCTACAACCAGGCGTGGGCGATCCGGACCGCGATGCCCCCGCTGCCACCCGCGAAATTCGTTCAGGGTGGCAGCGCCCAGGAGTCGATCGTGGGGGCGGGTTCGATCGTCTCCGCCGCCCACGTGAGCCACTCGGTACTGTCCGGCGACGTGGTCGTCGAGGCTGGCGCCCACGTCGAGGGCAGCGTGCTGATGCCCGGTGTGCGGGTCGGCAAGGGTGCCATCGTGTGCCGGGCCATCCTGGATAAGAACGTGGTGATTCCCGACGGCGCCCAGGTCGGGATGGACCCCGACTTGGACCGGGAGCGCTACACGGTCAGCGGTGGCGGCGTCGTGGTGTTGGGTAAAGGAGCTCAGGCGGAGTAAGCCGATCGGCTAGCGTGGTGCGGTGCGAACCGTGCCCTGGTGGGCTGTGCTGTCATCGGCCTGCGCTCCGGTGCTCCTAATCGGTGGTTGGCAACTCGCCGCCGCCCGCCAGCGGGGTGGTTTCGACCAGGTGGGTCACACGATCAGTGAGCTGGCCGGCCGCGGTGCCACTGAGCCGTGGATCATGACGACGGCCCTTGTCGGGGTTGGCGTGTGCCACGTGATCACGGCCGCTGGATTGGGCCCGGCGGCTATTCCAGGTCGCCTGCTGCTCGCCACCGGGGGTGCTGCCACAGTCGCGCTGGCCGCGTTACCGCTGCCGGTCATCGGGGATTCGCCAGCCCACGTCGTAGCCGCGACGGTCACCTTCCCCGCACTGTCGCTGTGGCCCGCGCTGGCGGTGCGGCGCGGCATCACGCCTCGCCCCGCTGTCTGGCTGTCTGCCGCCGCGGGCCTGCTCGTCCTGCTCGGCTGGTTCGGGATCGACTACTTCGGCGGGGATTCCCGGATCGGGCTGTCCGAACGGGTACTCGCCGCGGCCCAGGCGCTGTGGCCGCTGGCGGCTGCACTACTGGCGCGCCGCCGCTGAAGCCCCCGCTATCGGGACGCGACAATGTGGTCCAATTCGCTCATGACAGCCCCAGAGCAGCCGTCCAACCAGCCGACGACCAGCTCACTCACCGAGGCGATCGTCGGCTACTACGACGAAACCTGGCTCGACTATCGAATAATGTGGCTCAACAAAGACAACCTGGCCGTCCACTTCGGCTACACCGATGACAGCACCCGCAGTCACACCGATGCCCTGAAGAACATGAATCGGGTGCTGGCGGACCGGGTGGCGATCCGGCCCGGCGAGCGTGTCCTGGATGCGGGCTGCGGCGTCGGGGGCAGCAGCCTGTGGCTGGCCACCGAGCGCAGCGCCGAGGTGGTCGGTATCACGTTGGCCGACAGGCAGGCCGCCATGGCACGCGGTCACGCCCTGCGGCGAGGCGTCACCGACCGCGTCCACTTCGAAGTGGCCGACTTCACCGCGACGCCCTTTCCAGATGCGGCTTTCGACGTCGTGTGGGCCGTCGAGAGCCTGTGCCACGCTCCCCGCAAGGCTGCCTTCTACCGGGAGGCTGCTCGGCTGCTGCGTCCCGGTGGACGGGTGGTCGTCGCCGACTTCGTCCGGGCCGCCCGCCCGCTGGATCCGATCGGCGAGCGGCTGCTGCACGAATGGCTCGACGGCTGGGCCGTCCCGGACATCGACACTTCCGGCGAGCACCTGGAACACCTTGCTGCCGCCGGGTTCGCCGAGCCGCGGCTCGATGACGTGACCACACACACCCGCCCATCACTACGCCGGTTGTATCGCATGGCCTATTGGACTTATCCGCTGGCCGTGCTCGGCCGCGTCACGGGAGTTCGATCGGAGGTCCAGCACGGCAATGTGATCGCCTCGATACGTCAGTATCAAGCGCTTCGCCGCGATGCGTGGTTCTACAGCATCCTTTCGGCCACCAAACCCGCAGCCAGCCGCTGATCGGCGGAACTCGTACCGGATGGCGATCGTGCTGCTACGTGCGCAGCGCGAGCAGGAGACCGTCACCTAACGGCAGCATCAGGGGTATGAGGGTGTCGTCGTCGCGCACCATGGCGCCGATCTCGCGCAGGGCAGTGGAGGACGGGTCGCGATGTGCCGGATCGGCCACCCTGCCATCGCATAAGGCGTTGTCGAAGGCGATCACCCCGCCGGGGCGTAGCAACCGCACGCCGACCTCCAGATAGCGTGGGTACTCGGGCTTGGCGGCGTCGACGAAGACGAGGTCGTAGCCGCCGTCGGTGAGCCGGGGTAGCACGTCGAGTGCTTGCCCCATGATCAGCCGATAGCGCGACGGCGGGAACCCGGCCTCGGCGAACGTCTGCCGGGCGGCGCGTTGGTGCTCGGGCTCGACGTCGATTGAAGTGAGCACCCCGTCGGGGGCCATCCCGCGCAGTAGCCACAGCCCGCTGGTGCCCGCACCGGTACCAACCTCGACCACGGCGCGGGCGGCGAGTGCGCCGGCCAGAAACCGCAGCGCGGCGCCGCCGGCCGGCTCGATCGGAGTGCAGCCCAACTCCTGGCCGCGCTCGCGCGCCACGGCCAGCAACCCGTCCTCGGTGACGAAGCTATCCAGGTACTCGCGCACGGCGCTGCCGCAGAGCGCAGGCGGTCCGCCTGGGCTGCCGGTCGACCTCACGTTGCGCAGCGTAGCGCTGCGGTATGGACCAGCTGAGCGACGCCGCGCCGGTCGGTCCCCACACTCCAACCGAATCAGCCCCGTCTGGACCGGCCTACTCTCAGGATCTTCTTAGCCGGCCCTCACCTGTTGCACACGGTTGGCCCCCATCATGGGAGTGGGATTCGTTGCGGATCGGTTTGCCAGATTCCCTTCCCGGGCATCCGCGATGGAACCTCGGAAACATTGGCCGCCATCTCCGCGTTGCACTACCCGTGCGTGCCTGTGTCCGGCGTCCTGTCGTCAACCCTGAGGTGTGAGACCCAGCCAATGGCTACCCAGACTCGCTTTTGCGGTCCTGCTGCTTCTGGGCAGGCGATTTCCCTCGTCCGGGCGCAGGACGAGGCAACTCGGGCAGCCGAGGAGTGGGTGCCGCCCTCATGGGATCAGGTTGTGCGGGAGCACGCCGACCGGGTCTACCGGTTGGCCTACCGCCTGTCCGGTAATCCGCACGACGCCGAGGACCTCACTCAGGAGACGTTCATCCGGGTGTTCCGCAGCCTGGGGTCCTACAAGCCCGGCACGTTTGAAGGCTGGCTGCACCGGATCACGACCAACCTGTTCCTGGACATGGTGCGTCGACGTGCCCGGCTGCGGATGGAGGGCCTGCCGGAGGACACCGACCGGCTCGTCGGCGGTGGGCCCAGTCCGGAGCAGGTCTACGTCGCGACCCACCTCGATCCGGACCTGCAGCAGGCATTGGACGACCTCGCACCAGAATTCCGCGCAGCTGTCGTACTCTGTGACGTAGAGGGTCTGTCTTACGAGGAGATCGGCGCCACGCTCGGGGTGAAGCTCGGGACGGTTCGCAGCCGGATCCACCGCGGCAGGCAGGCGCTCAAGGCGGCGCTGGAAAAGCGACGCGCCGACGCTGAGTAAGGAGGCTGGATGACGGACCTACGCGGCCGCAGCTTCTCGGACTTGGTAGCGAGCCTCAACGCAGGACAGCACCTGGCAGTGGACGCCGTGGTGGCGTTCGCCGACGGAGAGCTAGGCTCGGTTGCTCGTGACCGTGCCGCCGCCCACCTCACCATGTGCCAGTCCTGTGCCGCGGAGGTTTCCGCGCAACACCAGGCCCGTAGTGTGGTTCGTTCGGCGCAGTGCCCACCGGTTCCGGCCGACTTGCTCGCCGCGCTGCGTGACATTCCGCAGACCGCAGACCTGCCTGCTGCGCCGGCCGGGCTGGCGGTGACGGCTGAGGGCACTATCGTCGAGCTCGCTGATCCGACCTTGGCTCCAGGGCCGCTGGGTGCGAGCCCGCGTTGGGGGACCGGACCGTCGATGCTCGGTCGTTGGATCGGACGATAACCGCGCTACGCACATTTCACCAGGGCGCGGGAAGACTGGCTGATCGCTAGTGCCCGCCTGACCCAGGAGACTATGGCCACGTCGCAGGACCACGACGCCTACCGGCCCTTCCCGACGGAAGGGCATCCGGGGCCGGTTCCGTTCGTCTCCAGACCGGCGCCGCGGCCCGCGGTCGAGCCGGCCGCGGCGCAGCTGTTCGGTCGACCCTTTGGTGTGATCGGAGCGTTTGCCGATCAGCCCGTTGGCGCGGTTCGCCAATTGCCCGCCGCGCCGCCTACTCCCGAGGCGTTGGCGGCCGCGTTCGGTAGGCCGTCGCAGTCCGATGAGCGGTTGCAACGGCCTCCAGGCCGCAACGGAGCGCGACCTTCAGCAGGGTTGACGGGAGAAGACGACTTCTGGCCGCAAGGGGCTGGACGTGACCCGTGGCGTGATCCCTGGGCGGCAGCGGTGCTCGGCGCCCCCGCAGTAGGACAACGCGATGCCAACACCGACGGACCGCCGCGGCCAGGAGCCCGGCTGAGCGTGGCGGAGGTGCTGTTCGGTCGTCGATTGAGCAACCAAGCGGTTGCTGCGCTGGTGACGGTGGCGTTGCTGATCGGCGGAGTCGGCGGACTCGTGGGCCGGTTCACCGCCGAAGGCGGCACCCTGCTCAACGATCCGGGCGTCACGCTGGCGCAGGTGCAGCCCTCGATCGACAGACCGGCCGGCTCGGTGGCGGCAATAGCCGGTCGGGTTCTGCCCGCAGTGGTGTCCTTGGAGTACCGGGTCGGCGATCAGGGCGGTTTCGGCTCTGGTGTGGTGATCGACGGCCACGGCTACCTGTTGACCAACAACCACGTGGTGGCCCCCGCCGCGGACATCCCGCACTCCACGTTGGAAGCGGTCTTCAGTGACGGCACCCGACTGCCGGCGCGGATCGTGGGCCGGGATCCCAAGACCGACCTCGCTGTGGTCAAGGTCGAGGTCGCCAACGCGACCGTGGCACAGCTCGGCCGTTCAGCGACTCTGAAGCCGGGCGACCCGGTCATCGCCATCGGTTCTCCACTCGGCCTTGCCGGCACGGTGACCAGCGGCATCGTCAGCGCGGTAAACCGGCCAGTGCGGCTGGAAGCTGAGGGAAGTAATGGCAATGCGGTGATCGACGCGATTCAGACCGACGCGGCGATCAACCCGGGCAACTCCGGTGGGGCGTTGGTGGATGGCGCGGGTGCGGTGGTGGGCATCAACACCGCGATCCGCACCCTGGGCGCCGTCGAAGGCGGGGGCTCCATCGGGCTCGGCTTCGCCATCCCCATCGATACGGCCAGAATGATTGCGCAGGAGCTGATCCGCACTGGGCACTACCAGCATGCCGATCTAGGCGTCAACGCCGCGTCGGTGACCGACGGCAAGTCCGACGGTGCTCGAGTGCAGAACGTTCAGCAGGGCAGCGCCGCCGCCGAGGCCGGCATCCTGGAAAACGATGTGATCACCAAGGTCGGCAACCGGACCATCGGCACCGCCGACGCCCTGACGGTCGCTGTTCGGGAGCGAGGCATCGGCGAACGGGTGCCGATCTCGCTGGTCCGCGACGGGCGACCGCTAATGGTGACTGTCACCCTGAAGTCTGACTGACCCGAGACCCTCTCAGGGCAGGGAATCGGTCATGTCACGAAGCTCGTTGACTCGCGAGTCGATCGTCACCACTGCTTGGACTCAGCTCGGCGTGCAGGCTTGGGCCGACTACAGTCGCCACGCCGACCTGGGTAACGGTCTGATCACCTACCCGGTCGCCTTCGTCGGGTGGACGGCACTGGCTGCCGCCATCGCGGTGTACCTCGCGGCGCTGTTCCTGCTCGCAGTGCTGGCCACCACCCATGCTCGGTGTCGCCCACCTCGGCGACGACACCGCGGCGCTGCAGCGCGTCTTCGATCAGTTCACCTTCTGGGGCCTCTATGTCCGCGGTGCGGTCATAGAGCTGGCTTTCGTGTCGACCCTGTGGGCTCATCGCACTGTTCCGCGACCGGACGCCCACCCACGCCGACCAGACGCATTCGCCGACGACTGTTCGGATGTAACCAACGGATAGGTCGCCGGTGGCTTTACTGTCGGAGTGGGTCGTGGAGTGGTGTTCTGGTGGGATCGACGGTCTTCGGCGGAATGAATTCTGGATATCCGCGGGCGTCGAGTTGGATGTGCCAACCTCGGCGGTGCACGATGACGTGATGGTGTTCGCAGAGAAGGCATAAGATTGGGTAGTTTCGTCTGGCCCCCGTCCAGCCACGACACCAGGTGATGGGCGTGGCAGTAGCGGGGTGGGCGGTCGCAGCCCGGAAAGGCGCATCCTTTGTCGCGTTGGGCGAGGGCGTCGCGTAGTGCGGTGGTGGCCAGGCGTTGCTCGCGGCCGACGTCCAACGGTGCGGACCCGTAGCTCGCGCATTTCTTCGGGTTCGTCGGTGAGTTCTTTGCCGTCCGGGTCGAGGTGGTCGAGCAGGCGTTCACCGATGCGGGTCAGCGCAGCGGGGTCGAAGCGGCGGGCAGCGGTGGCCAGGGTGTGTTCGGCTTGTGCGGTGATGTCGGGGTGAGTGGTTGCGGAGACCCGGCGCATGACGACGGTGATCACCCGTAGGTGAGCCGGTCCGATCGCCCCGGCGGCCAGTTCTGCGGCGGTACTGGGCAACAGCGGGGGAAGCGCCTCGCCGGCCAATGACTGGCGGGGTGTGAGCAGCCCGGCCTGCTCGGCGCGGGCCTTGGCCTCACTTGGAGACAGGTTGAGAACCCCGGCCAGCAATCCGGCGGTGGTGCCGAACTCGGTAACCGCCCCCATCCTTTCCTGCTCTAATTCGGCGACCACTTCAAGGACGCGGGCATAGGACCGTCGGAAGTCGGTTTCGGCGTCGCGCAGCACCTCCAGCAACCCGTGCATACGGGTCTGCGTGCGATCCTCCTCAACCGTGGTTACGAAGCAATTATAACAGCCAGCACCGACAGTCTCAGACTGTCAGGAGCCGCCACGGAAAGCAATCCGAAAATGCGACGAACGGTCATCCAGCAACGGCGAACGAGCGGCGCCACGCGAAGTATTCCGCATCCGCATGTGGCACAATGAGCGCTGTGGCTTGGAGATGAACACCGAGCGGCCACGGCACCGGGCTCGCACGGCCCTCCGGTAGCCACCTCGCCGCTGGCCGCTCGTCAGCTCTGGATCTCCCGAACTCAACAGCAGAGCTGTTCACGCCAGCACGACAGCTCTCCAGTTGAGTTCGGGGAACCAGGGCTGGAAAGCACCCGGCGAGGGAAGGGATCGGGCGGCAGCGTACGCCATCCGACCAGCGCGACTTCTGCATAAGCATTACTGTCTCTGCATGGGGCCGCAGTGCGCCGGCGGCGTCGAGCGGGTGTCGAGCAGGGCGTTGACCACGCGTAGCCTTCCCGACTTGTGATGCTGCGGGACCTTGTCTATCTCGTCTACGAGCGCCGGCTGGCCCGCCGGCTTCGCAGCGCAGACCGGCCCCGCCATGTCGCGGTGATCATGGATGGCAACCGACGCTGGGCCAAGGAGGCCGGCTTCGCTGACGTCAGCGACGGTCACCGGGTCGGGGCCGCCAAGCTGGTCGAGCTCCTCGGCTGGTGCCAGGACAGCGGCGTCGAGATCGCGACATTCTGGCTGCTGTCCCCGGATAACCTGCGCAACCGGCCGCCGGGTCAGGTGGAGCTCCTGCTGGAGATCATCGCCGATGTCGTCGACGAGCTGTGTGCACCGGACACGCCGTGGCGAGTGCGGGTCGTCGGTGCGCTGGACCTGCTGCCACCGGAGATGGCGCAGCGGTTGACCAGCGCGGCGGCTCGGACCCGGGATCGTCCCGGATTGGCGGTCAATGTCGCGGTGGGCTACGGCGGTCGCCAGGAGATCGCGGACGCGTTGCGCAAACTGCTGCTCAAACACGCCGAGGCCGGGACCACCATGGAGGAGCTCGCCGAGGTGCTCGACGTCGAGCAGATCGCTGAGCACCTCTACACCTCAGGCCAGCCCGACCCTGACTTGGTGATCCGCACCTCCGGGGAGCAGCGGCTGTCCGGTTTCCTGCTCTGGCAGTCAGCGCATTCGGAGTTCTGGTTCTGCGACGCGTACTGGCCGGCGTTCCGAAAGGTGGACTTCCTCCGTGCCCTGCGCGATTATGCCGCCCGGCACCGCCGGTACGGCTCGTGAGTGGGAAACAGTGGTATAGCACTCAATGCCACTCACAAGCGGGATACTCGTGACCATGAGTATCCCGCCCGACCTGGTCCGCGAGTACCTGCTGTTAGGCCTGCGATTCGACCGTCTCGTCGAGGGTTTCGTCGATGCTTACACCGGCGACCCGGCGCTACGGCGCCAGGTGGACAACGAACCCCGCCCGGATCCGGCGGTGCTGGGCCAGCGAGCCGCCCAGCTGCGGGCGGAGCTTCCCAACACCGGACTGGCCGAGGCGCGGGCTCGTTTCCTGGCTGCCCACCTGACCGCGTTGGAATGCAGCGGCCGGGTGCTGGCCGGGCAGCAGGTCGGTTTCGTGGCAGAGGTGGCGGCATACTTCGACATCGTCATCACACCGGGAGACCCCGACGTCTACCGCCAAGCGCATGCCGACATCGACCGGCTACTGCCCGGTGCCGATCCACTCGCCGATCGGTTGGCCGCCCACCGAGTCCGCGATGAGATCGCGCCGCAGCGCCTGGAACCTGCGGTGGAGGCGCTGTCCAGCGCGCTGCGGGATCGGGTCCGGGCAACCTTTGGCCTGCCCCCGCAGGAGACCGTGCGCTACGAGGTGGTCACCGACAAGCCGTGGAGCGGGTTCAACTATTACCTCGGTGACTTCTGCTCACGGGTAGCGATCAACGCGGATCTCGGGCACCGGATGGCCAACCTGCCGCACCTGGTCGCGCACGAGGCATACCCAGGCCATCACACCGAACACTGCCGCAAGGAAGCCGGCCTGGTGCGCCGGGATCACCACGAAGAACAGACGATCTTCCTGGTCAATACCCCGCAGTGCCTGATGGCTGAGGGGCTGGCTGACCTCGGGCTGGCCGCCGCGGTCGGTCCCGGGTGGGGGCCATGGGCTGGTGAGATTCTGGGTAGTCTGGGTTTGCGGATGGACGGCGAACTCGTTGAGCGGCTGGAGACAGCGGCAGCGGGTCTGCTCGGTGTGCGCCAGGACGCCGCACTGATGCTGCACGATCAGCGTGCCGATCCGGCGGACGTGTCGGCCTACTTGCAACGATGGCTGATGGTGCCCGAACCGCGGGCCAGGCAGATGTTGCGATTTCTCGGCGACCCGCTGTGGCGTGCCTACACGAGCACCTACGTTGAGGGCTACCGGCTGCTATGGACCTGGCTAGCAGGCCGGCCGCCCGCACAACCGCTGGGCCAACGCTATCTGCGGCTACTCGACGAGCCGCTCATCCCGTCGGTGATTCGCGCCGAACTCCCCGGTTCGGCGAGTGGCGTATTCCCAGGACGGCCACACACCGGTACCGTGCGGTAGCAGCGGGATGTGCTCGACGCGTCTCGCCACGGGAGGCCCTGATCGTGGCTTTTGTCGATCGGGCGGGTAAACCGCCCACGGCGAGCACGGGGGGCCGGCACCCGGCCCGTGTGGTCGGTCCCGCTGAGCCCGACCGGGCACTGCGGTAGCGATCATCCAGAGGCCGGCCGGCCCACCGAGTAGCGGGCGCGGTGCCGCGCTCGCCAGGGAGCTGCCGTGATCGCTTCTCGCTCGCCACACTCCACCGCCCCGGGTTCGCGCACATATGTGCTGGATACCTCAGTGCTGCTGTCCGACCCTTGGGCGCTCAGCCGATTCGATGAGCACGAGGTGGTACTGCCACTCGTGGTCATCGGAGAGCTGGAGGGCAAGCGGCATCACGCGGAACTAGGCTGGTTCGCTCGAGAGGCGTTGCGCCTGCTCGACGATCTGCGGCGAGCCCACGGCCGGCTGGATGCGCCGGTCCCGATCGGCGAGCTGGGCGGCACTTTGCGGGTCGAACTGAATCACTGTGACCAGACGGTGCTGCCTGCTGGGTTCCGTACCGACACCAACGACTCCCGGATCCTGGCGTGTGCGCTGAACCTCGTCGCCGATGGACGCAATGTCACGTTGGTGACCAAGGATATGCCGCTGCGGGTCAGGGCGGGTGCGGTCGGCTTGGCCGCAGACGAGTACCGCGCGCAGGACGTGGTGCCGTCGGGGTGGACCGGGATGAACGACGTCGAAGTCAGTCCTTCCGTGCTGGAACAGCTCTACAAGGAGGGGATCGCCGATCTCACGGAGCACCCGGAGGTCGCTGGCCTGCCCTGCAATACCGGCTTACGGCTGCTCGCTGGAACGGCCACCGCGCTGGGTCGGATCACCCCAGACAAGCGCGCCCGGCTGGTCCGCGGGGACCGGGAGGCGTTCGGCCTGCACGGCCGGTCGGCTGAGCAGCGGGTTGCGCTCGAGCTGCTACTCGACCCGGGGGTGGGCATCGTGTCACTCGGTGGTCGGGCCGGGACGGGTAAGTCGGCACTGGCGCTGTGCGCCGGCCTCGAAGCCGTGCTGGAGCGCGGGGCGCACCGTCGGGTCATCGTCTTCCGGCCGCTGTATGCCGTGGGTGGCCAGGAGCTGGGTTATCTGCCGGGCAGTGAGAACGAGAAGATGCAACCCTGGGCCCAGGCGGTGTTCGACACCCTGGGGGCGATCGCCTCATCGGATGTCATTGACGAGGTGATCGAACGCGGGATGCTCGAGGTGATGCCGTTGACCCACATCCGCGGCCGATCAC
>JBBPZY010000387.1:0-4392 GCA_038276315.1 Mycobacteriales bacterium
ACCCTCACCGGGGCCAAACAGTTCTGCGCGATACGCAGCTACCTATCCACCGCCGCTAAACACGGCCACAACCTCTTCGACACCCTCGTCATGCTCGCCGAGGGCCAACCATGGCTACCGGCAACGACCTGACCAGTTACGCCAGCGTAAAGCCATGTTGGGATAAAAATCCACGACCACAGAAAGTAACACCAGAACGTCGGGCGCCCGCGTGGCGAGTCGTCGCGAACCCAGTCGATCACCTGCGGAGAAAGAAGGAGCGGAACATGTGGTGGAAGTGGATGCTCGCCCTTGTCCCACCGGTGGCCTGCCTCGGTCTAGTCGCCCTTCCGGCCATCAACGGGCCGCACCTGTGGCTGGGGTTGCCCTCGCTGCTGTGGTGGACGGCGGTCTTCGGCGTAGTGCTGGTGAGCGCAGTCCTCGGCGTGTTCGAAATCGTCGGCGAGCAGCAAGAGCCGGGTGACGAATGAGCACCACGCTGACGATCTCACTGGCAGGGATCATCATCGTCGCCGTTCTCGGGTTCGTGGGACGTCGCCGTCCCACCAGTGACCTCTCGGAATGGACGATCGGTGGTCGCCGTTTCGGCGCGGGCGCCATCTGGTTTCTGCAGGCCGGCGAGATCTTCACGACGTTCACCTTCCTGGGCATGGCTGGGCTGGCCTTCGGCCACGGCGCTGCCGCATTTTACGCACTGCCCTACGTCCCGATCGCGTTCATGGGGCTGTACTTCCTAGGACCGCGGCTGTGGTGGTTGAGCAAACACCGGGGTTACCTGACCCAGGCCGACTTCATCGAGGATGTCTACCGCAGCAAGCTCTTGGGCACGATCTCGGCGATCTTCGGCGTCGTATTCCTGCTGCCCTATTTACAGCTACAGATCACCGGGCTCGGACTGATCGTGCAGCTGGCCACCGGCAACGCCGCCAACGGCACGCTCAGCATGATCATCGGATTCGTGCTCGTCGTGGCCTTCGTCCTCTGGTCGGGGATCCGCGGCGTCGTGACCGCCTCCTACTTCAAAGACGTCATCATGATCGTGATGTTGCTGGTGCTGCTGACCGCGATCCCGAACGCGATCGCGGGCGGGATCAGCGGAGTGTTCCATCAAGTACTCGCCAGGCACCCACAGTACCTCGAACTGCCTGCCGGTTCGCACGACGTGGTCTGGTTCATCACGAACATGGCGATCAGCATGATCGGCATCCTGTTCCTCACCTTGCCGCACACCTGGCCGAGCATCCTGTCCGCGCGCAACCCGACGGCGTTGCGCCGCACCTACATTTTTCTGCCGCTGTACCAGCTGGCGCTGACCGTGCCGATGATCGTCGGCTTCGCTGCGCTGCTGGTGCTTCCAGCGAGCACCGACAGCAACGCCACCCTTCTGACGCTCGCGGCCCGGGTGCTGCCGGATTGGTTACTTGGGCTGGTGGCGGTGGCGGGCATCGCGACCGCCATGGTTCCCGCCGCGGGCCTGCTGGTCGGCATCGCCTCACTGCTCGCGCGCAACATCGCCCGCACAAGCAACCAGCGCAGCCGGTACTGGATCAACCAGGCGACCGTCGTCGGCGCCACTGCACTCGCGCTGATGCTGGCCATCCTCCGTCCTGGGCTGCTCGCGAACCTGCTGCTGCTCACCTACAGCGGCCTCGACCAGCTCGCCCCCGCCATCGCCGCCGGACTGCTGTGGCGCACCGGACGGCTGCGGTGGTGGGCAGTGCTCATCGGGCTGCTCGGCGGCGAGGCGACGGTCATCTACCTCACACTCATCGACACCACCGCGGTCGGCAACGTCAACGTCGGCATCGTCGGGCTCGGGATGAACATCGTCATCATCAGCCTGCTCGAGCTCGGTGCCTTGCTCGCCCACGCGCCACGTCCGGTGAACGAACCGATCGCGGCAACTACAGCGGAGCAAGCCACTGCAGCTACATCACGAGAAGCGCTGTAATGCTCCCGGGTCGGTAGCTCGAACCTGCTGATAGGAGCCCACGCTCACCTCTGATTGGCTGAGTGCGCGCTGCCGGACCATCTCGAAGACCATCTCCATGGAACGGTGTCAGCTCAGTCATGGCTGGCTCGATGGTTAGTCAGCACACTCGCGGCTTGGTGGCGGTCTATCCGAAGCCGAAGAAGATAAGAACTGCTCCGGCAAGCGGCAGCTTCTCTTGTGAAGCTTTGGCGCGTCGCTCTAATGGGTCGCCAGTTGGCGGCGTGACAACCAGTGAGCCGGTCAGAGCCGGGTCACCACCATCGCCACGCACCTGCAGACACGCACCCTGCGGATCGGCCGATCCGCGCCCTACCTGGCGCTGGAACCGCGCCCGGCCACCGCCGGGCGCTCACTGCTAACGACGCGACCCGCCTCGACACGCGCTGCGCCAGCCATGGAGCGTGGTTCGTCGAGCAGTCCGGGGTGATCCCACCATGCCGAGGATCAGGTCGGTAGCTCCCGCAGGGCAATGTTCCGGACCGCCGCCGCCGACCAGGACGCAGCACGGCGAGGACGTAAGCCCTCGCTGTCCAGGCTGGCCGCGATCGCCCGGTAGGTCTGCCCGGCGCGACGTAGCTCGACGATCCGTCGAACGGTCCGCTGCTCATCCTTTCTGGGCCCAGCGTCGCGTTCGCGGCCCCGGCCGGTCGCGGTGTAGCCGAAGGGGTAGGAGCCGGTGGCCTTACGACCGGTCTCAGCCTTGGTCCGGATGCCGTCTCGCATCCTTTTGACCGTGGTCCGACGGTCCAGCTCGGCGAAGACACCGGCCATCTGCCGCATCGCGACGCGCATCGGGTCGTCCGGGTCGTCGCGAAGCACCTCGCCAGTGTCGGCAGTGAACACTCGGGCACCTTCGCGCCAGCACAACGCCAAGATGGCTTCTTGCACCGTAAGTGCCCGGGCCAGCCGGTCGAGTCGCGCCGCGATGATCCCGTCAGCGCGGGATGGCCGGCCGATCTGCTCTAGCGCGTCGGACAGGCCAGGCCGGTCCACGGCATCAGTCGCACCGGACACCCCAGTGTCAACGTACTCGGCGATGATGCGGTGATCGTGGGCCTTGCCCCACTGGCGGGCGGCTTTCCGTTGAACGTCCAGCCCGAACCCTTCGAGCTGGGTTGTGCTGGAAATCCGGAGGTACGCCACGAGTCGCATGCGGATACCCTAAATGCCCTGACCTGCGGTGTAAATTATCCTGAAGGATTGTTAACAGAACCTGTCACCCAACCAGCGGCTCGTCGTGGGGATCGAGGCCGCGGACCGGCTATGTCAGCGCGTCACACAGCGCCTGGCGTTGTCGGTCGCCGAGGCCGGCGGCGCGACGGGAGGCGACGATCCCCGTTCGTTCCATCAGTGCGGTGACCTTGGCCGGGCCGTAACCGGGCAAGCTCTTGAGCAACTGCGCGACCCTGGTCTTGCCGACGACGGCGTCGGTCTTGGCCCGGTCCAGCACCGCGGGAATGGTTTGTTCCCCGCGGGCGATCGCGTCGCAGAGCTGTTTGCGAGCGGTACGCGCGGCCGCCGCCGCGCGGAGCGTCCTGGCGTTGTTGGGGGGTCAGTGTGGGTAGTGCCATGGACTTTGAGTTCCCGTTGCCACCCGCGGTGGATTGGTTCGCGGATCATGATCGCTGTCGAGCCGACACAACCCCGCAGCGCCACGCACAGAACATGCCCTCGGCTCCCGACGTGCCCGCGAGGGGCGATCGGCCGATCGTCGGGTCGACGCGGTCACCGGTGATCTCCGATCATGCCCGGTCGGTCACGTTCGCGACGACCCGCTACGTCGCCGCGATCATCAACCCGGGTGACGTTCCGACCGAGCGCGCACCGGAGTTGGGCAGCACCCAGGTCAAACCCCGCTAAGCCGGCGGCCCAATATCAGAAGTCAAGGAAAAATCCAGACCATGCTGCGCCCGATCTTGGCGGGCGCGTCAATGTCGTCCGCCTCGATGCGATCCAAGCGGTAGCCGAGGCGGCGGGGGATCGCTTGGCTGCGGACGTTCACCTCGTCGCAGTGGATCTCCACGCGATCAACGTCGGGAAGCGCAAGGCCCGCGGTCGTGAGGGCCTGAGCTGCGGAAGCGACGTATCCGTGCCCCACGGCCGCCTCGGTAAGCCAGTAACCGAGCTCGAGGCCCCCGGGACCGACCCGGCGATGCAGGCCGCACATCCCAAGGAGTTCGTCACTGTCTCGGTCCAGGAGCAGATAGCAGTACTCGGTACCTTCCTGCCAACGCTGCCTCGAGGACGCGAGTCGCTCACGCTGGACTGCGCTGGCCGCAGCTTCGGGCACGGCCCAGGCCATCCAGGGCCCCCGGTGACTTAGTGGTCGGCACCGGAAGTCCGTCGGGGGTTGATCACGCGGCCCGGGTGATGGTATGTGGGGCGGTCGGCTGCTGGTG
>JBBPZY010000388.1:0-7952 GCA_038276315.1 Mycobacteriales bacterium
CCACCACCGAGATCACCACTGACCATGACGCGAACACAAGATCACCACCAGCGGCCCACGTCCAACACCCAGCCCCCGAGCGGCGTGTCGCCGTGGAAACAGACACCCCTCCCAGCTACGGGATCACCGAATGCTTACCCTGGGGTAGCGCCGCGATACCCGAGTCTCATCGGCGGCTCAGCGTGTCCAGCCACGTCAGATCCGCGTCCGCGCGGGCAGCGCCAGCCGCGGCGTTCGGCGCACCGCACCCAGGCGCCGGCCCGCACACGGTGCGAGGGGTCGGCCGAAACGTCCAGTTAGTCCATCTGAGGGTGGGACAAATCGGGTGGCTGTGATGTAAGATCATTGTGAGGCGTTCTGACTGAGCTCGTGGGAGGTACCATGATCGTTCTCGGCATTATCCTGGTCGTAGTGTTCGGGTTCCTGATCCCGATCCCCATTCTGTCCTACCTGGGGTACATCCTGATCGTGGTGGGCGTGATCTTGTTGGTGCTCGGGATGGCCGGACGAGAGATCGGTGGCCGACGGCACTACTACTGACAGCGGCGTTCACCCGCGGGCAGAGGTTCACCAATCGGAGGCTGTTGATCGCTCAACAGCCTCCGATTTATCGTCTCAGGCACGGTCAAGACGGGGAAAGAGCACTTCGCGGGTCAACAGGAGCACGGCCGCGGCAACGGGGATGGCGACCAGGGCACCGACGATTCCCAACAGCGCGCCACCCACCAGGACGGCCACGACTGTCACCAGGGCTGGCACCTCGACTGCACGGCCGATGATCCTGGGAACCAGCAGGTAGTCCTCGACCAGCCGGTAGACCACGAAAAATCCGACCGTCCCCAGGCAGACGGGCAGCGACACGCTCAGCGCCACCAGGCATACCACCACGCCGGCGACAGTAGAGCCGATCACCGGGACCAGGTCCAGAAGCGCCACGAAGATGCTGAGCAGCAGCGCGTAAGGAACACCCACGATCGCCAGGAAGATGAAGGTGAGGGCGCCGGCGATGAGCGAGATCAACAAATTACCTAGCACGTATCCACCGACCTTGGCGAAAATCTCATCACCAAGCAGGATCGCCCGCGGCCGGCGGGAGTGCGGCACCAGCCGGTAGAGCGTCGCGCGGATGCGGGGCAGGTCGACTACGAAGTAGACGATGAGCACCACCACGATCAGCGTGCTCGCCAGTGCGCTGAACACGACCTGGCCCGCGCCGAGCAGGCCGTTGAACAAACCCGAGGCGTCTCCACTGAACGTCTGCTGCAGGTGTTGCTGTATGTGGAAGCGTTCGTTGAGCTGACCCAGCAGCGAATTGTGATTTTGCAACCGCGACGCCATGCTCGGGGCTTGGGAGACGAACTGGCTGGCCTGGCGCGCCAGCGGTGGGATCGCCGCGGCGAGGAACCCACCCACCACCGCCACTACCGACACCAGCACGGTGGTCACCGCCGCCCACCGCGGGAACCTGTACCGAGCCAGCACGGACACCGCAGGTTCCAGGC
The DNA here is from genome assembly GCA_038276315.1 of Mycobacteriales bacterium. GTDB lineage: Bacteria > Actinomycetota > Actinomycetes > Mycobacteriales > Pseudonocardiaceae. The sequence continues at coordinate 1,503 of JBBPZY010000388.1, forward strand.
CGATCGCCACGAACAGCGCCACCCCGATCAGCAGCAACACGTCGCGAACAGTGACGATCATTTCGACCACGCCGATTGTCACCGCGACTCCCGCGGCGGCGCTCATCCCGATGATGAACGGTGATCGGCGGTCGAGCGGTTTGCCGGGCCGTCCCAGGGCGTGCTGCCCGGTGCTGATCTCGGTGGGGGCCGGGTGAGGCGCCGCCCCCGGGGCGGGTGGGGGGGGGTGGGGGGGGGGGGGCCGCGGGGGTGGGGGGGGCGGCCGGGGGGGGCTCGGGGGCGCGGCCGCTCCCGCCCCCGCCACTGGACCTTCTCCTTCGGTATGTGGTTGAGCAACCAGCGGGTGATGGCCCGACCTCGGTCCGGCGCCGGGGTTACCGTTGCGCCGCCCCGCATTATCCCGATCGTGCACCGCGGCCACCATTCCCTCCTGCTTCCTTGGCACTGCACATGCGGAGCCTCAAACAGACCGCCGCGCATGATCGTCAGAAATGAGTTCTTGCGGTGACTTTTGCACGGTTGTGTACCCGGTAGCACCTCATGCTACACAGTCATCACCTCGTTACGTTTCGACGCGATCAGCTCCTTCCTCTGCCCTGCGCCGTCGAAGCGGTTACGATTAAGCCGTGATCGATAAAGGCCGGGAGGACCTCTCCGGGCCGGGTGGCGCCACGAGTTACCGGTCGAGCGAGATGGCCGAAGCGCCCGAGTCCATCAAATCCGCAGCACCAGGACTGGCTGGCCAGATCGACGCTGCGTAGGTCACGCCAGAAAGCTTGGCTGGTTCACACGACAGAGCTTTCACACGACAGAGCTTTCACACGCCAGAGCTACCGCTGACGACCACGGCAGTCCCCAACACACAGCACCCGAATAGCGCTAGGACCGGAGCAGCCGCTCCAGCGCCGCACGCGCGGCGGTGTCCCGAGCGGCTGCCCGGGTGATGTCTTCAGCCAGCGCGTGGAGCCATTCCTCGACGCTGATGCCGCGACGGCTGATCACCACGCCACGCACCACCTGATGCAGCTCCGCTTCGATCTGACCGCCTCTCCCTTCCCGCAGCTCAAGATCGCGGTTCTCCCCGTGCACCACGACACGGATCGCGCGACCGGGCCGGGCCGCTAACCGATCGCCGACCGTGCGGTGATAGCCGAGTTCCACCATGCCCGCCGGCAGCGCCGCAGCCAGCGCCCCACTCAACACCCGGGCGTAGGAGGCGACCTCAGCCTGGTCGGCGCCCAGCATCGCCGCCAGGAGTTGGACGTCGCCCATCGGTCCCAAGCCGCTGGGTTCCATCGTCATGAGGGGCCGCCGGTCATGAATCGGTCAGGGGAAGGACGAGCTGCGGCTTAGCGATCACGTGGTCGGCGCGCATGGGGCGCACCGCGGTGCCGATCGCGAAGAACTCAGTGGTGTGCCCACCCCAACGATGACCGAGCGAGAGCAACTGCACGCCCACGATGCCCTCGGCCGCCAGCTGTTCGGCTTCAGCCTGCATCCGGCTCATCGCGAGTTCCCTGGCGTCGTAGAGCGCCTCGGTGAACTGCGGCAACTCCACATTCTGACCGACGTTGCCGATAGCCTGCCAGAACCGCTGGTGCGCGATGTGGTAGACGCAGGAACCCATCACCATGCCCAGCGGGGCATAGCCGGCCTGAATCAGCGTCCAGAAGTCCTGGCCAGACAGATCGGACGTGAACGGCTGGCTCTTGTTATTGCGCCAGACCTGGCCGTCCGGGGCGCGCTGCTCATCGGCGGCCACCGCGGTACCGACAGCGATGAACTCAGCGATGTCCGAGCCGAACTCCTTGAACTCGATCTCCAGCCGTACCCCGACTATGCCGTCAGCGCCCAACTGATCGGCCTCGGCCTCCATTCGCGTCATGGCCAGCTCGCGGGCGTGGTACATCGCCTGGGACAGCACGGTCAGTTCCTGGTTGCTGTTCCACCGACCCATCTGGAACCCGACGTGGTAGATGCTGGTGCCCAGCACCAGCCCGAGGGGACGGAACCCGGCCTCGCGAACCAGCAGGAACTCGTTCACCGACAGATCCGAGGTGAACAGACTGGTAGCTTGCCCCGGCCGCATCTCGGCGAGTCGGCGCATCGCGTCCTCGGGAACGCCCAACGCGGTGGGATCGGCGGTCATCACTCACTCCTGATTCTTGCCCGAAGTTCTTACCGACGGCTATCGCAGCGGCAGGATGGTCAATGATCGGGTCGGCGCGGTCGACCCCCGATGAAAGCTCGCCAGCGCGGTGCCGAACACCGTCGACTCGGCAACGTGGTCACGATGGTTCTCCGCCGGCTCGATCTGCCGGATCTGCAGACCCATCGAGGACACGATCGCGCCCTGCGCCCCGGTGGAGCGGGCTTGCTGGTCGAAGCGGTACCGGGCGTCGGCGCGCACGTGGGCGACCAACTCGGTGTAGCCGGCCACCTCGGTGTTGCCGGCGCCCCATGACGACTGCCGTTGCGTGCCCCAGTCGTCATGGCGAATCGCCACCGAGATCCCGTAGGCGACAGCGCAGGGCACCCAGCCTGCCTGTAGCAGCTTGGCGACGTCCTGGCCAGCCAGTTCAGTGCTGAATACGCGCGCCGGACGGTGCTGGGACCGCGATCGGACCGCGGAACCCAACGCGACGAACTCACGGTTGTCGGCGCCGAGATCTGATACGGAAAGCCGCACTCCCACCACGCCGTCGGCGCCCATCGCGGCGGCCTCCTCAGTCATCCGCGCCAGCGCGGTGCCATAACCGTGGTAGAGCGCATCGACATAAGGTCCGAACCCGACGAACCCAGCCCGTCCGGACGACGTGACGGTCCCGCCGCCGAGCCCGAAGCCACTGAAACCACCCAGAACTCCGACACCACCGTAGTAACCGCAACCGCCGAAGCCACTCCACCCCATGTGCTGCACTATGCAGCCCATCACCTCGCCGACCGGGTCGAAGCCCACCGACTGCACCCCGACCGCGCCAGGCACCGTCAGCAGCGACGTCCGCAGCCCGCTACTGGCGAAGCGCCGCATCCTCTCGGCGGCCACCGGCGGCAACCCGCGACCATCCCACTGCGTCATCAGCGCTCTCCTGTTGGCCACCCGGCGGGCTGTCCCCCACCACCATAAGCGCCCGGGCCCGCAGCCCGCGCTGCGCGCGTCGTTCAGCCACCCCTCGGACACACCCTTGCACTGAGCAATGATTTCATAGTGCAATGTTTGCCATGAGCATGGACCGGTCTAGGCAACCAACTGGGGTCGTGCCGGAGGTGTGCCCACAGGCCGTGGATGAGGTGCTGACAGCGACCCGGGCGTTGATCGCAGTGAGCACCCGCTCGCTGGGGGTACTAGCCGAGGAGGTGAGCACTGCGCAGTACCGGACGCTGGTGGTGCTGGCGTCTCGGGGCCCGCAGCGAATGGTGGATCTGGCCCAGCAGTTACAGGTCAATCCGTCCACCGCAGGGCGAATGTGTGATCGGTTGGTGCGCAAGGGGCTCATCCACCGGCACCGGGCGCGCACCGATCGGCGCATCGTCCAGGTCACGCTGACCGGCGAGGGCCGGCGGATGGTGGACGAGGTGACCGCGTCCCGGCGAGTGATGATCAGCGAGATGTTGGCCAAGTTGCCTGTCGAGGCACAACAGGCCGCCGCGGCGGCGTTGCGGGAGCTCTCCCACGCGGCCGGGGAGATCCCGGACCGCGACTGGCCAACCCCGGCGACGTGAGGCGACGTGAGGCAGCAGATCTCGGGTCGGCTACCGGGACGGGCCGCTGATCCACCTTTTCGCCCGAGAGGCGCGCGGCCACGGGGTGCCGGAGGTGATCGGCTGCGCGTTTTGGTGGCCTGCGGCGCCGCCGGCGGGGTCTCCGCCACGTTCAACGCCCCGATCACCGGGGTGTTCTTCGCGATGGAGCTGATCCTGCGGGAGTTCCCCGTTGAAGCGATCTTCACTGTGATGCTGTCATCGATGATCGCAGATGTGGTCAGCCAGGCATTCCTCGGCAGCGCCCCGTTCTTCACCCGGCTGCCGCACGGGATCGGGATGCACCACACCTATGACTACCTGCTGGTCACGGTGCTGGCGGTGCTGGCGGTGCTGGCGGTGCTCGCCGCGCTGATCGGACTGGGATTCATGAAAATCCTCTACAAGATCGAGGATCTCTGCGACCAGATCTGGGGCGATCGCCCCGAATGGGCCCGCCCGGCCGTCGCCGCGGCACCGATATCGACCGGCCCAGCCCCCGCCACGCGTTCTCCGAGCTCACCGTCGCCGACGCGACGCACCGCTTGGCCACCCCGCTGGACACCGCCGGCGCAGGCACGCCGCCGAACGGGACCGCGGCGCTCGGTCCGATCACAGATCGTCGCCAACCGCAGCTGCTGTTCGCCAACGAAAGCCTCGCCCAGGCGCTGCGGCAACTGGTGCTCTACGGCCGCGACGGACTACCCGTGATCTCCACCGATGGGCAGCAGTTGCAGGGCTGGATCACCAACCAGAACGTGCTGCGCACCGTTGCCGCGCAAGTCGCCGCCGCCGAACCCGCCATTGCCGCCGGGCAACGCGCCGCCGAATGGGCCGACCCCCAGGCCGGCGAAGCCGGCCACGACCCGCACACCCAACTGCCCGGCTACCAGATCATCGAATACACCCTGCGCAGCGACTCGACCGCGGCCGGGCGCACCCTCGGCGAGCTACAGTGGCCACCCGGCCAGCTGCCGGTGTCGATCATCCACGACCGCCGGCTCACCGACGCTGACCCGCACACCCCGCTTAGACCCGGCGACCGCATCAACGTCTTGGTCCACAGCCCTACCGACCCCGACTCCACGTCAGCTCAGGAGCCCCTCAGCGGGTAACGCGACGACGGGGCCGGCCACGGTGATGGTGACCAGGCTCCCCGGTGGGGGGTTGGTCGTGGTGGTCCGGGCCAGCACCTGGAGCTCGCCGGGGGGCGTGCCGGTGGTGGGCGCGCTGGCCAGCACGGCGAGGGTGATCGTGGTGTCGTGGCCGTGGTACTCACGGCGCAGGATCCTGCCGGTGACGGCGTCCGCGGGGTCGCGGGAGGTAGCGGGTCGTAGCTGGAGTTGCTCGGGTCGGATCATGATGAGCGCCGCGGCCGGCAGCCGGGGGGTATCGGACCGCAGCGGGTGCTCGCCCAACGGGCTGCGCGCGGCGCGGCCCAGCACGTGGCCCGCCAGCAGGTTGGCCTCGCCGACGAATCGGGCCACCTCGGCATCGACGGGTTGCTGATAGAGGGTGGTCGGGTCGGCGGCTTGGACGATGCGTCCGTCGCGCAGGACCGCGACGAGCTCTGCCATCGACAGGGCTTCGTCCTGGTCGTGGGTGACCAGCACCGCGGTGGTGCCGCTGCGGCGCAGCGCGGTGGCGACATCGGTGCGCAGCTGGGCGCGCAGCCCGGCGTCGAGCGCGGAGAACGGTTCGTCGAGGAGCACCAGCTGCGGCGCCGGGGCGAGCGCGCGGGCCAGGGCGACCCGTTGTTGTTGGCCACCGGAGAGCTTGTGGGGTGCGCGGTCGCCGAGGCCGGGCAAGCCGACCAGCTCGAGCAGCTCGGCCACCCGGCGACGCCGCGCGGCGCGGGGCAGCCCGAAACCGATGTTGGCCGCCACCGACAGGTGCGGGAACAGCCCGCCCTCCTGGGGCACGTAGCCGATCCGGCGGTGTTCGGGGGCCAGCGGGCGATGACCGTCGTCGACGGTCCGACCGTGCAGCGCGATGGTACCGGCGTCGGTGGTCTCGAACCCGGCGAGCAGCCGCAGCAGGGTGGTCTTGCCGCAACCCGACGCGCCGAGTACGGCGGTGATGGTGCCGGCAGGGACGTCCAGGTCGAGATCACCGAGCACCGGGTGCGGGCCGTAGCTTTTGCGCACCCCGCGCAGCGCCACCGCCACCGGCGCGTCGGGCGCCTCCCCGGGCTGCGCGTGCCGATCGGAGTCCGGGGTAGACCTGGTGATGCCGGGGTGGGTCATGACGCCGGACTCCTAGGTTGCGGTGGCGGACAGGGAATCGATACGGCGGGTCAGCAGGTAGGTCGGCAGCGCGGACACCGCGACCATGAGCGCGGCGTACGGTGCGGCGGCGCCGTAGGCCAGGCCGCTGGTGTAGACCCAGAACTGGGTGGCCAGGGTCTGCAGGCCGGTGGGGCGCAGTAACAACGTCGCGGTCAGCTCGGTGGTGGTGGACAGGAACACCAACGCCGCCGCGGCCGCCAACCCCGGTCCGAGCAGCGGCAGCGTGACCCGGACCAGCACGCTGATCGGGGGCCGGCCGAGGCTGCGGCCCATCTCGGCCAGGCTTGGAGGGATCTGGGTCAACGTGGCGCGCACAGCGATCAACGCCAGCGGCAGGAACAGCACCGCGTAGGCCAGCACCAGCAGCGGGGCGCTCTGGTAGACGATCGGCAGGTAGTGCAGCGCGAAGAACACCAGCGCC
>JBBPZY010000389.1:0-8020 GCA_038276315.1 Mycobacteriales bacterium
CGCCACTGGTCGCCATCGCACGCGCCCGGGGAGCAGGGCCTGCTCCGCGACTCCGCGATGTTCTCCGTCATCGTCTCCGAATGGCCGGCTACCAAGGCCGCCTTGCGCCGTCGTCTGGCCCGGTCTACGACAGCGCACCACTGAGACCACCTATCAGCAAGATCTGGCTCTTGTCGGCGTGACAGCGCCTCAACTGGTGCCAAGTCGGCCCGTGGTCACCGTGGTCACAGGGGAGATGGGAAGAAAGGCCGTGCCGCATGAGCACCTCCGCGCCACCCGAGACGACCCGGTTCGGCTACGCGACGCACCTGTCCTGCCGCGAGTGCGGCAAGACAAGCGATCTCGGGCCGCACTATGCGTGCGAAGACTGTTTCGGGCCGCTGGAAGTCGCCTACGACTACCCGCCCTTGACCAGGGCCGACATTGAGTCCGGACCTCAGAACATCTGGCGCTACGCCAGCCTGCTGCCTGTCCAGCCGACATTGCGCAGCGCCCGAGTACGAGGCCCGGGTACACCCAGCTGATTCGGGCGGACGAGCTGGCCCAGGTGCTGGGCATGCGCAGGCTGTGGGTCAAGGATGACAGCGGCAACCCGACCCACTCGTTTAAGGACCGCGTCGCGGCTGTGGCCCTCGCGGCGGCCACCGAGATGGGCTTCACGGTGCTTGCCTGCCCGTCCACCGGCAACCTGGCCAACGCCGTCGCGGCGGCCGCCGCTCGCGTCGGCATCCGTTCGGTCGTGCTCGTGCCCGCCAACCTGGAGCTGCAGAAGATCATCGCGACGGCGGTGTACGGCGGCACCTTTGTTACCGTCGACGGCACCTATGACGACGTGAACCGGCTCGCCTCCCAGTTGGCTAGCGAGCATGACGATTGGGCGTTCGTGAACGTGAACGTGCGCCCCTACTACGCCGAGGGTTCCAAGACGCTCGCCTTCGAGATCGCCGAGCAGCTCGGCTGGCGGCTGCCCGATCAGGTCGTGGTCCCGGTCGCGTCCGGTGCCCAGCTAGTCAAGATCGATAAGGGTTTCAGCGAGCTGGTTTCACTCGGGTTGGTCGAGCAATCGGCATGGAAGATATACGGAGCGCAGGCAACCGGATGCTCGCCGGTGTCCGCCGCGTACGCCGCGGGCCACGACGTGGTGCGCCCGGTGAAGCCCGCGACGATCGCCAAGTCGCTCGCGATCGGGAACCCGGCGGATGGGCCTTACGTGCTCGACGCCGTGCGGCGCACCGATGGCGCGGTTGCCGATGTCAGCGATGACGAGATCGTCGACGCGATCCGGATGCTCGCCGCCACCGAGGGCATCTTCGGCGAGACCTCGGTGGGCGTGACGCTGGGTGTGCTGCGCAAGCTGCTCGCCGCCGGGCAGCTCGACCCCGCCGCGGAGACGGTGATAATCAACTCCGGTGACGGCCTAAAGACGTTGGACGCGCTGGCTGGCGCGGTTCGCGTGCCTGCGGCTATCAAGCCCACGCTTGAGGCATTCACAGAGGCAGGCGCGGGGTGGGATGAGTGTGTCCGTGCGCATACCGACGCAGGGGCTCACAGGTGATGGGTCGCGTTCGCCGGCTCGCCTCTCTAGGTGATCGTCCCAGAATCGGTCGTTTGCGACCCACAGTTACGCGATCTTGGGTCGTTCGATGTTCGCCCAAGACATTACTGGGTCACAACAGTGGGCGAAAACAACGAGTCGAATCACGGGTAGCAGCACCGTTTACGACACAATCTGAGGGTGGCGCGCTACGGATACGCACGGGTGTCCACCGATCCCAGACCGACGACTCCCAGATCGACGCACTGCGCGCCGCTGGCTGCCACCGGATCTGGACCGACACCGAGTCCGGGCGCCTGGCTCGGCGTCCGGAATGGGATGCCTGCCTGGACTACCTGCGCTCCGGTGACGAGCTGGTCGTTACCCGGCTTTCCCGTATCGCCCGCTCAGTCCGGCACCTCACCGAGGTCGCCGCGGTACTCGAGGAACGCGGAATCGACCTGGTCGTGCTCAAGCAGGGCATCGACACCACCACCCCGGCCGGACGGTTCTTATTCCACGTCATCGGGGCGATGGACGAGATGCTGGCCGACCTGATCAGCGAGGGCACCCTCGAGGGCCTGGAAGCCGCTCGAGCACGCGGGCGTACCGGGGGCGCAAACCCAAGCTCACCGCACGCCAGATCACCATCGCCCGACAGATGTATGACGAGAAAGCCACCGACGGCAAACGCCGCTACACCGTCAACGAGATCGCCGAAACCTTCCACGTCTCCCGCAAGACCATCTACCGCCACCTCGCACCGACCACAGCCAGCACCTCCGCACCGCCAGTCTGAAGCAGGGCCGCGACGTCACCCGAGGCTCATGTACTTCCTGACGTCGTCCTTAACGACACCCCTGACACCGGCGCAGGCCATGGAGATTGCGGACGCGCTGCGAGCGGCTGCCCACTGACCGACCGTGGCCCCGATCTGGGGCTGGTCGAATGACTCGGCGTTGCGGCGGGCGCGTGCGGTGCGCTAGGTCGTCGGTACGGTCCCGGTGAATCGCAGCGGCAGGGTGACGGGGCCGGTGATGCCGATGTGGGGCCGCGAGACCATGGGTCCGTCCAGCTCGATGTCACCGAGTCGGGACGCCAGGATCGGCAGCGCCTCGCGCATCTCGGCGCGGGCCAGCCAGGTGCCGAGGCAGTAGTGGATGCCGCCGCCGAAGGTGAGTTGTGCGGTGCGGTGCGCTGCGCGGCGATGTCGAACGGCGCGTCACCGAAGGTGTCGGGCTCGGTGTTGGCCGCAGCCAGGAACAGCAGGACGTAGCTGCCGGCCGGGATGTCGACACCCTGGAAGGTGAAGTCCTCGGTGGCCACCCGGCTGACTACTGGCGTGGCGGGGTTGACCCGCATCAGTTCCTCGACGGCGGTGCTGGCCAGCTCGGGTCGCTGCGCGAGCAGCCGCCACTGGTCGGGGTACCGGGTGAAGGTGGTCATCGCCAGGCCGAGCTGGTTACGAGTCGTGTCCTGGCCTGCGAAGACCAGTGTGCTGAGCAGCACAGGCAGTTCATCGGTGCGCAGGCTTTCGCCGTCTGCCTCCGCGGCGATCAGAGCCGAAATAAGGTCGTCGCCGGGATCTTTCCGTCGCTGCGCGATCAGCTCGTCGCAGCAGGCGTGGAGCCCTGCGACGGCTGCGTCGATACGGTCCTGCTCCGCTGCGGCGACCGGGCCGAACCCGAGGCTCATGTCGGTGGCCCAGCCCAGGAACGCGTCGAAGCGTTGGGCGGGGATGCCGAGCAGTTCGGCGATCACCCAGGCCGGGTACGGATCGGCGAAGGCCGCCATGAACTCGCAGCCGCCGCCCTCGGCGAAGCCGTCGATCAGCTCATGCGCCTTGGCCCGCATGAACGGCCGCAGCACATCGACACTGCGCTGGGTGAACGCCTTGCTCACCAGCCGGCGGTGCCGCTGGTGGGGCTCTCCCTCGAGGTTGAGCAGCATCGTGCGCAGCCAGTCGAAGAACAGGCCGGAGGTGACGCCGTAGGCGGCCACCGTGTCCAGGCTGCCGTGGCGCAGGCGGCGGTCGCGCAGCAGCGTCAGGCACTCCTGGTAGCGCAGCACCGCGATTCCGATCGGAGTGCACGCCCACCAGCTTGCCTCAGCGGCGGCGCGGACCTCGGGACAGTCGACCCGGAACGCCGGGTCGAGGATGTCGAAAAAGGCGACATCGGTGTGCGGCGTGACACTCATCGTGACCTCGCTTGCTCGTTCGGTGTGGCGGTGACCGCGGGTCCGGACGGGTGGCGCCGGTTGCCCCACCACACCCGCAGCACGCGGTCCGGCCGCAGCAGCGCCGCTGGTCGGTCGAGCAGCCCCACAACCCGGGCGAACGCCGCGCCCAGGGCCACGTCGTGGGCCGCCGCCGCGTGCAACCGGGGGATGTAGGCGTTCACCAGCCGGACCTTGGCCGTGCGGGTGCCGGGCACGCCGGGGAAGGCCAGGTCCGCGCCCACCGCGATGTCCCATGGCGTGTCGACCGTCTTGGCGATCGCTCGGAAATACTGGCTCGGTGCGGGATCCGTGCCGCGGGCCAGCAACCGGCGCAGTGTCAATGCCTCATTGGCGGCCACCGGCATGCCCTGACCGTAAACGGGGTTGAACGAGCAGACCGCGTCACCGATGACCAGCAGGCCGTCCGGAAACTGGCGTAGCCGTTCGTAGCGGTGGCGCACGCTGGCCGGGAAGCGGAACGCGACCGGGTCGTCCAGTGGCTGCGCCCCGATCATGGCGTCCGCGATGTCGCTGAACTGCAGGCCGGCGGTGAAGGCGTCGAAGCCAGCCGGGTCGGTCGGTGGGTGATCACCGAGGATGCCGCCCAGGGTGACCATGTGCCGGCCACCCTCCAGCGCGACCAGCACGCCACTGCGCGGATGGTTCGGCGTAGCGCCGGTGACGATCGCCTTGTCCGTCCCGAGGGCGCCAGGACGCAGCTGGTAAGTCCTCGTGGCGTAGCCCAATCCGATGTCGACCCGGTCCAGGGTCGGACGCTGATAGCCCCACTCCTGCAGCCAGATCGGGGTCCGCGAGCCGCGGCCGGTGGCGTCCACCACGAGGTCAGCAGCGATCAGCTCGGGCTCCCCGTCGACCCCTTCGGCGACCTCCGATGGCAGGCTCAGCACGCCGACGTCCGATCGCTGGCTCCGCCTGCACTGGGCCCCGGTGACCCGGCGCCGGTCGGCCGTGGTCGTCAGGCCGACGATGTCGGTGCGCTCCATGACGGTGACCCCGGGAAGCGCCCGGACCCGGGCGCGGACCTGGCCTTCCAGGAACGGCCGGCTGGCGAACAGCACGGGCAGGCCGATGTCAGCTTGCCGCAGCCGATGCCCGGACAGCATGACGCGGACGTTGCCCACGTCCCCGAGTTCGGCCCCAGCCTCGACGATGTGGTTAGTGAAGCCGGGGAACAGCTCGTCGAGCACGTCACGGCCGCGTGGGTGCAGGACATGGATGTGGCGTGCCTGCGGCACTCCGCGGCGGTGGACTCCGATCTCGGGCATGAGGTCCCGGTCGATCACCGTGACTTTCCGGTAGGCCTCGGTGAGCACCCGGGCAGCCAGCAACCCGGCCATGCTGGCACCCAGGACGACAGCGTGGTCACCTGTCTGCTTGCGCACCACCGTCGGTGCCATGAGACCCCGTCTCCCATCTCGAGCTTCGTCCATCTCGAGCTTCGTCCATCGTAAACTTCGCCCCATGGCGGTCGATGTGGAACCTGCGCCGTTCACTACCTCAAGAGCGCGGACCGGGCGCCTCAGATACAAAGGCGGCGGAGATCAGAACCCGCGCCCATCGTCCGCTCCTAGACCGAGCGTCTTGTGGCGCCCACGGTGCTTGGCTTTCTTGCCCACCGTCAGCCTGGGCAGGCGCAGCGTCAGCCGGCGACGGCGCGGCAACGCGGGATTGTCAGGGTGGCGCTCCATACTGCTCGCCGACAGGTTGGCCCTGGATGCGGGCGGATGCGGTGGCACAGCGGAATCGGGAGCGGCGGGCTGCAGAGGAGGCGCGCCGCCGGGCGCACCGCCGCGCCTACGTTGGATCTGGAAATGTTGGATCTGGGAGCGCTGGATCTGGGAGCGCTGGATCGAGGACCGCAGGTGCGGCCAGTCCAGGTGCCGCCAGTCCCGGCGCGGGGACCGCACGGGCGAGGCCGTCGGCGGAGACGATCTCGACGGTGTTGCTCAGCGCTGCGCGCGAGCACTGGGCGGGTGATCCGGAGGCCGGGGCGCGCATCGGCGCCATGGTGGCCGATCGGTGCGCCGACCAGCCCGGAATCCTCGCGGCGGCAGCCCGGTGCGCGGTGTTGCCGCTCGTCACGGCGGTCTGGGCGCGCGGCTGGTCACCGGAGGACCTCCATCAGATGGCCCGGCGGCGGCTCAATGCTGCGGGCGTCGGCTACCTGATCGATGCGATCGCCGAGGAGTCCCAGCGCTACGCCAAGGCCGCCGTGCCGCAGCGATGGCGCGAGGATCTCCGGCAGATCGGGGCGGTGGTGTGGTGGGAACCCGGCCAGCCCGGAGATCATCTCCTGCAGTGGGCCCGCCGGCACGACCGCAGCCTGGCGGACACACTCACCACGGTGATCGAGGTACTCGCGCTGCTGCTGGCGCTGCCGGTTCTGGTGAAGATCACGCCGCCGCCGGGATCCGCCACGGCCTACACAACGCAGCGGGCCCGGCGCTACTAGCCGCGGTGCTCGGCGGGCTGCTGCTGAACTTCTTCCTGGCCTCGCGGTAGTCCGGGGGAAATTTCCAACGGATTTGTCTGACCTGCGCTAACTCCGCTCGGGTTCGGCGCGGCGGATGGCTCGGTAGACCGTCGAGCGAGCGACGGTGAACAGCTCGGCGAGTTCGGTGGTGGTGTGCCGGCCGGCGCGGTGCAGCTCCACGAGGTGCGCTTCTTGGGAGGGGCTGAGTTTGGGTTTCTTGCCGCGCAGTCGGCCCTTGGCCTTCGCGATGGCCATGCCTTCTCTGGTCCTTAGGCGGCCGAGGTCGGCTTCGAACTCGGCGACCATGGACAGTGCGGTGAACAGCAGTTTTCCGATCGGGTCGGTGGGGTCGTGGACCGAGCCGCCGATGTTCAGCTTAACTTCGCGCGCGGTGAGCTCATCGGCGATGGCGCGGGCATCGGGCACCGACCTGGCCAGCCGGTCGAGCTTGGTGACCACAAGCGTGTCTCCGGCGCGTACCGCCGCCAGTGCTTCCCTCAGACCCGGACGAGCCCGGGTGGTGCCGGTGAGTCCGTGATCAACGTAGACCCGCTGCGGGTCGACTCCGAGACGAGTGAGGCCGTCGATCTGGGCGGTGAGGTCTTGGGAATCTGTCGAGCACCTTGCGTTAGCTCTGCAGTTTCATCGTGTCTCACACCGGCGGAGCAAGATCCTTTGATTGGCGCTCTGGCGCGCTCGAACCCCGGCCCCAACCTCGACGCCAACCAGGTCGTGCTGGCGCAGCGCGCCGCCTCGACCAGCAGCCCAGTGGGACTGGGGCTGTTCGATGGCAAGCCGACCCGCACCGCAGGCGCGCCAGCGCCGAGGAGCGGAAGCGGCGCGGCAGGACGGAGCGTGTCCGCCATCAGCGAGCGTCAGAGCGAGACACCCGCCACGTGGACATGTCTCATGCCGAACTAACGAGCGTAGCCAATCCGCATGCGTAAACTGTATCGCAAACCCCTGATATCTTGGCATTGTCGCGTACACGGCATTCGTTACACTGTCCACCTGCGGAAACGTTGCACCGTTGATGTCAATGTCCGCGGTCGCCTGCACGGATGTCCGGACTCATGTGCACGCGTTGGCGGGCGGTGTGCACCGGGTGGCGCCGCTTTCCTGGCTGGAGCCTTGGCCGCCCGCTGGGTGCTGGCGACGGTCAGGGCGCGAGGACGGTGATGGCGGCGGATTCCGAGGTGCTCTGGTGTGGTCCAGCCCAGTGCGATTCCGCCAAGACCGCCGCCGGTCGCGATGCCCAGATTGAGCCTCCGCCGCTGCGCCTGTGCTGGCGCCTTGCTGAGTGGGTAGCGTCTCGACGTGGCCACGATACTGCGCACCACACGGCTGCTGCTGGAGCCGTACGTCCCCGCTGACGAAGAGGCCTTCGTCGCCATGTTCCAGGACACGAGGGTGTCGCAATGGATGGGTGATGGGCCGGACACCGAAGCAGCGGTCCGGGCTCTGTTCGGGCGGATCTTCACGAAGGTCTACGCCCAGGACCTGTTCGTTGTGTGGGCCGTCCGCCAGGGCGGGCGCCTGGTCGGACATGCAGAGATCAAGCGGACCGATACCGTCGGCGGCCCCGAGATCATCTATGTTCTGGTCCCTGCGGTCTGGGGATCCGGGCTGGGCACCGAAGTTGCTGAGGCGATCGTCACCTACGGCTTCGGCAGCCTTGGGCTGTCCGAGGTCCACGCCACCGTGGCCGCACCGAACACGGCTTCGCTGGCCGTGCTGGCCAAGCTCGGCTTCGAGCATGTCCGGGACATCGA
>JBBPZY010000390.1:0-14637 GCA_038276315.1 Mycobacteriales bacterium
CGTCATCGAACAGACAATCGCCAACTTCAAGACCTGGAGAATCATGCACACCGACTACCGTCGCCCCCTTGCAACATTCGCAACAACCATCTCAGCTGTAATCGGCCTGCACTTCTACACGACCGGCTGAATAATCCTCCAGAGTCTCACCAATTTTGGGATAGCCATAACGACGTCGCATGACGCGACTGGCGCCGGCCGGCACCAGGTGTGGGACCGGAACTGGAAGGTTTGTTCACAGAACGTAGGGGTCCGTGAGGTTACCGTGTGCGCAACGGGGTAACCCATTGTATTGGCGCACAAACGGGCCGAGGCGGGGAGCCTGGCCCCATAGAGAAACAGGAGCACTTGCGATGCGCACCACGAACGCCACCCAGGGCAAGGCGCTGCGCCGTCCGCTTGCAGTTGTCGTCATCGCTGCGGGGCTCACGCTGGCGGGTTGCGCCAATAATCCCACCAACGCACCCGGCGCCTCGTCCACTGCGCCTTCTGCACCGGTGCAGAGCTCAACGCCGGCCGTCCAACCGCAGGCAGCGACCGTCAACTGGGCCACGTCGGTGTGCCAGGCGCTGGGCCCGGCGTTGGGCCAACTCGGCTCGCCACCCCAGCCTGACCTCAACAACGTGGCCGCGACGAGGCAGGCCTACATCAGCTATTTCACCAATGCGCGCAACGTCACCCAAGAGGCGATCGGCCGGCTCCCGTCGATCGGGGCTCCACCGGTGCAGAACGGGCCGCAGATCCTCGGCCAGGTAAACAACCAGCTCAGCCAGCTGCGGGACAATCTCAACGAGGCGTTGACGCAGCTCAACCAGGCCAACCCCAACGATTCGGCCGCGATGGCGCAGGCTTTCTCAGCGGCCAGCCACGTCGTCGGCCTGCGCAACGCTCTCACCGCGGACCCGCAGCTGCGCGCCGCCATTGACCAGACCCCGCAATGTCAGAACCTGCCTGGCTAAGCGGGACGAGCAGCACAATCAGCCCACGGCTCAGCTGAGCGCTCACCAGGTGCGTTTGGGAACACTTTCCTGAGGGTAACCACCTGATGCGTGCCCCGGTGGTCTGCTCGCGCACGTGTCGATCGTGAAGGGGGACACTATGCGGGTGCTGTTCGTGCACCCAAGCGCGTTGATGTATTCGGAGCTGTTTCTGCGGCTTGAGCCGTTGGGGCTGGAGCGGGTGGCCGCGGCCGCGCGGGAGGCGGGCCACCAGGTCGGGATCATCGACCTGCAGACCCACACCACAGCCGAGCTCGACCGCGAGCTGGCGCGGTTCAAGCCGGACGCCGTCGCGTTCGGGCTGAACTACCTCGCGAACGTTCCCGAGGTGATCGACCTCGCGCACCGGGTGAAGCGGCTGCGGCCCAGCCCGTATGTGTTCGTCGGCGGGCACTCCGTGTCGTTCATCGCCAAGCACGTCCTGGACCAAGCCGACGGCGCGATCGACGCGGTGCTGCGCGGTGAGGGCGAGGTCGCGGCGCCGCTGCTACTTGCGGCGCTGCCGGATCGGGCGGCCCACAAGGTACCCGGCGCGGTGACGCTGACTGGCACCGGTCCCGGCGCACCCGGCATGCTGACGAGCATCGACGCGCCGCTACCGGCTCGTGATCTGCTGCGGCGCCGCAAGCGGTACTTCATCGGGGTGCTCGACCCGGCCGCGTCAGTCGAGTTCACCCGCGGCT
This sequence comes from Mycobacteriales bacterium, assembly GCA_038276315.1. Classification (GTDB taxonomy): domain Bacteria; phylum Actinomycetota; class Actinomycetes; order Mycobacteriales; family Pseudonocardiaceae. The sequence goes on from JBBPZY010000390.1 coordinate 1,682, forward strand.
GCCCGTGGGACTGCTCGTTCTGCTCGGCGTGGACGTTCTACGGCCGCAGCTACCGGCGGGCTTCGCCGGAGGCGGCCGCCGACGACCTTGCAGCAGTGAAAGAACCGGGTGCGTTCATCGTCGACGACGTCGCGTTCATCCGGCCCGAGCACGGCGACGCGATCGCGGCCGAGCTGGAGCGCCGCAAGATCCGCAAGCAGTACTACCTCGAGACCAGGGCCGATGTCCTGCTGCGCAACGAGGAAGTCTTCAAGCGCTGGCGTCGGCTCGGGCTGAAGTACATGTTCCTCGGCATGGAGGCCCTCGACGCCGAGGGCTTGGACCTGTTCCGCAAGCGAGTCAGCCCCGACGACAACTTCCGGGCTCTGGAGGTCGCCCGCAAGCTCGGACTGGCCGTCGCGATCAATCTCATCGTCGATCCGCAGTGGGATGTCGAACGTTTCCGGCAAGTCCGGGAGTGGGCCCTGTCGGTTCCGGAGATCGTGCACCTGTCGGTGATGACGCCCTATCCCGGAACGGAGATCTGGCACACCGAGGCGCGGGCGCTGACCACCCTGGACTACCGGCTCTTCGACATCCAGCACGCGGTGCTGCCGACCAAGCTGCCGCTGGCAGTGTTCTACCGCGAGCTGGTGAAGACCCAAGAGGTGATCAACCGCAAGCACCTCGGAGTCGCGGCATTGGCCAAGACGGCGCGCATCATGGGCCGGCATCTGGCGCACGGGCAGACCAACTTCGCCCGCATGCTGTGGAAGTTCCACCAGATCTATAATGCCGATCGCCAGTACGCCGATCATTCCCGACCGGTGCACTACGAGCTGCCCCAGCCGAAGCATCACGATGTGGCACCGCGCGATCGTCGACAACTTTACGTCCACGGGGCCGGTGTCAATGGGGCGCCGTCGCGGGGGCCCGTTTCAGGTCCGACCACCGCGGGAAGCCCGTAACCACGTCCACGAGGGGGTCCACTATGCGGGTGTTGGTGTTGGGCGGGGATGGTTACCTGGGGTGGCCCACCGCGGTGCACTTGTCCGATCGTGGGCATACCGTCGCTGTCGCCGACAATTTCGCCCGCCGCGGCTACGACCATGAGCTCGGGGTCGACAGCCTGGTGCCGATCGAGCCGCTGCAGATCCGGGTGCGGGCCTGGTCGGAGCTCTCGGGTCAGCGCATCGAGACCTTCTCCGGTGACATCACCGACGCCGCGTTCACCCGCGAGTTGCTGCAAGGCTTCCGTCCCGAGGTGGTGGTGCACTTCGCCGAGCAGCGCTCCGCGCCGTACTCCATGATCGACCAGGCGCATGCCGTGTACACCCAGCGCAACAACGTGGTCGGCACGCTGAACCTGTTGTACGCGATCGCCGAAACCGACCGAGACATCCACCTCGTCAAGCTCGGGACGATGGGCGAGTACGGCACCCCGAACATCGACATCGAAGAGGGCTGGCTCACCGTCGAGCACAACGGGCGTAGCGATCGGATGCTCTACCCGAAGCGGCCCGGATCCTTCTACCACCTGTCGAAGGTGCACGACAGCCATAACATCGAGTTCGCCTGCCGGATCTGGGGACTGCGGGCCACCGACCTCAACCAGGGCATCGTGTACGGCCAGCAGATCCCGGCGACCGAAGCCGACCCCCGGCTGGCCACCCGGTTGGATTATGACTCGATCTTCGGAACGGTGCTCAACCGGTTCGTGGTGCAGGCCGTCCTCGGTCACCCGCTGACCGTCTACGGCTCCGGCGGCCAGACCCGCGGCCTGATCGACATCCGGGACACAGTGGAATGTATCCGGCTGGCGTGCGAGAACCCGGCGGCGGCGGGCGAATTCCGGGTCTTCAACCAGATGACCGAGACGATGTCGGTCGAGGAGATCGCCAAGACGGTCGCCGAGTGTTACTCCGGGCCAACCGAGATCGAGTACCTGGACAACCCCAGGGTGGAGCTCGACACCCACTATTACAATGTCGTGCACACCGGGTTGGTCGGTCTCGGGCTGGCGCCACACCGGCTGTGCGACACCCTGATCACGTCGCTGTGCGCCACGGTGGAGCAGCACCGCCACCGGGTTGACCTCGCCGCCATGCGGCCCACGGTCAGCTGGCGGGCTACGGCAAGCCCGCCCAACGCGGGCTGAGTAACGCCCAAGGCAGGTCCACCCCCGGTCTGGGCTGACCGGGGGTGGACCTGCCTTGCGGGTCCCTACAGCTCTTGAATAACCCAGTCGATCATAACGGCCACCAGGCACGACATGGCTCCCAGAAGCAATCCAACACGAGCTTGCTTACCCATAACACCTCCCAAAACGAGTCAGCGGACAACGCTGGGTGCCCGCGATCGTGGCCCGCTAAACGCTCAGCAGGGTGTTTCCCGGTGGATTCGGTGGCTGGCGCTGGAGCAGGTTTGCCACCACAGCGGCCGCGTCGCCGACGAATAGCGCCTGACCTCGCTGGACACGTTGCGAACGCAATGCGGTGTCGTCAGTGAGCCTGGTCAGCGCGGCGCGCAAGCTGCGCTCGTCGTCGACGAGATCAGTCAGCCCGAGTAGGGCCAGCGCGCCGGCGTCGTGGCGGCCGTGGCCCGCGATCGGCCGGAAGGTCACCACCGGCAGCCCCACCCGAAGGGCTTCCTTGGAGGTGAGGCCGCCGGCGTTCTCGACCAGCACGTCGGCTGCCGCCATCAGGCCGGCCATGTCGGCCACCCAGCCCAGCGCCACCGTGCCCGGCACGTCCGCGAGCTGGGTGCGCAGCTGCTCGTTGCGGCCGCAGACCACCACCGGCACCCAGCCGGGCCAGCGCGCGATGGCGGTCACCGCGGTCCGCACCGTTCCCAGGCCCAGCGACCCGCTGACGACCAGCGCCACCCGTTGCGCTGCGGCCACGCCGAGTTCGCGGCGCACCGCGGGCCGCCGTCGGGTCGACGCCTCGCCGAACTCCGACCGCACGACTGGCCCACACACCTGCACTGGACCGCCGCCCAGGGCGCCTACCTCGCGCGCGGCGTCGGCGGAGATGCACAGGTAGGCGTCGGTGGCCGGGTGCAGCCACAGTTCGTGCGCCGAGAACGTCGTGACGAAGGTGACTGCCGGGCAGCCGAGCCGGCCCTGGGCGCGTAACCGGGCCACCGCCAGCGCGGCCAGGTGGTAGGTCGAGACCACGACGTCAGGCCGCCACCGGGCGATGTGGCGGCGCAGGCCGGGCAGCGCCAGCCGTACCGGAATGCCTACCCGCTCCCCCGCCTGCTGGCGAGCCAGGAAAAAGTGCCGGTAGACCAGGTCGTAAAGCCAGGGAGCCCGGTTGACCAGCCATGGGTACACACCGCGCAACCAGCGCCCGGTTGGGGCGGGCATGAACCCGGTCAGGTCCGCGATGTCGACCTGGTGGCCGCGGGCGGCCAACCGGCGCGCTACCTCCCGGCTCACCTCCAGATGCCCGCCGCCCATCGCCGCGGTCACGATCAGCACTCGCCCGGTATCGCCACTCGGTATCACGCAAGACCTCCACCTAGCGCCCCCGCTCGCCGGCGTGGCCCCGCGGCTGACACCACCGGATGCCCGCGATTGCGGGCGGGCAACCATCGTCGCGCCAGCAGCGCGCCGGCGGCGTGACGTTTGACCGGCAGTGGCGTGGGAAGCTAGTCACTGCTCGGCGACTCTGGAGGCGGATAGGGGGTGGGCAGCTGTTGGTCTACGTCCTGATCTTGGTCGCTGCCCTTTTCGTGGCGGTCGGCGAGGTGATCCAGCAACGGTCGGCGGCGACCGCCCCACCAGAGCACAATCTGTCGCTGCGGCTGCTGGTGTGGTTGGTGCGCCGGCCACGGTGGCTGGCCGGCCTCGCCTCCTCGACCGGCGGTAACGCGGTGTTCGCCGTGGCGGTCGGATTCGCCAGCCTGGCACTGGTCGAGGCCGTGTTCGTGGTGCGGCTGCTGTTCGCGCTGATTCTGGCCGCCGCGTGGGGGCGGCAGCGGGTTCCGGCTCGGGACCTGCTCGGCGCCTTGGCGATCACCGTCGGGCTGGTGGTGTTCATCTTGGCCGCCCGACCGCATCGAGGATCGGCGGTGGTGCCGGATCTGCACTGGGTCCTCGGCGGCGGCTGCATCCTCGCGCTGGCACTGGTGCTGACGGTGCTCGCGAAGGGCTCTGCGCCGGCCCGCAAGGCGGTCCTGCTCGGCGCGGGCGCCGGCAGCCTGTTCGGGTTGCAGGCGTCGCTGACCCAGAGCGCGATGCAGGTGCTGACGCATCGGGGCGTCGTCGCGCTGCTGACGACCTGGCACGGCTACGCGGTGGTGGCGGTGGCCCTGCTGGGCATGCTGCTGGTGCAGAGCGCCTTCGAGGCGGCACCATTGCCCGCCTCTTATCCGGCGGTGGTGACCACGGAGCTGATCGTCGGGGTAGCGGTCGGGACCTTCGTTCTCAACGGGACCCTGCGGCTGGGCACCGTCGCCATCGCTGCCACTGCGGTGAGCCTGCTCGTGATGATCGGCGGGATCTACCTGCTCACCACGTCGCCGCTGGTCACCGGGCAGCTTGACCGGCTCATCCGGCAGCAGGACATCGGTCTCGCACTGCGCGTCGAGCAACGGCTCACCCGGGAGTTGCGGCTCGCCGACCAGGCTGCCGAGCGGGTCGCCGGCAGGCGAGTCGGCGCCACGCTGCTGCGCCGGGAACTGCGCCGGATCGACGGCGGCATCGAGCGGCTGTGCGAGCTGCAGGACGACATCCGCCGGCATCGCGACGCCGAGGAGCAACGATTGGGTGGGCTGCCGGCCGAGCAGCGCCGTGAAGCCGCGGCGGCTGCGCGTGCGTTGCTGGAGCGGGAACGGGTAATCGACGAGCATGCGCAGCGGTTGCGGGCCCGCGCGCACGCGCTGGCGAGCGCCGGCGGAGTGGCGCGGAGTCCCGGGACGGAGGAGTAGCCGCTGTGTCACCGATGCTCACCACGTTGGTCTCAGCGGCAGCCGCGTTGCTGGCTGGCGTGTGCCTGGCGGCTACCGGGCTGCTGCAGCAGGGCGCCGCCAGCGAGGAATCCGCTGACAAGCAGTTCTCGCTGGGGATGATCCGGGACCTGGTCCGCAACCGGCAGTGGCTGGCCGGGATCGGTGCCGCGGTGGGGTCCTACGCCTTTCAAGCGGTCGCGCTGGCCACCGGCCCGCTGTCGCTCGTGCAGCCGCTGGTGGTCTCAGAGCTGCTCTTTGCGGTACCCATCTCCGCGCGGCGCCATCGCTGCCGCCTCGGGGTGCGCGAATGGGGCGGGTTGCTCACCGTGACCGCGGGCCTGGTCGTCGGCATCGTCGCCGCGGACCCCCACCGGGGGGACCCGATCCAGCCGTTCTCGGCCTGGATCTGGCCACTGGTCGCGGTGGTAGCGATCGCCGCAGCCGGGGTGCTCGTCGGGAAGGCGATCTCGGGACCGGCCCGGGCCAGCCTGTTCGCCCTGAGTGGGGCGACGGTGATGGCTTTCCAGTCGGCCCTGTTCTCCGCCACGATCGCGTCGCTGCGGGCCAGCATCGGGCACACCTTCGTGACGTGGCAACCCTACGCGCTGATCGTGGCCAGTTTCACCGGGTTGTTCCTGGTGCAAAACGCCTACCAAGCGGGCCCGTTGGCCGCGAGCATGCCGGTGATGGATGCGGTGCTGCCCATGGTGTCGATCGGGCTGGGCATCGGGCTGTTCGGCGAGCACGTGCGCACCACCGTATTCGGCCTGGCCGGCGCTGCCGCGGGCACCGCGTTGCTCGTGATCGGCATCATCATGCTGGACACCTCGCCGGTGATTCGCCGTCAGCAACGCGAGGAACGCAAGCAACGCGGCGACGGCGCGTCATCGAGCGCCGCGAGCGTGCCGGCCACCGGCGCGTCATGAGCCCCAGCTGCGGCCGGGTCATCAAGTAGCCGCGACCGTGCTAGAAGACATCGAACCCTTCGGCCTTTCGCTGCTCATCGTCGCCGTGGTGGTGTCGGTGGCGCTGCTGTCCAACCGGATCAGCACCAGGTTGCGCATCCCGGCCCCCGCGATCTTCCTGCTCGGCGCCGCGGCTGCCTCGGACCTGGTGCCCGGGCTCCAGCGGATTTCGATCACCACCGTCGAGCAGGTCGTCACGGTGGCGTTGGTGTTGATCCTCTTCGAGGGTGGCATGCAGATCGGCTGGCGCCAGCTGCGCGCCGCGATCAGCCCGGTACTCGTCGTCGGGGTCGTCGGTACCTTCCTCACCGCGGGGGCGCTGGCGGTACTCGCCCACGTACTGTTCGGTTTTCGCTGGCTGGCCGCGCTGCTGCTGGGCACCGCGCTCGCGCCGACCGACCCGGCCGTCGTGTTCTCCGTGCTGGGTAGCCGGGAAGTCCGCGGCCGGGCCGGTGTGATCATCCAGGGGGAGTCCGGCGCCAACGACCCGGTGGGCATCGCGCTACTGGTCAGCCTGCTCACCATCGGCGCCGACACCGGCGTCGGGGCCCTCGGCGCGGTGCTGGGCACCTTCGCACTCCAGATGGTCGTGGGCGCTGCAATCGGCGTCGCCGGCGGCTGGTTACTCCTGCAGGCCATGCGCCGCCTCCCGTTGCCCAGCGAGGGCCTCTACCCGTTGCGGACGCTTGCCGTGTCGATCGGGCTGTACGGGGCCGCGACCGTGGCTCACGGCTCCGGCTTCCTCGCTGTGTTCGTCGCAGGCGTTCTGATCGGCGATGCCCGGGCGCCCTTCAAAGGCGAGATCGAACGCTTCCACTCCTCGATCGCCAGCCTCTTCGAGATCGTCGCCTTCGTCGTGCTCGGTCTCACCGTCTCGCTGAGCTCGCTGGGCCAGAACCGGGCGTGGCTCATCGGGCTCGTCCTGGCCGTGCTGCTGGCGTTCGTCGTTCGGCCGCTGGTGGTCGGCCCGCTGCTGCTGGCCGTGCGCCTGCGTGCTGGTGAGCGGCTGTTCGTGTTGTGGTCCGGGCTCAAAGGCGCGGTGCCGATCCTGCTGGGCACCTACATCCTGGGTTCAGGCATGGCGGACAGCGTCCGCAGCTACCAGGTGATCTTCGTTGTGGTCGCGTTCTCCGTCATCGTCCAGGGCGGCTTGGTGCCCGCCGTCGCTGCCCGCTGCGGAGTGCCCATGCGGGAGGTGGAACCTCGCCCGTGGTCGTTGGGGATCCGCTTCCGAGACCGCCCGCAAGGGGTGCAGCGCTACCTCGTCGGCGTCGACGCACCGGCGCGGGGCCGCGCGATCCGTGACCTCGACCTCGCTGAGGACGTCTGGGTCAGCCTTATCATCCGGCACGGCCAGCCGGTGCAGGTGCGCGCCGACACCGTCTTCGAACCCGGCGACGAGGTGGTCGTCCTCGCTGACCCGCAGTCCGGTAGCGACCCGGCCCCGGTGTTCATCGGCCGGACAAGCGACCCCGGCGCTCCCTGAACCGGATGGTCCGTTCATTCACCCGCCAAGTTCGACGAGCGTGTGCCGGTAGCGCCCCCGATCTCAGGATCGGATCGCGGCGGCGAACCGCGGTGAGTCGTAGGCGGGTGTGTCGCCGTCGAGCCAGGTCTCGAGGTCGGGAGCGTGCGGACGCTTACCACCGAGCAGCAGCACTGTCACCGCGGCGGCTCCGCCACCGACCAGGATCACCAGGGTGATGGTGGCTGCCCGCCCGATCCCGGCCGGGAGGTCACCACCGGTCTGGGCGAGGTGCAGCAGAATCGGCGCGACGAGGAAGGCTGCCACCGAGCGGAGCAGCTCGACCAGGGCGAACGTCGGTCCGAGCTTAGTGGAGGGGGCGCTGAGCCCGGCCATGAACAGCGCCGGCGTCACCCCGGCGCCCGCGCCGAAGCCGAGCAGCAGGCCGGCGATGGGGACGACGATGTGCGCGGTGGACGGGGACAGGGTCAGCAGCAGCGCTGCCGCGGCGGCGACGACAGCCAGACCGCCGAAGGCGAGGATCGGGAGCCAGCGGCTGCCCAAGGCGACCTTGAACAGCCACGCAGCCACCGCGATCCCCACGAGTTGGGTGGTGAGCAGCGCGCCGACCACGAGGGGTGGGTACCGCGCGACGCTGATGGCATAGACCTCGGCGAGCTCCACGAGCGTGCTGAACGCCGCGCCGGTCACCATCGCCGTGAGGATTCCGCTGACGGGCAGCGTGTGCGCGATGAGGCGCATCGGCATCAGCGGGCGTTGCTTGAAGTACTGCGCGACGACTATCCCGACGAGCGCCACCAGCCCCGCGCCGACCGGCACGGCGAAAGCAGGCGAGCTGAAAGAGCCGCCGCTGAGGAACGAGACGCCGAGGAAGGGCAGCACCGTGGCCGCGATGGCGAGCGGGATCCCGAAATTGTCGAAACCCATGCTCGGCGCCGGGGGATCGCGCCGCTCGAAGGCGAGCAGACCCATGACGAAACCCGCTGCTCCGAGCGCGGCGACGACCGCGAACACCACCCGCCAGGCCGCGAAGCTCGCTGCCAGCCCGCCCACCAGTGGGCCCAGCGTCACTATTCCGAAGAGGCCGAGGCTGATGACGGCTGCGGTGGACGGCAGTTTTTCCGGGCCGTGGTTGGTCACCAGCGGGGGTAGCGCCGCGACGAGAAGCATCCCCGTCGCGACGCCCTGCCCGACCCGCCCGATGATGTGGACGACGATTCCTGGCGCGGACATCGCGAGCAGCGAGCCCACAACGAACAGTGCCTCGCAGGCCAGGTACACGCGCCGGGCCGGGATTCGCTGCACCAGATCGGCCGAGGCGACCGCGCCGAAAGCGTAACCAGCGTTCGAGAGGCCGGACGCGAGCGCGACACCGACCACGCCGGTGGACAGATCACGCATCAGCACGTCGCGGAACAACGCCGACGCCGCCGATAACACGAGAAATGGGCACAATGCGAGCAGCGCGAGGCTCACTGCTGCGGGATAGTTCCCGGCCAGGGGGGCCCGTTTGACGGATGGGAGGCTCCTGAGCGCGATGCCGCGAGCCATCTCGATCAGGCGGGCTTGCAGAATGACTGGCCACCCGAATGCGCCCGTTCGATGCGGTGCTGGCCGGCGTAGACGTTCATGGTGTGGCCGCGCAGGAAGCCGATCAGCGTGAGACCGGACTCCACGGCCAGCTCAGCGGCCAGCGAGGACGGCGCAGACACCGCCGCCAGTATCGGAATCCCGGCCATCACTGCCTTCTGTACCAGCTCGAAGGACGCCCGCCCGGACACCATGAGGACGCAACCGGCGGCGGGGATGCGCTCAGTCAGCAGGGCCCAGCCGAGGACCTTATCCACTGCGTTGTGCCGCCCGACGTCCTCGCGGGCCACCAGCAGCTCGCCGGTCGCGGTGAACAGTCCAGCGGCGTGCAACCCACCGGTTGTCTGGAACACCCGCTGCGCGGCGCGCAGTACGTCGGGCAGCGTAGCCAGCGTGGCAGGCGTGACGGTTACCGGGTCGGCCGCCGGGGGGAATCTCGTCCGCAGCCGGACAGCATCCAGCGAGGCCTTGCCGCATACCCCACACGACGACGTCGTGTAGAAGTTTCGCTGCGCGGTGGCCCCCGGTGCCGGCACACCGCCCGCTAGCTCCACGTCGAGCACGTTGAAGCTGCGCTGCGGGATGTCAGGGGAGTCACAGAAGCGGGCGGTGCGGACGTCGGATCGGCGGGTGATGACGGCTTCGGTGAGCAGGAAGCCGTGGGCAAGTTCGACGTCGTGGCCGGGAGTGCGCATGGTCACCGCCAACGCCCGGCCGTCGACCCGCAGCTCGAGCGGCTCCTCACCGGCGAGCGCGTCGAGCCGACGACGTTCGCCCTGTGCGGACAGAGTCAGTACCGGCCGCCGCACTGTGACCCGACCCATCTCGACGGATAGCCTTTTTCCGGCATGTCGAAACGCGGGCTGAGCCCAATTGTCAGGGTGGCGTTCCATACTGCTCGCCGACCGGTGGACCTGGAGGCGGGAGGACGCGGTGGCACAGCGGAATCGGGAGCAACGGGCTGCTGCGGCGGCGCGCCGCCGGGCGCATCGTCGCGCCCATGCTGGATACGGGAGCCCCGGGTCCGACAGCTTCGGGTCCGACAGCTTCGGGTCCGACAGCTTCAGGTTCGGGAGCTTTGGGTTCGGCGGGGTCGGATCGGGGACCGCAGGTGCCGGGGCCTCGCGGCCCAAGCCGTCGGCGGAGACGATCTCGACGGTGTTGCTCAGCGCGGCGCGTGAGCACGCTGCCGGCGATTCGGAGGCGGGGGCGCGGATCGGGACCATGGTGGCCGAGCGGTTCGCCGAGCAGCCGATCCTCGTCGCGGCGGCAGTCCACTGCGCGGTGGCGCCGCTGATCACGGCGGCGTGGGAGCGCGGCTGGGCGCCGGAGGACCTACATCAGGCGGCCCGGCGGCGGCTCGATGCCGTGGCGGTCGGTTACCTCGTCGATGCGATCGCCGAGGAGTTCCAGCGCTACGCCAAAGCCACCGTGGCGCAGCGGTGGAGCGAGGACCTGGCACAGATCGGGGCGGTGGTGTGGTGGGAGCCCGCTCAGACCGGGGGTCACCTCCTGCAGTGGGTCCGGCGGCACGCCCGCAGCCTGGCGGATGCGCTCACCACCGTGATCCAGGTGCTGGCGATGCTGCTGGTGCTGCCGGTGCTGCCCAGGATCATGGCGCCGCCCGGTTCTGCCGCGGCCAGCGCGGTGCCGCGACGCGGCGTCGACCAGAAGATGCTCGCGCGGGTTCGGGCGCTGCTGGCCAAAGCCGAATCGACGACCTTCCCCGAAGAGGCCGAGGCTCTGTCGGCCAAGGCTCAGGAACTGATGAGCCGGTACTCCCTGGAACGGATCGTGGTAGACAGCGCCGGCAGCCCCGGCTCGGATCCGCATCCGGCGGCGGCCCGAAGACTGTGGCTGGATGCACCTTACGTGGCAGCCAAGGCGCTGCTGGTGGGTGCGGTGGCCGAGGCGAACCGGTGCCGGACGGTGCTGTCCGAAGGGTTGGGCTTCACTACCGTGCTCGGCGACGAGGTCGACCTGGAGATCGTTGAGCTGCTCAGCACGTCGCTGCTGGTGCAGGCGACCAGGGCGATGGTGTCAGCAGGTAGCCAGACCACCGGCACTGGACGGTCTCGGACCCGCTCGTACCGCCAGTCGTTCCTGATCGCCTACGCGACCCGCATCGGCGAGCGGCTGAGCACGGCGCGGGACGTCAGCACTGCCGCGGTGGCCGATTCAGCGCGGCTGCTACCGGTACTGGCCGCTCGGGAACGGGTGGTGGAGGATCTGTTCGAGTCGATGTTCCCGCAGTCGGTGTCGCGTTCCTACAGCGTCGGCAACGCCGCCGGGTGGTACGCCGGCCGTGCCGCCGCGGACCTCGCAGTACTCGACACCCGACGCGCCGTGGCCTCAGGAGACAGCTGAGCACCACCACACCGGGTGCTGGGTCATGACCCAACACCTATCCGTCGCGTCGCGCCTCGGAGCACGCGGATGGCCAGGGACCGTCAAACCGATCCAGGACCATGCCGGCTGACGTCCTCGATCCCGCATTCAGTCTCGGAAGCCCGCAGTCGCGGCTACGGTTTTCTACGGACGGCGTTCTTCCACCAAGCATGTTGCTATGCTCGTCGGAGCCGACATTGGAGCACCTTATCTGACGCCGTAAAAGTGATCAGGCTACGTCTTTACGCAGCTGTTTACGACTGTCGGATCCCTCGGATGCGTCGCTGTCAGCCCGTCTTTTTTCTTCGGCGTGCCAGTAACGTTGGATCAGCTCGGCCCAGAGCGCGGCAACCGTTTTAGCGTCTCCTAGGCTATCGATTTCCGCGGGCCAGTTCACATAGCGGCGCCCGTTGCGGTCGATAGATTGATAGGGAAATTTCAGACCGCCGTCGTGACCATAAAAGAAGGGTTGAAAGACGATGTACACGCCCCAGCCTCTGTCGGGCTGGAACTCGATCGAGAAGCCGTAGTCGGCGAGCCCGTCCCGCGTCTGGTAATGCATGACGGCCATGGTTGTTTTCCTCTCAAGATTCATGAGACGTCTTAGCCTATTATTCTTGACTGGGGTCCTCCGGTGATCACATCGCTGGTCATGGGCCTCCTGAAGATCGCGACCTTTACGTGGGGCACCGAGGTGGTCGGGTCCCACGGGCATGGACAGACGGAGCGGTACCCTGGGGTGTTCGCGCGCCACGGTTTAGCTTGATGGCAACGGGCAATCGGGCATGTAGATCATGTTCGCAGCGTGACCGGTGCGTGTCACTCGCACTCGCTGGAAAGATTTCCTCACCTGGTTAACCTGGTCTTTACCAGGCAGGATGTGGATTCTGTGGCACGAAGTTCACAGGGCAGCGGCCGGACACTTCCAGCGGACGCTGACGAATCCGCCGCCATCTTCGGCACATCGGCATCATGGGTGCGTACAGGTCGCCTAGAAAGTCGAGATGGCCATGCCGCCCAGACCAGGTAGTAAGGCGTACCGTGATCAACAACGGGAACGTTTGGACAGGCTCGGTGTGGATGGCCGCCAACTCATCGAACTGCTCGTGGGTGACTTGATGCGCTGCGGCCGCCGGCCACGTGAGGCCTGGAGGTTGGCCTACGAGCTCACCCAGGATGAGGTCGCGACGCGGTTCGACCAGATCAGAGTCAAGCCGAACATGCGCATGCGCAGCAGTCGTATCTGTGAGTATGAAAAGTGGCCGGTGGGCGGGGTGCGGCCGTCGGTGCGCGCGCTGAAGATACTGGCGAGGATCTATGGAATCTCCTGGGATCGACTCGTCGACGTCGACGATCTGGAAAGGATGCCCGCCGATGACCGCCAGGTATTTCTGGAGATCAGTGACCAGCGGTACGGCGATTCGCTGGATTTATTATTACCACAGCAGAGAGGGTAGCTGTTCAGCTGGTTGATGGTCGTGGTGTGTCGCTACAGGTGCTGAGGCCGTAGCCTGGGATGATCTTGGTGTGTCGGATTCCGGGTCGTTGGAGGCGTTGGTCGAGCGGTTGCTCGCGCGTGTCCGCGAGTTGGA
>JBBPZY010000391.1:0-4674 GCA_038276315.1 Mycobacteriales bacterium
CCGACAAGACCGACCAAGTCTGGACCTTCACCCGAAACCTCGCCGTACCCTGGACAAACAACGCCAGTGAACAAGCCCTCAAAGGCCCCAAACGACACCAGGCCGTCTCCGGCTACTGGCACACCCTGACCACACTCGCCGACTACTGCCGCAGCCGCTCCTACCTGGTCAGCGCCCGCAACCACGGCATCCAAGCCATCGACGCCATCCACAACGCCCTCACCGGCAACCCCTGGCTCCCCACAGTCTCAACGGCCTGACATCACAGCCCAACCCGTGAATGGACACCCGCAGGGTTCCTGTCAAGAGCATGCAAGGAGTTGCTGCGACCGTAGTCGTGACCGTAGTGCAAGGCACAGTGTGGCTGTCGATCTCACCCCCGTTTACCTGGGAAGCGATTATGGAGCCAGAGAAGGTCGATCAGGTCATCTCTATGCTCGAGCTGGCGCGGCGCGAGGCCGAAAACGTGGCGACCGGCAACCCTCGCGCGGCTATTCGGCGTGGCGCTCTTCCTCAATAACGATGTGCTTCGGATCGAACTTCGGACACCCGTCGCGCATCACGAACCCCGTCCCGATAGCGCAGGTGCAGGTCCCGGCCAGCCTCGACATCTCCGATCGAACCCTGTTGAGCAGGCACTTCCGCGCGTGTCAAGCCCGCATGTCGCTCATCAGATCAACTACGGGTCAAAGCCCGAGGTTAGGAGGTTTCACTCCCGTATGTCCGGCAACCTGGTCCTTTGCGTCACATACCTGGCCCGGCAGATCAAAGGCACTGCCGCCATAGAGCAAGCAACCCCGCTGAGGGGCGAGATATGCGGTGGTTTCTCCGATCGCGTGATCATGGTATGGCTGGTGCTGGTTTGTGCGGCGACCGCCATGGTGCGACCGGGGGCGGCGACGGCGCTGACTGTTGGCCGCCGCTCACGATGCCGACGTAGGCGTCACTTGCGATGCAGATGTGAATCGGGCATCTCGGGCGGTGTTGGTCGGCGCGGTGGCGTCCTGGTCGTCGCGGTGCCGCGTACCCCCGCCGCCGGCCTTGCCCACCACCTCGACCGGGGATGAACATGCCATGAGCGCGGATCCCATCGGCGAGTCGATGCGCCGGACTGATGACGACGTGCTGGGAAGACTCGCCGCCATTGACCACCGTCTTCACCAGATATCGACCCAGCTCGCCACCATGGGCAAGTTGCTCAGTCGACTCGACGAGATCTGCACAACTTCGAAACACTGATCGGGTCGCTCGGGTAGGCGGGGCCGATCTGAACGGCCGCGTTCCTAGCGCCGGTTCCAGTCGGTGCGTACGTGATCGACGGGCGGGTCAGCACAGGGAGGGCCAACCCCATGGGAAGACACCGGCGCCACGCGGCGCACACCCAGATGCCCGAGCAGCGCGGCCGCGCCCGGTCGGAATCACCGACGCGTACACCCACGTGGAGCACGTGGTGAGCGACGAGTCGGTGATGGCGCATCGCCACTCGGGCCGCTACCTCGCGTTGTGTGGAGTCGAGGTGCTCGCCGCGAGCTTGACCGATCCGGGGCGTCGTCGCTGTTCGGAGTGCGCGCGGTGAACGCGTGGACGGATTGCGGTCCCCGTCCGACATGAGTGCACCCGTGGAGGGGCGAGTGGAGCGGCATCAAGATTGACTCGCGCTGAGCGTCGAGCACATCTGCATCCAGCCAGAGCAACCGCGTGACCTGCTGCTCGCCGGGACGGCTGATGGATAGCCCGGAGGTCGCGGCGGCCATGCGGTTGCTGGATATTGCCAAGGACCGGGGATTCACCTTCGAGCGGATCGCGCCCGGTGAGGACGGGCCGCTGCGAGGCGTGCGGGAAACCGTCGAGTGGCAAGACGAGATCTACCTCGGCGGGTTCGCCGACTCATGCGCAGCGGTCCGGCGCCGCCGCTGGTCACTGGTCGTGCCCGGCGGGCTGCCGGTGGCCAAGCAGGTGCGGGGCCGTGCTGCACACCGTGGTGCGCGACTGGCCCACCTAACGTGACCCCCCGGCCGGGTCTCCTTGGTGAGCGGGGCGGACCCCGACGCTTCGGCTCCCGGCGCCCCCGGCCCGGGTTCCCCTGAGATACCGTCGTGGTCGCTCACGTATAAGGCGACTCCGCAGGAGACGTTGCGGGTGACGTCGGTCGGGGTGGAGGCGGCGGTGGAGGTACTTGCCGCTTACTCGCACTCGACGCAAAGCGCTGATCTGCCGCTTTGCATACGGAAAACCATGGACCTGAAATAGCTGGCCTACTTCCTGGCCAGTGGCCGAGGAGCGGTCACTCGCCCGGCCGCGGCCCGGCTACACGTCAGCCAGCCGCCGCTCTCCGCCTAGCCGGCCCGCCTGGACGCTGAGGGCAGCTCAAGCTCCCCTCGCCCGGACCGTAGTGACAGCATGGTCACCGTGGCAACGCTCGCAACTCGAAACGATCCTCAGCTCTCAACGCACTCACTGAGGCCACCACCAGCGCCCAGGCCAGCCTCGCGGCGTCGCCGCTGTCTCGCCATTGAACCGCGTCGCGATAGACGCGCCGACCCGCGACGACGAGCAGGTGTTGACGATCCGACGAGCGCGGCATCTACTGCGCGGTGACGCCGGCTCAGATCGATTACGCGCTGAAGGTGGGCACCCGTACTTCGCGACCATCTTCCCCGCCGCTCGAGGAGACGTATGCAGCTCGGTCTGTTCACCGCCTGTCTTCCGTGGCTCACGCTCGACGAGGTCGCTGACTGGGCCGCGTCAGCCGGCTACGACGCCCTGGAGGTCGCGGCGTGGTCGTCCGGTGGCGACCACCCGCACCATGCCACCCACCTTGTGAGGTGGACGGCCGGCCCATCGACAGCGAGCGCATCTGGGCGCTGCTCGCCGAGCACGGCCTGGCCTCTCCGCAGTGAGCTGCTACGAGAACAACCTCATCGGCGACCCGGTCGAGCGCCGGCGCGGATCAACGGACGTTCATCGACATTGATTCGCTGCTGCGCCCGGTCTACGGCTACGCCAAACAAGGCGCCAGCTTCGGGCACACCAAGGTCTCGGGCAAGCAGGTACTGCGCAAAGGCCTCTCGCCGCTGGCCACCACGATCAGCACCCCTATCGCCGCGCCGGTGGTCGCCGGGATCCGGTTGCGCGCGGCCAAGGCCGGCTCGGGCATGGGCGCAGCCAGCATGATCACCGAGGCCATCACCACCGCCCGAGCTGCGGGCGTGACCGGGGAACTGCTGGTGCGTGGTGATTCGGCCTACGGCACCAGCGCCGTGATCAAGGCATGCCTCGACGCCGGAGCGCGGTTCTCCGTAGTGCTGACCAAAAACCGGCCGGTGACCGCCACGATCGCCGAGGAGACCTGGACACCGGTGCGCTACCCAGGTGCGGTCACCGACCTCGACCCCGGCGAGCTGATCTCCGACGCCGAAGTCGCCGAGGTGGAGTTCACCGCGTTCACCAGCACCCCCAACCCGGTCACCGCCAGACTGATCGTGCGTCGGATCCGCGACCGCAACCACCAAGACCCACTATTCCCGGTATGGCGTTACCACCCGTTCTTCACCAACAACACCGAGCCGACCACCGAAGCCGACATCACCCACCGAGGCCACACAATCATCGAGACCACGTTCTCCGACCTCATCAAGGTCCGCTGGCACACCTACCCTCCGGCCACTTCGCCGCGAACTCAGCCTGGGCGCTGTGCGCCGCCATAGCCACAACCTGCTGCGCGCGGCAGCAACATTAAGCGGGCGCGCATCCGCCCGGGGCGCAACCCTGCGACGCCAACTGGTCACCGTGCCCGCCCGCCTGGTCAAACCGCGGCGACGACCGGTGTTACGGCTGCCCGCGCACTTGCCCCACGCCCAACCATGGCTCAGCTTGTGGAACAACATCTTCCGCGCGACACACGCCCCACCCGGGCCCGCGTGACCCCCCATCCGACCCGGCGCCCCAGGCCCGACCACACCGGAGAAGCTGGACAGCCCAGTCAATCAACCACGCCGCCACCAGACCAGTTGATCACCAACCCCAGCGACCACCCAAAACGATCAATGCTGAAGCTCGTCCACGGATCCAGGCTTAGCCACGCTCGCGGCGCATGTCGGGAAGTACTGGTTCGACGGTGGGTCGATCATGCTCTGACTCGGCGATGGATGGTGAGCGCCTACCGGAATCTATTCGACCGTCCGCCGACGGGTTACCGCCAGTCAGACACCTTACTATGAGTGCATTAGAAACTCCTTGGTTGCGGCCCTGACGTGCTCTACGTGCGCTTTGCGAGCGAGGGCCAGCTAATCAGCGTGCCACCCCAGCTGCTACGCCTGCTTCCAGACGAACCCCGCGAACGTTGGTGGTGACCTCACCAAAATGATCAATGAACCCACCCGCCGACTCACCGACCCCCTTGCCTGGTCCCACTGGCGACGTCGACATCAGCACTACGGCGGCTCCTGGCCCATAGTTGCGCACTTCGGTGCTTCGGTGGCCCACCTGCGAACAGGCATCGTGACCTGAAGTGTAGGAGTCAAGACGCGGGTTCGTTCAGCTCAGTGGCTTATGGGCTGTCCTGCTGGAGGGGGCAGATTCAGCCAGTGGAAGCATTCGCCTCGACGAGTTCGGCGAATATCTCGGAGGGCGTCTTCCAGTTATGAATCTTACGGGGTCGGCCATTGATTTCGC
>JBBPZY010000392.1:0-11212 GCA_038276315.1 Mycobacteriales bacterium
TCAACCTGGTTGCGCAGATCGTTATTGTCCTCGATCAGACGAGCCAGCTCGGCTTCAAACAGGTCGAGGAACGCGTACAAATCGTCCTCGTTGTAGCCCCGCTTGCCGATCGGTGGCTTACTGAACGCGACGTTGTGAACGTCGGCGGGGGTCAACGGCATCGGATCACCTCACGCACTCCTCGACGACATATGAAGGGACATCCTGGGGCATCGGCCCCGAGCCCGGCGGCCGTTACAGTCTCGTCGGCTCCACCAGGCGCATCAGTATGAGCACCACGAACAACAGAACCATAATGGACAGGTCCAGACCAACGCCGCCGATCCGGATGGGTTTGATCACCCGGCGGAGCGCCCGGACCGGGGGATCGGTCACTGTATAGACCGACTCCAGTGCGATTGCCACCCCCCCAGCCGGCTGCCAGCTACGCGCGAAGGTCCGAACGAACTCGACCACGATACGCGCTGTGAGCAGCAACCAGAAGAAGAAGAGCAGATAGTAAGCGACCCACCGGACCACGTCCACGGAGATACTCTGCCACCGATAGCCGGGCGCCGGTAAGCCGGGGCCCCTTGACGGCCTAACCAGGCGTTAGCTGAAGAAGCGGCCTTCGGCGATCCGGCGCCTGTCCTCGGCGGAGACGTCGACGTTGGGCGGCGAGAGCAGGAACACCTTGTTGGTGACCTTGTCGATCGAGCCGCGCAGCGCGAAGGCCAGCCCGGCCGCGAAGTCGACGAGCCGCTTAGCGTCCCGGTCCTCCATCTCGGTCAGATTCATGATTACCGGATTGCCCTCTCGGTAGCGTTCCCCGATGGGCCGGGCCTCGTTGTAGTTGTGCGGATGCAGCGTGACGATGCGGGACAGCGGATGTGAGCCGCCGTCTCCGGGCGCATCTTCAGCGAGCGAACCGGTTCGGGGCGCCGGCGTGACACGTTGAGGAGCGACCGGCTGGCGGACCGTTGACCTGGCGTCGATGGTGTTCGTATCGATCGCCAGCGAGCCGCGCACAGGAGCCGCCGCCGTCCATGGACCGGTGGCTCGGGATTCCGTGGGACGAGATCCGGCGGACCAGGAAGGAGAGCGGGTGGAATGTGTCCTGGGCATCGCGTGCTGCCCAGCCCTGGTCGCGAATCCGTCGTCGTAATCATCAGCGACCGCCCGGTGCGGACGTCGAACGCCCCGTCGTTCGGCAGCATGTTCACTCAGGCCGTTAGCCGCGGGAGTCTTGGCCGCGGCGCTGTCGGGGCCCGCGTCATACGCTGGGTCATAACCTTGGCTGCCATTGCCCGTGTCGAGGTATTCAGTGCGGTAGCTCGGGTGATAGTCGTCGAAATCCGCTGCACCGAACTCAGCTGCGTCGAACTCCTCGACGGGGACCATGCCGAAGTACGTCTTCAGCCTGTGCAGCGCGCTCATCGTTCGCCTTCCTATCCCCATCTTCGACGCACCACCCGCCGAACTCGACCCGGCATACCCACGGACCGTCGTACCCGGTCAGCGCGAGATTAACGGCCGATCGCCCAATAGCGCGGTTCCGACACGCACGCACGTCGAGCCGTGCGTGATCGCCTGCTCGAGGTCGCCGCTCATCCCGGCGGACACCTCGACCGCGCCGGGATGCGAACGGCGCAACCGCTGGGCGGACAGCCCGAGCTGGGCGAAGGCGTCCCCGGGATCGGTTCCGAGCGGGGCGAGTCCCATCACTCCTTCCAGCCGGAGCTGCGACGCAGCCGCCACCCGATCGGCCAGCGCCTCAAGCTCTGGCAGCGGGCAGCCGCCACGCGCGGGGTCGCCATCCAGGCTGGCTTGGACCAATACGCCGAGGGCTCCCCGGCGTCGCCCGGCCTCCCTGGCGGAGCGGGCAGCTCGCTGCAGCGCATCGACCAGTCGCGCCGAGTCCACCGACTGCACCTGCGCTGCCCATCGGGCCACTGACGGGCACTTGTTTCGCTGCAAACGACCGACCATGTGCCAGCGCACCGGCGCCGCCGGACGTAGCGCGGCAAGCTCAGCTGCTTTCCCGGCGGCCTCGACGTCGCGGGCCTCGGCGGCGTCGACCAGGCCAAGGTCGACGAGCAGTGCGACGTCGCGCGCCGGGAAGGTCTTGGTGACCGGGAGCAGACGGACCTCAGCAGGATCACGTCCCGCCGCGGCGCACGCGGTGGTGATGCGGCGACGGACCTGCGCCAGCGCCGCAGTCAGCTCTTCGCGGCGTCCCTGCTCCAAGCCCGTCATCGCTCGAACCAGGTCAATGCGGCAAGTCGGCCGGTGATGCCGTCGCGGCGGTAGCTGTACAGCGCGCAGTCCTCGATCGTGCACCGTGGGTCGACACCGACCTTGGCCACGCCGGCGGCGGCAAGCTGGTGCCACAACCCGGCCCGCAGGTCCAGACCCGCGGTGCCCTGGTGAGTCCGGCACGCGCTGCCCGGTAATCGGGTCTCCACGTCGGTCTGTATCTGCTCGGGTACCTCGTAGCACTGCCCGCACGCCGACGGTCCGAGCAACGCCTCCACCCGCTCGATGCGCGCACCGAGCCGCCGCATCGTCTCCAGCGCGGCGGGCAGCACCCCGGTCCGAGCGCCCACCCGTCCTGCGTGCACCGCGGCGACAACATTTCCGACCGGATCAGCGAGCAGCACCGGAACACAGTCGGCCACCAGCACCGCCACCGCGAGCTGCGACTGCGTGGTGACCAGCGCATCACAAGCCGGGACCGGCTGCAGCTGCGGACCGTCGACCACGGAGACGGTGCCGCCGTGCACCTGCTCCATCCAGACCACGCGCTGACGGGGCAGGCCGATGCCGGCGGCAAGCCGTTCGCGATTGGCGGCCACCGCCTCAGGACGGTCACCCACGTGCTCGCCCAAGTTGAACGAGTCATATGGCGGAGCTGATGCCCCGCCGTGGCGAGTGGTGACCACCCGCCGGACACGGATGGCGCTCACCGCTTCATAAACGGTGGAACGTCCACCTCGTCATCGTCGTCGAAGTCGTCGGTCACCGGCACCGCGCGGCTCGGCTTGCGGGGACCGGTGGCAGGCTGCCACGTGGCTGGGTTGGGTGGTGTCTGGCGGACCGGCGCCGCCCCGGGATAGGACCGAGTGGAAGGAGATCCCGCCGCGGTGGATCCGGCCGCCTGCCCAACCTGACCGGCCCGTGCCCTGGCGACTGTCCGCGCGGCCGCTGGCGTCGGGTCCACCCTTTTGTGTGACGGCACTCCGGAGTCGAAACCAGCGGCTATCACCGTGACTCGCACCTCGTCACCGAGCGAGTCGTCGATCACCGTGCCGAAGATGATGTTGGCATCGGGATGCGCGGACTCCTGCACCAGCGACGCGGCCTCGTTGATCTCGAACAAACCCAGATCCGAGCCGCCCGCGATAGACAGCAGGACGCCGTGTGCCCCCTCCATCGACGCTTCCAGCAACGGCGAGTTGATGGCCTTCGCGGCGGCCTGTATCGACCTGCCTTCCCCGCGGGCGGATCCGATACCCATCAGCGCACTGCCCGCGCCGGACATGACGCTTTTCACGTCGGCGAAGTCCAGGTTGATCAGGCCGGGCGTGGTGATGAGGTCGGTGATGCCCTGAACACCGGACAGCAGTACCTCGTCCGCGGAGCGGAAAGCATCCATCAGACTTACGTTGACGTCACCGAGCTGCAGCAGACGGTCATTCGGGATCACGATTAGGGTGTCGCACTCGGTTCGCAACTCGGCGATGCCGTCCTCGGCCTGACCGCCTCGCCGTTTGCCCTCGAAGGTGAACGGTCTGGTCACCACGCCGATGGTCAGAGCACCCAGCTTGCGAGCGATGCCGGCCACCACGGGAGCTCCTCCGGTGCCGGTCCCACCACCCTCACCAGCGGTGACGAACACCATGTCCGCCCCCTTGAGTACGTCCTCCATCTCCTCGCGATGGTCCTCGGCGGCCTTGCGGCCGACCTCCGGGTTCGCGCCCGCGCCGAGCCCACGGGTGAGTTCGCGTCCGATATCGAGCTTGACGTCGGCGTCGGACATCAGCAACGCCTGGGCGTCGGTGTTGACCGCGATGAACTCGACGCCGCTGAGCCCGACTTCGATCATGCGGTTGACCGCGTTGACGCCGCCACCGCCGATTCCGACGACTTTGATCACGGCGAGGTAGTTGTGTGGGGGGTTCATTCGCTTGCACCTTCGCCGTCTAACGCCGCGCTGCCCAAGCCACCGCTGTCCAACCGTTCGCTGTCCATCACAGTACGGCCTTCCTCGTCGCTATCAGCACACCGCCGACGTCCCGACAAACCTTGCTCCCTCGGCGTGGCAGAACCCTCAACCTCATCTAAAGGATTAGAGTTATGTCAGCTGTGTCCTGGGGCGAACGGTAGGCACTGCGACCGGCAGGGTCCAGCAGCCACGCCGGACGGGCCGGCGATCCGGCGACGCGAGTCTATGCGGCCACCGGACTTAGCTGCAGGCTGGACCGCAGCACCTCCCGGTACCGCAACCAGCCCTCCCGTTCCCGAACTCAACAGCAGAGCGCTACCGCTGGCCCCGAGCAGCTCTGCTGTTGAGTTCGGGATGCGCAGAGCCATCAAGGGTCGGGATGTCCGTTCGCGTGTCGGTCTTGCTTACGCGATGGTGGGCAATGCAGGGCTGGAGATGTCGTAGATCTTGCCGGGTTGGCTGAGTAGGGGGCGCAGTACGGCCACCTTGCGCACGCTGTCCTCGACGCCGCCCCAGCGCACTTCCCGGCCGGTATTGCTGCGCCCAGCGCCCGGGTGCCCGCTATCCAGTCGCAGCACGACGTCAGCCGGAGAGTTCGCGGCTATCGCGCGCACCTGGGCCCGCAGCCAATCGGGCAGCCCGGTCAGCACCGTCAGTGCGGCCATCGTCGCGGGGTCCCTGGGCCCGACCCGATCCACCCGTAGCTCGGGCAAGTCGGGCGGCTCGACGGGCACCGCCGCGTAGTCGGCTCCGGTAGCATCGATCAGGTGCACGCCGTTGCCGCGACGCACGACCGCGACCGGGATGCGTTCAGTGAGCTCGATTCGCACCGTGCCATCCACGGTGCACCGCACCTGCACGCTGGCCACCCGAGGCACGGCGGCGACCCGGCGCTCGATCGCCGTGGTGTCCAGCCGCAACATCGGCGTTCCCAACGGCACCGCCGCGACCGCCCGCACGACATCGGCGGGAAGCTCTTTGGTACCTGCTACCTCCACGGAGCGGGCCTCGAACAATGAGCTGACCAGCAGCACCCACGTCCCCCCACCGACAAAGGCCAGTACCACCATTCCGGCGGCCAGCCAGAGCAGCCACGTTGGGACCGGTCTGGATGGGCCCGGCACCAGCCGCTGCGCAACGTCGGCACTCGACCGAGCGACCAGCGGCGCAGTGTCACGGTGCGACGCCACCCTTGCCTGATCGCCATTTGGGAAGCGATAGCCGCGCTGCACGCGGTTGGTTCTGCCGAAACGGCGATCACGAGGTTCTTCGCTGGTGCGACGTGCCGCACCGCGATGTCGCGCGACGTCTGACGGACGGGGCGAATCACGACGGGATCGGCGACGGGCGCCCGAGGCACCGGGACTGGCCGCCCTCACGGTGAACCCGCACCGCCGGTGGCTGGGCCGGCCCTGTCGGAGCCGGCCCTGTCAGACCCCACGGTGGCGTGTCCGCGGCCCGCTAGCTCGGCAAGTAGCCGCGGACCGAGCATCGTCACATCCCCGGCTCCCATCGTGACCACCACGTCACCGGGTCGCACCAGATCAGCCAGCCGTCCGGGCACCTCGACCCAGCACGGCTCGTAGAGCACACAATCCACCGGCAACGGCACCGCTTGCGCGATCAGCGCTCCGGTGACGCCCGGCAACGGATCCTCCCGAGCCCCATAGACGTCCAACAGCAGCACCACGTCGGCCAGCGCCAGCGCGGTACCGAACTCGGCGGCGAAGTCCCGGGTGCGGGAGTACAGGTGCGGCTGGAACGCCACCAGCAGCCGCCCCTGCCCCGCCACCTGGCGGGCACCACGCAGCGCTGCGGCCACCTTGGTCGGGTGATGGGCATAGTCGTCGTAGATGCGCGCGCCGGCCGCCTGCCCGATGAGCTCGAACCGGCGGCGGATCCCACCGAAGCCGGCCAACCCCGCCAGCAGACCAGGCAGCGGTGCGCCCAGCTCCAGGCCGGCCAACAGTGCCGCGACGGCATTGCTCGCCATGTGCTCCCCGGGCACCGCGATCTTCAGCTGCACCCGGTGCGATGCCCCGTCCGATCCGGTCAACGCCAGGGTGGCGGTACCCCGCCCACCGTCGGGGGTATATGCCAGCAGTCGGGCGTCGGCCGCCGCGGCAGCAAGCCGGCCGTAGCGGCGCACCCGCGTCCCGCCGGCGGCGGCCCGGTCAGCCAGCGCGGCGGAGCCGGGATCATCAGCGTTGGCGATCAACACGCCGTCCGGGACCAGTCGGGCCACGAAAGCATCGAAACAGGCGGTGTAGGCCTCGACGGTGCCGTGGTGGTCCAGGTGATCGGCCCCGACATTGGTGACGACAGCCACGTCGGGCGAGTAGGCCAAGAAGGTTGCGTCACTCTCGTCAGCCTCCGCCACGAAGATGTCGCCGCGGCCCTGGTGCGCGCCGGTGCCGCAATGGGTGAGATCACCACCGATGAGAAACGATGGGTCGACGCCACAATGGCGCAACGCAACCGTGAGCATCGAGGTGGTGGAGGTCTTGCCGGCGGTACCGGTGACACAGGCGACGCGGTAGCCGGTCATCAGGGCGGCCAGAGCCGCCGAACGGTGGATCATGGGGATACCGCGCCGGGCACCCTCGACGAGTTCCGGATTGTCTGGATCGGTCTGGTGCACCGCCTTGGTGCTGATGATCGCGGTAGGGTCGGCGCCGAGCTGATCGAGGTTGGCTGCGGCGTGCCCGACGGTCACCTTCGCGCCTAACTCCCGCAGCGCGGGTAGCGCCCCCGAGTCCTTGGCGTCCGAACCGGATACCGCACCACCTCGGGCCAGCATGAGCCGGGCCACTCCGCTCATCGCGGCACCGCCGATCCCGATCAGGTGGGCGCGGGTCAGCTGCGGTGGCAGCGCAGGGTTGGTTCCAGGTGGGGGGGCAGCTCCAGCCGTCACCGGGCAGCCTCCAGGACGATCGCGGCCAGCACATCGTCAGCGTCCGGATGACCGGCTATCCGCGCGGCCGCACTCATCTTCGCGAGCCGGCGTGGATCGGTGAGGATCCCCACCACCTCCTTGACGACCCTGGCCGGCGTGAGGTCGCCATCTGCCACCAGCACCGCGCCGCCGGCCTGCACCAGCGGACGGGCGTTGAGCGCCTGCTCCCCGTTACCGTGCGGCAGCGGCACATACACCGCGGGAAGGCCAACGGCGGACAGCTCGGCGACGGTGATCGCCCCCGCCCGGCAGATCGCGAGATCGGCAGCAGCCAGTGCCAGGTCCATCCGCTCCAGATAGGGCACCACGACGTAGCGCGGGGCCCCCGCCACCACCGCCACCTCCACGGTGTTGCGTCGCCCATGCGCGTGCAGCACCCCGATCCCGGCGGCGCCGAGCTCCGCTGCCGCGCCCGACACCGCGATGTTCAGCGAGCGGGCGCCCTGCGAGCCGCCGGTGACCAGCAGGGTCGGCGCCGCCGGGTCCAGGCCGAAGTACTCCCGGGCCTGCGCCCGTAACGCGGGCCGGTCCAGCGACGAGATCGCCTGCCGCAGCGGGATTCCGATCACCTCGGCTCGGCGCAGTCCGCTGTCGGGGACCGCAGCGAGGACCCGAGCGGCGTAGCGTGCCCCGACCTTGTTGGCCAGGCCGGCCCGGGCGTTGGCCTCGTGTATGACCAGCGGCACCCGACCGCGCGCGGCGAGGTAGGCCGGCAACGCGACGTAGCCGCCGAACCCGACCACGACGTCGGCGGCAACCGCGTCGAGCACTTCCCGGACCCGGCGCACCGCGGCGTGGATCCGCACTGGCAGCGCCAACAGATCTGCGCTCGGGCGTCGTGGCAGCGGTACCGCGGGACTGAGCTCCAGTGGGTAGCCCCGCTGCGGCACGAGGGTGGTCTCCAGCCCGCGCTGGGTGCCCAGCGCGGTGATCCGCGCCTCTGGCACCGCCCGGCGCACCGCGTCAGCCAGCGCCAACGCTGGTTCGACGTGTCCCGCTGTGCCGCCGCCGGCGATCACCACAGATATCGCCTTCACCATCGCGCCAGCCGCCACCGTTTCCGCACTCCCACGGACAGTCACCGCCTGCTCCGGCTACCGCGGCCGGACTGGATCGGCCAAGCCCCGGCGCGAGACCGCGGCGCGGGGACGTAGGGCACCGGGGGGCGCAGCTGCAACAGTCTGGACAACGGGCCGTGGTGTCCGGACCGGGCGAACTCGTGACACAACGCGGACACCGCCTGCGGTTCGTGCCGAGCGAAGTTGGCCAGCAATCCGAAGGCCAGCATCGTCAAAGCGATGGAGGTGCCTCCGGAGGAGATCAGCGGCAGTGGGATCCCGGTAATCGGCAGCAAGCCGACAACGTAACCGATGTTGATCGCGGCCTGACCGACGAGCCAGGTGGTCACGGTTGCGGACACCAGCTTGATCCACGGGTCGGTGTTGCGCGCCGCGATCCGAATTCCGACGTAGGCCAGCGTGCCGAAGAGCAGCAGCACCACCAGGCAGCCCAGAAAACCCAGCTCCTCCCCGATGATCGCGAAGATGAAGTCGTTGTGCGCGTTGGGCAGGTAGTCCCATTTGGCGCTGCCCTGTCCCAGCCCCCCCCCCCACCAGCCGCCGTCAGCCAATGAGAACATCGCCTGGCGAGCCTGGTACGCCGCGCCTTGCGGGTCGGAGCCCGGGTGCAGGAACGATTGGATTCGCACCGATCGGTAGCCGGCGAGACCGGCCATCGCGACCGCCCCGGCGACGGCGGCGATCACGATCGCGCCGAAGAGCTCAAGCGGCGCACCGCCGAACCACAGCAGCGCGAGTAGCACAACGGCCAGCGTGATCGTGGTACCTAGATCGGGCTGCAACATCACCAGCGCGAATATCGCGACGGCCATCGGGACCAGCGGCACCAGCAGGTGCCGCCATTGGTGCAACAGGGCCCGTTTGGTGATCAGTACGTGCGCGCCCCACAGGGCCAGCGCAAGTTTCGTCGGCTCGGAAGGTTGCAGGGAAAGCGGTCCCAACCGGAGCCATTTCTGTGCTCCGTTGATCTCGGCGCCGAGCGGGCTGAGTACCAGGACCAGCAAGACGACGCACACGACCAGGAACAGCCCACTGGTGCCGCGCAGCATCCGCACCGGCATCCGCAACCCCACCCAGAACAACACCAGCCCGAGTCCGCAGTACGCCAGTTGCTGGATGAACACCGCATAGGATGAGCCGGCCTTGGTGTAGGACTCCACGTTCGACGCTGAAAGCACCATCACCAGGCCGAACAGGATCAGCAGGCCGAAAACCGCGAGCACGAGGTGCAACGAGGTGAGCGGGCGGGCCAGCCAGGCGGTGAGCCGGTCCCGAGCGGCTGCCCACTGTCGCGACATCGACGTACCGCGCCGGGTTGCCTTACTCACCGGACGTCCAGCGCTCACCGGACGTCCAGCGCGGCGACGGCGGCGGCGAACACCCGGCCACGATGTGCGTAGTCGGTGAACATGTCCAT
Organism: Mycobacteriales bacterium; assembly: GCA_038276315.1. Taxonomy (GTDB): domain Bacteria; phylum Actinomycetota; class Actinomycetes; order Mycobacteriales; family Pseudonocardiaceae. The sequence continues at coordinate 9,657 of JBBPZY010000392.1, forward strand.
CGACGCCGCGGCCGGCGCGAGTAGCACGACGTCACCTGGCCTGGCCAGCTCGGCTGCTGCTGCCACCACCTCCATCATGGCCCCATCGTCTCCCGAATCCACCACCCGCACCGGGAGGTTGGGTGCGTGTCGCGCCAGCGCGGCGGCGATCACTGCGCGGTCGGCGCCGAGCAGCACAGCGCCGACCAGACGATCCCGGGTTTCGATGACCAGCTCGTCGACCTCCACGCCCTTGAGCAGGCCGCCGGCCACCCATACCACCCGGTGCCTGGCCAGCAAGGAGGCTCGCGCCGCATGCGGGTTAGTGGCCTTGGAATCGTCGAGGTAACACACCCCAGCGTGCTCGCCGGCCGGCACACCGCGATGCCCTCCAGGCGTGAAGCCGCGCAGTCCCTGGGCGACCGCCGGCGCCGCGACCCCGACGCAGCGGGCCAGTGCGGCAGCGGCCAGCGCGTTGCTCAGGTTGTGCAATCCAGCCGGGCGGACATCGGCGACACCTGCCAGCACGGTGCCGCCACAAGCGTTGCCGAAAGACCGGTCCACCAGTTGGTCACCAACCACGCCCAGCTGACCGGCTGCCGGCTCACCGGTGGTGAACTCGACCCCGCCGTATCTGGCAGCCAGCCGCGTCGACCACTCATCGTCGGCGTTGACCACCGCTGCGGTGGCCCGGGCGTACACGCTGCCCTTGGCCGCGGCATACCCGGCCAGGCCGCCGTGCCAGTCCAGGTGGTCGGCAGAGACGTTGAGCACCGTGGCGGCCCACGGGTTCAGCCTGGGCGACCAGTGCAACTGGAAAGACGACAGCTCCACCGCGAGCACCCGGTGCCCGGCGCGCACCGCGTCCAGCACCGGCAACCCGATGTTTCCACACGCGACTGCGTCCACGCCGGCGGCGCGCAGGATCGATTCGAGCATCCCCACGGTGGTGGTCTTACCGTTGGTGCCGGTGACCACCAGCCACTGGGCGGGCTCCGCCTGCGCACAGTCGATCCAGTGGGCCAGCGTCACGTCCCCGATCACCGGCACGCCGGTGCGTTGCGCGGCCACCATCAGCGGAGCATCCGGCCGGAAACCGGGACTGGTCACCACCAGGTCGGTACCCGGCGGCGGCGCGACCAAGCCGGCGAGGCGGCGTCCGGCACCATCAACTCCTGGGATACCAGCCAGCGCCTGCAGCTGGGTCGGCGACGAATCGGTGACCGTGACCTCAGCGCCCAGCTCCGCCAGCACCCGGGCGGCCGAGGCACCGGTGACCCGCGCTCCAGCCACCAAAACCCGGGCCCCGGCGAGATCAGCAACACCGCGCACTCACCATCACCCCCCGGCCGCAGTCAACCATTCGCTGTAGAACACCCCGGCACCCAGCGCACAGCAAATCGCCGCGAGCAGCCAAAATCGGATAATCACAGTGGTCTCGGGCCATCCCGCGAGCTCGAAATGGTGGTGAAACGGAGCCATCCGGAACGGCCGGCGCCGAGTAGTCCGAAAGACCGCCACCTGGATCACCACCGACATCGCCTCGACGACGAACAGCCCACCGATCACGACGAGCA
>JBBPZY010000393.1:0-5695 GCA_038276315.1 Mycobacteriales bacterium
ACCGGATGTTCGAACGGGTCAACACCCGGGCCGGGACGGAGGCGACGCTGCACTCGTTGCGGCACACGGCCGCGTACCGGATGGCCGAGGATCCTGCCCTTCCGCTGACCGACGTGCAACTCGTGCTCGGCCACGCCCAGCTCTCAACGACCCAGCTGTATCTGAACCCTCGGGAATTGCATCAGACGGGCGAGCCGAATACGTCTCTCCGACTGTTGGCGGTCTGAGGGGCGCCGAAGATCGCCCGCGTGCCCAGGCTTCTGGCGTGTCGAGTTGGTCAAACGATCCCGTTTAATGCAGGATACGCCCATCGTCTGAAGATGGGGGTCGCGTTGCGACAGGTCGGTTTGGCGGGTGCGGCGAGCTTTGAGCTGGTCGACGGCGTGCGGCAGTTGCGGCCGGAGGACGCGATGGTGGAGGCGATGCTGCGGGGCTGGCGGGCGCAGCAAACGGCCCGCGGGTTGCATTCCGGCACGGTCGATTACCGGGAACGGTTGGTGCGCCGGTTCGTGGCGTTCACGAACGAGTTCCCTTGGCAGTGGGGTCCGGGGCACGTGGATGAGTGGACGCTGACGCTGACCACGGAGAATCACCTGGCGCCGTCGACGATCCGCGGCTATCAGACCGATCTTCGGCTGTTCAGCGAGTACCTGACCGATGCCCGCTACGGCTGGGCGGTGGCGTGTGAGAAGGAGTTCGGGACCTTTCCGGTGCCGATCTGCCACGAGTGGAACACCATCGCGCACCTGAACGACTACGAAGGCAACCCGGAAGCCCGGCCGTTCTCGCGTGCGGAGTTGCAGCGGTTCCTGGACTACGCCGACGACCAGGTCGATCGAGCCGTCAAGGCGAGACGCAAGGGTGCGTTGGCGGCCTACCGGGACGCCACCATGTTCAAGGTCATCTACGGCTGGGGGCTGAGGCGCACCGAAACCTCGAAGCTGGACCTGGTTGATTGGGGCCGTAACCCCGCGGCGCCGGAGTTCGGCCGGTTCGGGATGCTGCACGTGCGCTACGGCAAGGCGGTGCGCGGCCAACCGCCGCGGCGACGCAACGTCGCGTCGGTGATGGGCTGGGCGGTGGACTCCCTGGTGGACTATGTGGACAACGTCCGACCGCGGTTCGGCGTGGTTGATCATCCGGCGTTGTGGGTGACCGAGCGGGGCGGGCGGATCAAACCGGCAGAGATCAACGCCCGGTTCGTCAGCTACCGCGACGCGCTGAAGCTGCCCAGAGAACTTTCTCCTCATTCGCTGAGGCATTCCTACGTGACACACCTGACTGAAGATGGCGCCGATCGCCGCTTTCTGCAGGAGCAGGTCGGGCACCGCTGTGACACCTCGACCGCGATATATACCCACGTCAGCGGCGATTTCATGAACACCGCGCTGCGCAAGGCACTTGGCCCGGCGCTCGATGCGCCGAGCACGCAACGGTAAGGAGACGTGATGGCTCGCAAGCTCGACTACCGCTGGCATCTGCGGCAGGTGATGGCCGATCGAGGGATGTTCGCCACCACCGACCTGATCGACCCGCTGGCGGCCCGCGGGATCCGGCTGTCCTCCAGCCAGGTTTATCGCCTCGTCGTCGAACGACCCGAACGCCTGAGCCTGAAGATCCTGATGGCGCTGCTGGACATCCTGGACTGCACGATGAGCGAGCTGATCGAACCGGCCGCCGCCGCAGGACAGGCCCGCGCCGCCAAGGCGGTCGGCGGCACTGAGTCCGGTGTCGGCGAACTGCGTCCCAAACGCGCCCGGATCACCAAGGGCGGCAAGTAGCCGGTGCCCGCCTACGCACCACAGGTGCTGGCCGACCCGATCGGCGTGATCGTCGACGTCGTTGCCCGCACCGGCTCGGCCATGAACCGGACGGCTATCGAGGATACGGTCACCAGCGTCGCGGGAGGCCGGGCAAAGCGACGCCGGCTCGCTCAAGCCCTGCTGGACAGACCCTCGGTGCTGATCGATGGACGCTCGCCGGCGCCTCGCGTCGTCGCCAACCTGCTGCTGGTGCTGCGGGAGGCAGGCGCAGTGGGCATCTCGGCGCCGATCTGCGCCGCCTGCGGCAAGCAACAGCGCACCTTCCACCGCCGCGGCGAGGACTGGTACTGCGCGACCTGCGGCCCTCAGCCGAGACCATGCGCATCCTGCGGCCAGGACCGCATCGTCGCCACCCTCGACCGGCAGGGACGGCCGCGTTGCAGCCGATGCCCCGAACACGATGACCGCGACCCGCTGCTGATCCTCACCGAGGTGATCAGCACACTCGCCCCGGACCTGACCGCCGATGTCATCAGCGCGGGCATCCACCGCGTGTTCTCCAAGCGCGGCCACCTGCAGCACTTGGCATGGGCCATCGAGGCAAGGCCCGATCTGCTCACTGGCCAAGGGGCACACGCGCCGACGCCCGCCGTGCTCCGGCTGATCGACGAGCTCTGCGACGCTGGCGCACAGACCATCACCCGACCGGCCTGCCCGCGATGCCAGCGGATCATCCGGCTGCACCGACGACTCGACGGACAATGGCACTGCCGCAACTGCGTGGCCAAGTCCCGGGCCCAACCCTGCTCGCGGTGCGGCGCCATCCGCGAGGCAGCCGTCCGCGACGAGCACGGACAACCGCTGTGTCCCAACTGTCTGGTCACCGACCCGGCCAACCACGAGACGTGCCTGGGCTGCGGCCGTAGCCGCCGGGTCCACCTGCGCACCCCCGACGGGCCGCTGTGTCCCACCTGCCGGCCGGTCGCGATCATGACCTGCGCGATCTGCGGCCGCTCCTCGCCCGCCGTGATCTCCAAAGCCACCGGCGAACCGTGGTGCCGCGCCTGCCGGCAGCGGCGAGCACGCTGCATCCGCTGCGGCAACGTGCGACTCATTCGTGGCGGGACGCTCAACGACCCGCTCTGCGCAACCTGCACCCGACCCGACCCGTCGTTCTGGCACACCTGCCCCGGCTGCGGCGAACCCACCGCGCACCGCCGCCGCGGGCGCTGCGCACGCTGCACACTGCAACAACGACTGCAGCGGCTGCTGCGCGGTGACAACGGCACGATCCACCCGAAGCTGCAGGCACTGCACGACCACCTCGCCCACCACGACCGGCCCGACACCGTGCTGTCCTGGCTGAACAAGGACACCGCGTCGCTGATCTTGCGCGAGATCGCCGCAGGCCAGCGGCCGATGACGCACACTGCCCTCGACGAACTTCCCGACAGCAAACCCCTGCAGCACCTGCGCAGCGTCCTGGTGGCCACCGCCGCACTTCCGCCCCGCGACGAGCACCTCATCCGCCTCGAGCGCTGGATCACCACCCCCATCGCCGACCGGCCCGACCCCGACGAACGGCCGATGCTGCACCGCTACGCCGTCTGGCACGTCCTGCGCAGGATGCGCCACCGAGTCCGCGATACCGGCACCACATACGGCCAAGCCGTCGCCGCGCGCCGCAACATCACCGCCGCCACCACTCTGCTCGACTGGCTCACAACCCAGGGTCTGACCCTCGCCACCGCCCGGCAAGGAGACCTCGAGACATGGCTGACCAGCACGGTCACGACCGCCCGCGCCGACGCAGGCAACTTCGTCCGGTGGGCCAACAAGCAGAAGCTGACACCACTGGATTTCCCGGCGATCAGATGGCGCGGACCGACCGGCCGCATCGACACCGAAGCCCGCTGGGAACAGGCCCGTCGGCTGCTGCACGACGACGCCCTCAAACCAGAAGACCGTGCCGCCGGACTGCTCGTCCTGCTCTACGCGCAAACGGCATCCGCGATCACCCGACTCACCCTCAACCACGTCGAGACCAGCAGCACCCAGACACGCCTCCAACTCGGACGCGAGCCGGTAGTCCTCCCCGAGCCGGTCGCCGCTTTGGTCCAACAACTCGTCGCCTCCCGAGGTGGCCACTCCGCCCTCGGCGACCAAGGCACCTCTCCCTGGCTGTTCCCAGGCGGCCAACCCGGACGGTCCATCAGCGCCTTCCGCCTCGCCGAACGACTGCGCCAGATCGGCATCCAGGCCGGACCATCCCGCTCCACCGCACTGTTCCAGTTGGCAACCGAGCTGCCCGCCGCCGTGCTCGCCCGCATGCTCGGCATCCACATCAGCGTCGCCGTCGCTTGGCAACGCGCCAGCAGCGGAGACTGGGCCACCTACGCCGCCGACTACAGCCGCCGCAATCAGACCCCCGCCGAGGCCGCCGAACCAGTCGCCCGGACTCGCGAGTGAAAGGCATTCGGACAGTTGCAATATCCGACTCCGCCAGAGAGCGGGTTATCCATTTCACTGCCACCCTCCGGGTAGGGTCATTGTGTGCCATCTCGCGGTCTGCACTACCCCGGGTCGTATGCGGAGCTGAGGGCGTGGTTCCCCGACGACGAGGCTTGCATGGATTACCTGGACTGGCTGCGCTGGCCGGGCGGGTCGGTGTGCCCGAGCTGCGGGCGTGTCGCCAGGAGGGTGAGCACGGGCCGAGTGTGGCGCTGCGGCGGGTGCCGGAAGCGTGTCTCGCGCACTGCGGGAACGATCTTCCAGGACACGCGCACGCCGTTGACGGTGTGGTTCGCGGCGGCTTGGTACATGACTGCCGATCCGGGTGGGGTGTCGGCGTTGACGGTGCAGCGACTGCTCGGGCTGGGCTCCTACCAGACGGCGTGGGCGATGCTGCACCGCTTCCGGACCGCGATGATCCGGCCCGGCCGTGAGGTACTGACCGGCCGCGTCGAGGTCGATGAGACCTTCATCGGCGGCGAGCAACCCGGACCGCCGGGACGCGGCGCGCTGGGCAAGACGCTGGTGGTGATCGCGGTGGAGTTGCGGGAACCACGCGGCTACGGGCGGGCCAGGATGAGCATCATCGCCGACGCCAGCGCGAAGACGCTGCGCGAGTTCCTCATCGGGACAGTCGAACCCGGCTCCACCGTGGTCACCGACGGCTGGTCGGCCTACCCCCCGGCGTGCCGGGACTGGTTCGTCCACGAGCCGCGCCCGGTCGCCGGCTCCGGCAGGGAGGCCAACGAGTTGCTGCCCGCGGTGCACCGTGTCGCCGCGTTGTGCAAGCGGTGGCTGCTCGGCACTCACCAGGGCCGGGTGGACGCCGAGCACATGCAGTCGTATCTGGAAGAGTTTTGCTTCCGCTTCAACCGGCGCCACTCCCGCGCCCGGGGGCTGCTGTTCTTCCGCCTGCTGCAGTACGCCGCCGGAGCGTCGCCGCTGACCTACCGGCAACTGGTGGCCAATCCGCAGCCCAAGGCGATCAAACCGCCGGGCGTGAAAGGCCCGCGTTCACGACCCGGAAGCCTCGCCCAGCCACCCGAAGATCGGCCATGGCGCGAGGCACAGAGCCTCGAATGAGCGATGCGGCAGGTGGCAGTGAAATGGATAACCCACTCGACCGAATCAATCACGACTGTCTTCTTGCAGCGCTCGGCACGTTCCCCGCACGGGGACTTGTCCGGCAATGGCTCAAAGCGGGCGTGGTCGAAAAGGGCCGGTATGCCTCGACCGAGGAGGGAACTCCACAAGGCGGGGTCATCAGCCCATTGCTGCTGAACGTTGCAATGCACGGGATGGAGGCCGCAGCCGGAGTGCGCTACTCCACCGTGGGCGTCATAGGCGCCCGTACGGTGGCAGGTACTCCGGCGCTGGTGCGGTACGCCGACGACTTTGTCGTCATGTGCTACACCCGTGAC
>JBBPZY010000394.1:0-10056 GCA_038276315.1 Mycobacteriales bacterium
ATGGAACCCGGTGGTATAGTACATTATTGACGGCCCGTTAACGTGAGGTTGAGTGTGGAACCAAATTCTCTCGTTAAACGGGCCGTCACCCATGACCGACACGCACCTTGGGTCTACTTTCTACCTCTGTGAATAAGCCTCCCTGCATGGCATCGACTGCATCGTTGAGGAAGACGCCGTATCTGCGGAGAACCGGCTTGACCGCGGGCGCGCGCCAAGACCACGACAAGGGGGGCCACCGTGATGAGCGCCTTCGGTGCAGGCCCGTGACACCGCGGGGTTGGTGGCTATTCGCCGCCGTGTCGGTGCTGTGGGGCCTGCCCTATCTGTTCATCCGCGTCGCTGTCGAGGCCGGAATTTCTCCCATCGTGGTGGTCTGGCTGCGAACCGGAGGCGCCGTCCTCGTGCTGCTACCCCTCGCGTTGAGACGGAATGCGTTGCGCGGGCTAGCTCGGCGCTGGCGCTCGATGCTCGTCTTGACCGCGGTCCAGATCACCCTGCCGTTTTTGCTGATCGCCTACGGAGAGCAGCACATCACCAGCTCCCTCGCCGGGCTGCTCGTAGCCACCGAGCCGTTGTTTGTCGCAGTCCTGATGCTGGGCTTCGATCGCACCGAGCGGATGGAAGGGTTACGGCTCGTCGGCCTGGTGATCGGCCTCGGCGGAGTGGCGGCGCTGCTTGGTGTAGACGTCGGCACCGCTAGCGCTCAGCTCCTCGGGGCCGCCCTGGTGCTCCTGGCCGCCTTGCTTTACGCCGGCGGCGCACTGCTGATCCGCCGCGTCACCGCCGAGACCGATCCCGTCGGTGTCATCACCGCCATCTTGGCGATCAACACGGTGGTGCTCGCCCCGGTGGCGGTGCCAACACTACCGGACCGGCTGCCGGCAGCCCACATCTCCGCCAGCCTTGTCGGTTTGGCCCTGCTGTGCACCGCCGCCGCCTTTATGGCTTATTTCGCCCTCATTGTTGAAGCTGGTCCCAGCCGGGCCACCGTCGTCTTCTACCTCACCCCCGCGGTCACCGTCGCCTTCGGCATCACCCTGCTCGGAGAACCCGTCACCGCCGGTATCCTGATCGGTTTGTTTCTCATCATCACCGGCTCTTGGCTGGCCACCGGCGGAATCCCGCGCAGACGTGCCTCATGCACAACGGAGACCGACCAGCGCTCCACATCCAAGGAAATGGAGCACGCTGAGCTGGACGGTCCTTGCGTGTGACCTGCATGCTACGACTATGGATGCGCCACGAGGTTCGGCCGACCGAACGCCGCGCGCCGATCGTGCCCGACGATGCCGGGCGCCTCGTTGAACGCGGGATTGCGCTCACGGTCGAGGACTCCCCACAACGCGTCTTTCCGATCCCGGACTACGCCGCTGCCGGTTGCGCGATCGCGGAGCCGGGTAGCTGGACCGCCGCGTCGGACGACCACTATGTAATCGGCCTGAAGGAGCTTCCGGACCTACCGGCGGCGCTGCGCCACCGTCACGTGTTCTTCGGCCACGCCTTCAAGGAGCAGCGGGGCGCTCGCACGTTGCTGCGCCGGTTCGCGGCGGGCGGGGGCATGCTGCTCGACACCGAGCATCTCGTCGATTCCGAGGGGCGCCGGCTCGCCGCATTCGGCTACCGGGCGGGGTACGTCGGCGCGGCGCTGGCCGTGCTACACCTGCGCGACCAGCTGGAGACGCCGCTGCGGTGCCTGCCGAAGGCGGTGCTGGACGACGCATTGCGCCGACCGCACCGGGGCGCTGCGCTCCGCGCGCTGGTCATCGGTGCCCTCGGACGCGGTGGACGGGGGGCTCGCGACGCGTTGGCCACCGCCGCCATCGCCCCGACCTGCTGGGATGTCGCGGAAACCCGGCAGCTCGATCGGACCGCCCTGCTCGGCCATGATCTGCTCGTCAACACTGTCCTGCGCGCGCACCCGGTGCCGCCGTTTCTGACCGATGCCGACCTCGCCGAATCGACCCGCCGGCTGATCCTTATTTCGGATGTCACCTGCGACGTGACCTCGGCAAGCAACGCCCTGCCCATCTACGACAGCATCACCACCTGGGAGCAGCCGGTACGCCGGCTGCGCGTGGGCCTCCCGCCGCGGGACATCCTCGCCATTGACAACCTGCCCTCGCTGCTTCCGAAGGAAGCGAGCCGGGCGTTCTCGGCCGAGCTGGTGCCCAACCTCATGACGCTCGGAAGTGCAACGCCGACCTGGCGGCGCTGCGAGCACGCGTTCCACAAGGCCTGTGTATCCACCGGTATTCAAGGGGAGTCGGCCGATGTCTAAGACCATCGTTGCGAGTGGAACCATCCACTGGATAGGTACTGGCTTGTCCACGGGCGCCGGCCTGGGCGTGCTGTGCGACCTCGCTCCGCGCGTGCTGCTGTGGGCTCGCACCGCGGCCAAGGCCGAGGACTGCCTGACCCGACTCGGCTTCTCCGGTCGCGCCGCCACCCGCGCCTTTGACTTGACATCGCTCGCCGCGGAACTGGACGTCGGCGACCTGGTCGTCTCGATGTTGCCTGCCACTGAGCATGTCGCGCTGTTGCAGCTGTGCATCAAACGGGGCGCGCATTTCGCCTGCTCCAGTTATGTCTCCGACGAGATTCTCGCCGAGATACCGGCCGCGGACAAGACCGGCATCGTCGTACTGATCGAGGCTGGCCTCGATCCGGGCCTCGACCACGTGCTGGCGCATCAACTGGTAGCCCAGGCTCGCGCGACGATCGGCGATACGCCCGCGGCGGTGGAGTTCACCTCCTACTGCGGCGGCCTACCTGCCGTAGTGAACGACTTTCGCTACCGCTTCAGTTGGGCGCCGCGCGGTGTGTTAACGGCCCTGCTCTCATCGGCCCGTTATGTGGACGAGGGCGTAGAGAAAGTCGCTGTGCATCCCTGGGAGGCCACCCGCCGGCTGGAGTTCGCCGGCGAGGTCTTCGAAGGCTATCCAAACCGGGATAGCGTCCCCTTCATCACCCGGTACGGAATCCCGAATTCCTGGACTCTGGAGACGTTCGTCCGCGGCACGCTGCGGTTGGCCGGCTGGCGGGAGGTCTGGGCACCGGTATTCGCCGAGTTGCGCACCGGCAACAGCGACCGCATCACAGCCCTGGCGCACGAGCTCGCCGCCCGCCATCCGACCACCGACGCCGACCGCGACCGCGACCGCGACCGCGTCGTACTTTCAGTCTGTCTCAGCGTCTGTGCCGCGGACGGCCGGACTTGGTCGGGCGCGTACTGGCTGGACGCCGTGGGTGACGAAGACCAGAGCGCGATGGCGCGCTGCGTCTCGCTGCCACTGGCCTTCGGGAGCACCGAGATCCTCAACGGTACGACACCAGCAGGCCTGCACCGGGCCGCCGAAGACGCCAATGAGGCGCACCGCTGGCTGGAGTTTTTGACGGCACACGGGATCGACTGCAAGTTTGGCGTGGCGAATATACGGAACAAACTCGACAAGGTGGATCGCTGATGATGAGAATCAGTGTTGCTGGAGCGACGGGATGGACTGGCAGCGCAGTGGCACGCGCCATCCTGGACGCCCCAGATTTAAAGTTGGTCTCCGCGGTCAGCAGATCGGCTGCGGGGCAGGATCTCGGTGCCGTGTGGGGCGGCGAATCGATCGGGGTCCCGGTGATGGATTCCGTCGCCGAGGCGGTGCGTCATGCGGATATCCTCGTGGACTACACCTCACCGGAGGCCGTCCGGGCGAACGTACTAACTGCCATCGAGCGCGGGATCGCGGTGGTGGTCGGTTCCTCCGGGCTGTCCGCCCGGGATTTCGATGAGATCGATGCCGCCGCGAATACGCGCGAATTAGGTGTGATCGCGGCTGGCAATTTCTCGATCACCGCCGCGATGGCGCAGGCGGCTTCGCTACTCGTGGCGCCTTACCTGCCATACGGCGAGGTGATCGACTATGCCTCAGCGGCTAAGCGGGACGCACCAAGTGGTACGGCACGTGAACTGGCTGAGCGGCTGTCCGAGGTGGGGCGTGCATCGGCCACGGTTCCGGTGGCAGAGGTACACGGCCATCCCGCAGCGCGTGGTGCAACCATCGGGCGAGTACAGGTGCACTCGCTGCGGGTGCCGAGTTTCGTGGTATCCACAGAAGTAGTGTTCGGTCTGTCCGATGAGCGGTTGACCATCCGGCACGACGCGGGCTCATCCGCCGCGCCCTACGTGGAGGGCACGCTGCTCGCGATCAGAGCACTCCCGGGCCGCGTCGGACTTACCCGGGGACTCGACACTTTGCTGCTAGGCGGATCTTCAGCCGACCGGCACTAGACCAGGCTCACTGCCGTGCATCCGGGGGGTGGACGAGGAGAGCGGAACTTTTGGGGGAGGTTACGCTGCGTGGTCGAGATCGAGCGTGTCAGCAGAGAGGTTCCGCACGAGGCACTTGACAACGCGCTCGACGACCTCACATCCCACATCACAGGCCACGCGCACGTGAAAGTACGGGCGCGCCTCCACCACCACAACCCGGTCAGCAAGCTCCCGAGCACAGCGTCGGTGGCTTGATGACCGCCTATCTCAGCGGCCTGATGCTGGGTTTTGCGCTCATCGTCCCGATCGGTCCCCAGAACATCGTCGTCCTCAACCAAGGCCTTACCGTCCGCTTTCCAAAATCCTGTTCGCGGCAGCCTTCGCCGGGCTCTGCGACACCCTGTTGATCGTCACCGGGGCCCTGGACGTAGACGCGCTGCTCGCCGGGATACCCGCGCTCCGTTCGCTATTACTCGCGGTCGGAGCTGTCTTCCTGCTCTTCCTTGCCTGGGGCTCGTACCGACGGTCCACCACCGACAGGCCCACCGTTGATGATGGCTGTCCCCTGCCCCAGGTTGCCGCGAAAATTGCGGGAGCGTCCCTACTCAACCCGCACGCGATCCTCGACACGGTCGTGGTCATCGGCGCCACCATCGCCACTCAACGCGACGACGTGCGGCTACTGTTCTTGGTATCAACCGACTGCCGTGACAGCCAGGCGACGGGGGTCTCTCACCCCCATTCGGAAAACACGCGCCTCATGGCGCACGTGCCGACAGTGGTGCGCTTGACATATTCCTGGTGACCGATCACAACCAGGAAACGCGCATCCGCGGTCTCGGGCCACCAACGCCCGGCGAATGGACAGCGGAACGGTTCACAGCGCCCGGCCGACATCGAGGGGTTCGGATTTACCACCCAGAACGACAGGGATGATTTTCGCGTCACACGCCCAGCGCCGGGCCTCCGATGCGCTGATGTGGGTCCCATAGTCCAGGATCGCGACGCCGAGGCCGGTGCGCAGGGCGTCCCAGTCGAGGGTGACGGTCAGGTGCGGTGGCTCCCCGGCCGTGGTGGGGCAGTTCTGTGCGGCGCGGGCCAAGCCACAGACCTCCAGCAGGGCGTCCGCGTTGCGCTGGGCGGCGGTACGCGCATCGGGGATTCCCTCGGCAGCGGGGCAGGGCCCGGCGCATTGTTCGATCAAGGACCGGAACGCGGCGCGGTGCTCCGGTTCCAGGAATCCCTCCAGGCCCAGGCGCCCGTCGCCGCCGTCCCAAAACCGCAAATCTCCGGCGGCTGGAACCGGTTCTGCCTCGTCGCGGGGTTCCGGGCCATCGGGGTCGAGGTGATCCAGGATGTGCATGGCGATCTTGTGTAGCGAGGTGGGGTCGAACGATCGGGCATGGCGAGCCAGCTCGGCTTCCGCGGCGTCGCGGTCGGGGATGCTGACCGTGGCGGGGATCGCGTTCATCGTCTCAGTCAAGCGTCCTTCATGTACCACGAGGTGACCTGGTAAGAGGCGCGCAGACAGCATCCTCATGGCCCGCACTGCACTGTCGTAGCCGAACGCTCTGCTTGCCCGTGTAGTTGGAGCGGTACTCGCTTGCTGGCAACAATCGGCGGTCACCGGACGCGGGGCTCTACCCGACCCGGCCCGGTAGAGGGGCCCCTCTACCCCGGTAGACCCCCCGGGTAACGGGTCCTGACCTGCACGGTAGCGGGGGTAGACCCCTTGGTCGGCGCTGGCCTCCGACCCCGCAACGGCGCTCTGACGACGAGGCCCGCGGCGCTGTCCACGGCGACGGAGCGAGTTCCGGCGCTGAGCGGATGCGCTCGGCGACGAACCATTCCGACTGGCTCATGGTCACAGAAAGTGAGAGGGACCCACTCAGGGAGGAAGGGAGGGAGGCAGGGAGTTCTCCCTGCCCGGGTCCCTCCCCTGCCTCCCCGCCCTGAGCTGCACAAACACCGGCCAGGGAGGCAGCTCCCTCCGCGTCCCTAAGCCCCGGAAACCCCCGATATCCGGGCCAGACGACACCACGACGCGCCTCCCTCCCTCACTATTCGACCGTCTGGTCGACCACCTTGAGTAACTAACGGCCCATGGACGTGGCGAGAAGCTGCGTTCCGCCGACGTACTCCAGCAGTTCGATAGCGAAATTCGAGGTCACGAAACGGACCCTCAACGGGCACCGTGTTCGCCGCTCGCGACATGCACCCCACCCCAAAATCCGGCGGTTACCGGCCGATCCGGGGCGAGGCAGACGTTGAGGCACTAGCACCCAGGGTGAGGCACGTGCCTCACCCCTCAATCGGGCACCTGCCCTAACCCTGAGCTGCCACGAGGCAGACAACCCCAGCGAGGCACACCGGCACCTACCAACCGAATCCGATCGGTATCAGCGGGCCGAGCAGCGTCCTCGCACCTGCCTCGGTCTGCCTATGATCGATATCGGCCGTTTGTCCCTGGTGCGGCTCGCAACCCCCCACACGTAACCGCGCCCCAGCATACGGTGAGCATACGGACATCGCGGGGGATCACCCCCGATCGCACCCGTTCCCCGGGCGCACTCCCTACCCCACCCGACTTTGCCGAATAACCCTCTAATGGAAATCAAGGCCGCCTGCGGCGGCCCGCACCCGCCGGTAAGGCAGTCGTCACCCTCGCCGTGCCACCGGAACCACGACACTGCGCGCGGCCCTTCGGGCCGTGCTCGGTCGCGGCCCGGTCGCACGGCAAACGTACCCGGCGGATACGCCGCCGCAGACAACGCGGAAGTCAAAAGATCACGATCAGCGCCACGGGTCACCGCTACGGTGGGCAACCAGCTATCTAGGGCCGTCCGTCTTCTTCCCGGGTCCAGGGAATTGTCCTGCGTTGGCTCGCCGGCATCGAAGGCGCCTCAACGGCTACGCGATGGCGTGAACGCCACTCGTTGGCACCCAGATGTCGATCACCTGCGCTGACACGTAGACTTTAGACCCTGGCTGCTGCTTGGCGACAGATTACCCTTGCTCGTTCCGGGGTGTCGCAACCCGGAACTCGGATGGCTGTGGGGTGGCAACCGAACTAGGTTCCTGTGGCAAACTGAGGGGCGAACGATGGATAACGCCGAGCAGGGCGAAAAGGAGCAGTTACCTCTCGCCCTGGCGGCGCCAACCGCTGACCGTGTGCGATCGAATCCTTTCTCACGTTTCTTCTTTTGCGCCTGCTTGGTCACGTTGATCTGGACGGTCGTGCTTCTCATCTTCATTGCGGCCAAGACAAGCGTCGCCCCGACCGTTGCCGCGACGCTCGCGGCCATCACGGCAGCAGTCGCACCCATCATTGGTATCTTCCAGCCTCCGAAGTTCCCGACGATCGACCGTAAAGTCACCCGGGGAGTTGTCTACGCTATCCTGTTTGTGGATGTTGTAACGAGCGGGGCATGGGCCGCGTGGTCCTCCTATCATGCTAACCGAACCATTGACGTGCTCTCAACTGTCACTTTGGGTCTGAACAGTGACGTCCTTCCGGATGGTCACGCCACACTCGATCTTGCCGTCACCGAACAGAGAGACACGATCGTGTTGGTGTTCCAGATCGTCGATTATAACGACGCCCTCGGAACATGCGCCCCGAACACGTCGCTCTTGGTGACGCCCGAAACGGCAGGAAATCGTGGGGCGACGGTCTCTGCGAGCTCCGGAGTCCCAACATCGATGGACCTGCCGGCGGGGACTACGAAGCTCCACTTGGACATTGCCGTCACGAACACTCACGGTGATCAGAATTGCGGTGTGAATCTCTCGGTAGTGAGCGCGAAGCTCCAGAACAAGTAACGGATATTCGGATAATTTCTAGAGAGGACGTGTGGGCAGGATGGGAACAAGGGGCTGGCTTACCGTCTTGGGAGCACTCGTCGTCCTGGCCGGCTGTGTTTCGCCGGAGTCAGATCCGTCGATCCTCACGGGCACTATCATCGTCGGGATACTCGACGACGTACCGGGCTTCGCGGCGGGCGACCTCAACCCGGCGGGCTTCGACATCGACCTGATGCACGCGATCGGAGCCGGACTGCACACCCCGGTGACGTCCACGCCGTTGACCAATGCAGACCGAGCGCCCCTGCTCGACAGGAGCAACTTGACGATCGCCATCGCGGGGTACTCGATCACGACGGACCGCAATAAGCAGGGCATCGACTTCGCAGGCCCCTACATGGTCAACCCGCAGGCATTGCTGGTCCGCGCGGACGATACGAGGATCACTACCAAGGACAGCCTAATAGGCAAAAGTGTCTGCACCGTCGCCACGACCACCGGTTCGCTACTGTCCATCCCCGGCGCATACATGTCGACGAAGGATCCCACTACCAAAACGTGTGTCGACAGTCTCAGCGCACACAACACCGACGCGGTGTTGACCGATGCTCTTTTCCTCTACGGATACACGCGCGCCTATCCGGGTAAGTTCAAAGTTGTCCTTCCGGGCGTCTTCGGGGAACTCCAATACTACGGCATCGGGTTACGCGCGCATCACCACGCGGACTGCCTCAAGCTAAATGACGTGATCAGGAACTACCTGAGGACGCAATGGCGGCACGACTTTCAGGCCGAACTGCCAGACGCTGTGACCGCCTACCCGGGTAACGACATCAATAGCGGCGACTTCGAAAGCCACTTCAAGCCGAAAGAGAGCGACATGACGGCGCTGTCGTGCAAGTTGTGACCGGACCCAGTTCACGCTGGAGTTTACTCGAAAGATGTCTCGGATCCTCCCACGGGTGCGTACGCCGTCCCGTCGAAATTAAGGGCGTGCGTGACCCGGGCCAGCGTACGGATAGTAGCCCTGACAACAACCAGCTACGGTCTTCGCGTTATGTAACGTTGAGTCTACTGTCACCTTCTAACAATGATAGGCGGCGAGACTGCGATGCAATCACGTCCTTCCGGACCACGAGACCGAACTGTTCAGCTTGAGGCAATTCGCCAGCGAGTGATTGATGCGCGCGTCCTCTGGACTAGCGGACGGCGCGAGGGGGCGTTCATCCTTGCTCTGATCGCTGTAGCCGCGACAGCGCGCCAGCGCTACCCGGATGTCAAGGGTGATCGCAAGGCGTTCGAGACGTTTCTACTCAGCGATACGAATTGGCCGTTCAGTCGAATAGGGTCGGTGGAGTATCACGGTCAGCAAATTCCTTTCGCCGGACTGTTCTACAAGGTGTTGCGCTGCCAATTGGTCCACGAAGGTAACATCCCCATTGACGTGGAGTTCATGATGGATTTGCCCGACCAGGCATTGGCACTACGCGCTGGTGGTGCACCCGCATTTATCTTACAGTTGTCACCAGGGTGGTTCCACGCCCTCGTTCAGTGTGTTGAGGTGACTTGGCCCGCGCGACCATAGCGTTACCCGTCAAAGCCCCGGTCAAAGCTTTCTCAGCGGCGCTACATCAGCTAACGCAGCAGGGCCCAACCAAAGCATGCCCTCGCCGGGCGGGCAGGTCTCCAGGATGGCCAGTCGCGAGAACTGCTGCGGCAGGGTTGGGTGGGCAGGGCGTGGCATCCCATCTCACTGTCGAGGATGCCACCCGAGCCCCAGCATGCAAGATCATCGGTGATCACGTCGGGCTGATCGCTTGGACACTTTACGGTCACAAAACACATCCATACAGCCCAAGATGACCCTGCTGGCCAATTCGTTGCGGGCGTCTGGTGATCTAGTTCGGCGTGTCGTCGTCGTTCCGGCCGGGTCGGGTCTCATGATCGTTCGGCGGTCGGTTCCTCTCTTCCCCGGCCGTGGGATGGTG